>NZ_JBHSFV010000009.1:0-267110 GCF_042653865.1 Dokdonia ponticola | reverse complement strand
ACGAACAGGGGAAGTTATTGAGGTATGCTTTTAAGTGGAAGGCTAATGAGAATCTAAGCCATAGAGAGATTGCAGAGAAACTTGAAAGAAAAGGATTGATTATTAATCAAAAGAAGCTGAGTGATTACTTTAGAAATCCTTTCTATTGCGGTTTAATAGTGAGTTCGCATATTCCTGATGAGATCGTGCAAGGTAGACACGAAGCACTTATCTCTAAAGAGTTGTTTTTAAAAATCAATGATTCTTTACGAAATAAGGATAAAAGCCAATCCTACAATAAAGACGAGGAGAATTTACCTTTAAAGCAATTTATTAAGGCGAGTTCTTGTGGTGGATATTATACAGGCTATTTGGTAAAAAGAAAAGGGTTGTATTATTATAAGAATAACCGAAGAGGTAGCAGAGAGAATAGAAGCGCTAGAGTGATGCACCAAAAGTTTGAAGAACTACTCAAAACATATCAATTAAGTGATCAGAAGTATATAGCCCCTTTAAAAGAGGTAATGAAGTACACCTTCCTAGAATACCATAAAGAGCAATTACAAGAAACAAAAGCGATAGAAAGACAAGTAAGGGAATTAGATAAAAGAATAGATCGATTAGAGGAGCGTTTTGTTTTTGATGAAATATCAAGAGAGCAGTACTTAAAGTTTAAAAGCAAATCAGAGAAGGAGCGAGTAGAAAAGCAAGAATATTTGCAAGTAAACAGCTTAGATGTATCGAACCTTGAAAAAGCGGTGGAGTATGCAGTTGATTATTCCTCGAAACTATCGGTATTGTGGAGTTCAGGAGATTTGGAGACAAAGAGAAGAATTCAAAATATGGTATTTCCCGAAGGAATCCTGTTTGATCACAAAAATGACCGTTATCGAACCATTAGAGTAAATTCTATTTTTAGCGCAATCCCAACAATAGCAGGAGATATAGGAGGAAATAAAAACGGGACACCATCAAAAAATATGAAAGCATCCCGTTTAGTACCGAAAGTGGGAATCGAACCCACACTCCAAAGGAACGCGAGTTTGAGTCGCGCGCGTCTACCAATTCCGCCATTTCGGCTATTAGGAACAGCAAAATTAAAGAATAATTTTAAGCAAACCGCATAAAAGCCTTACTTTTCTAAGGCTAGACTTATTTTTATTACTATTTTTGCACCTCCTTTTTAAGAAAGGAACCATTAATCAATCTGTTAACTGTTACCAAAATGACTGCTACAGTACCACAACCTAAAATATTTGCTTGTCAAAAAAGCAAAGTTCTTGCAGAAGCCATCGCAAAAGAATTCGGGCAACCGTTGGGCAATGTGATTACCTCTACCTATAGTGATGGAGAGTTTCAACCTTCTTTTGAAGAGTCGGTACGTGGTTCTAGAGTGTTTATTATTGGAAGTACCATGCCAAACAGTGATAACCTGATGGAAATGTTACTCATGCTAGATGCTGCCAAAAGAGCTTCAGCACGACACATCACAGCGGTGATTCCTTATTTTGGATGGGCACGTCAGGATCGTAAAGATAAACCCAGAGTTCCTATTGCAGCAAAGTTAAAAGCAAGCTTATTAGAAACCGCAGGCGCTACGCGTATCATCACCATGGATTTACACGCAGATCAGATTCAAGGCTTTTTTGAAAAGCCCGTAGATCATTTGTTTGCTTCCACTATCTTTTTACCCTACTTACAAAGCCTAGGATTAGAAAACCTTACGATTGCTTCCCCAGATATGGGAGGTAGTAAAAGAGCCTATGCCTACAGTAAAGCAATGGAAAGTGATGTGGTGATTTGCTATAAGCAACGTGCAAAAGCAAATGTAATCTCTCACATGGAGCTTATCGGAAATGTAGAAGGACAGCACGTCGTTCTTGTGGATGATATGGTAGATACCGCAGGGACTTTAACAAAAGCTGCAGATTTGATGATGGAGAAAGGCGCATTAAGTGTACGAGCAATCTGTACACATGCTATTTTAAGTGGCAATGCGTATGAAAAATTAGACAATAGTCAACTTAAAGAATTAATCGTAACCGATTCAATTCCTAAAGAGCACAAGAGTGACAAAGTAAAAGTCCTGAGTTGTGCACACTTATTTGCAGATGTGATGCACCGTGTAAACAGCAACACCAGTATTGCATCTAAGTTTGTTATGTAATTAATTAATACTTAATATATTTTAAAATGAAGTCAATTTCGATCAAAGGATCTAAAAGAGAAAGCGTGGGCAAGAAAGCTACTAAGGCCTTACGTAATGCTGGACAGGTACCTTGCGTAATCTACGGAGGGGATCAACCAATGCATTTTAGCGCACCAGAATTAGCGTTTAAAGGATTGGTATACACACCAGACGCGCATACTGTTGATATTGAACTTGAAGGAGCAACATACCGTGCCATCCTTCAGGATATTCAGTTTCACCCAGTAACTGATCGTATTTTACACGTTGATTTTTATCAAATCTTTGATGATAAAGAAGTGATGATGCTTATTCCTGTAAAATTTGTAGGAAGTTCTAAAGGGGTTCTTAATGGAGGAGTTCTTCGTAAGAATAACCGTACGTTAAGAGTAAAAGCATTACCAGATAACCTTCCTGATTTTATCGAGGCAGATATTACCAACCTTAAAATAGGAAACAAGTTATATGTAACTGCTCTTGAAAATGAAGCTTACAAATTTATGCACCCTGATAACACAGTGGTTTGTCAAGTAAGAACATCTCGTAACGCTGTCAATGTAGATGACGAAGACGAAGAAGAAGGAGAAACTGCTGACGCACCAGAAGAAACGGCTGCAGAATAAATAGTTTTTCTTAGTACCATATAAAAGCGTCTTACATTTGTAAGGCGCTTTTTTTATGAATATCCTATAATGAGCCACAATTCTAAAAAAGTAAATTCAGAACGCACTTTAGTGGAGACGATATTTGTCAAGGCGTAATGCATTTAGTACTTTTATATTTTAAACAAACAGTGCACTATGTTTTCTTTTTTCAATCGCATTTTTAAGCAAAAAGAGAGAGAAACATCTGTTGAAGATCCTATGAAAAAATTTCTCATTGTAGGTTTGGGTAATATAGGTCCCAAATACGCAAATACACGGCATAATATTGGTTTTAAGGTGTTGGACGCTTTCGCGAAAGCGAACCAAACCTCTTTTGAAACAGAAAAATTAGGCGATATCGTCAAAACCAAAGTCAAAGGAAAGACGGTGGTGCTCCTTAAGCCAAATACCTACATGAACTTGAGCGGAAAAGCAGTGAGATACTGGTTACAACAAGAAAAAATTCCTATAGAAAACCTATTGGTGATTACCGATGACCTGAATCTAGAATTTGGAACCATCAGAGTAAAAACCAAAGGAAGTGACGGAGGCCACAACGGACTCAAGGATATTCAAGCACAATTGGGTACAACAACCTACAATAGATTTCGTTTTGGAATCAGCGATCAGTTCTCTAAAGGAAGACAAGTAGATTATGTTCTTGGAGAATGGACCAGTGAAGAAGAAGCGGCACTTCCTGAGCGATTAGATAAGAGTTGTGAAGTGATCACCTCTTTTGTAGGAGCAGGGATCTCAAATACGATGAATGCATATAACGGAAAATAAGATTGAAAACACACGCTAGCGCACATACATTTACCAGTACCAAAGGAACCGTCGTTACAATAGGGACGTTTGATGGCGTTCATATAGGACACAAAAAGATCATCGCTAGGCTTACTGAAAGTGCCAAAGCAAATGGTTGGGAATCTGTAGTGCTTACTTTTTTTCCGCACCCTCGGATGCTCTTGCAAAAAGATGCAAACATCAAATTAATTAATACCATCACAGAACGCGGCGCTTTATTAGAAAAATTAGGATTAGATCATCTCGTAGTACATCCTTTTACGATTGATTTTTCAAAGATGCATGCCGAAGATTTTGTAGAAGAGATTTTGGTACATGCGCTTCACGCAAAAAAGGTAATCATAGGATATGATCATCGTTTTGGACGGAATCGCACAGCAGATATTAGCGATTTAAAACGCTATGGAGAACAATTTGGCTTTGAGGTAGAAGAAATTTCAAAACAAGAATTGGAAGACGTTGCGGTAAGTTCTACAAAAATAAGAACCGCTCTGCATGAAGGTGATATCAAAAAAGCAAATGCTTATTTAGGGTATGCTATGATGCTTGAAGGCACCGTTATACACGGTAAAAACCTTGGAAAAAAATTAGGATATCCAACTGCAAATCTTCAAATATCAGAAGCGTATAAGCTTATTCCAGGACAAGGGGTCTATGTCGTTCGTTCTTTCATAGACAATACACTTGTGTATGGAATGATGAACATAGGAACCAACCCAACGGTAGGAGGGAAAGAACAAACTGTCGAAACGTATTTCTTTGATTTTGATGGCGATTTATATAACAAACGCCTCTCCATTGAAATGCTTTGCAAAATCCGTGGAGAGCAGCATTTTGAATCGGTGGATTTGCTTGTCGAAGCCATGAAAGCCGATGAGGTATTTTCACGCACCTATATTCAATCGATTAAAGACTGACCTCTATGAAAGTGAATCAATTTCTTTTTGCACGTATAGATAACAGCCCATTGGTTGTTTTTAGGGTGTTTTTTGGGTTATTGATTATGCTAGAAGCTTGGGGGGCAATCGCTACAGGATGGGTGCGCCGTATTTTTGTAGAGCCTGAGTTTACCTTTAATTTTATTGGGTTTGACTTTTTTCAAACCTTCCCCGGTACAGGACCTCACATGTATGCCTATTTTATTGTGATGGGTGTTTTTGGAGCCATGGTCATGCTAGGGTATCGCTATAGATTGGCTATTATCGCCTACGCTATTATGTGGAGTGTCGTGTATCTCATGCAAAAATCTGCGTACAATAATCATTACTATTTATTAATGCTCTTGCTGTGGATTATGACGTTATTTCCAGCACACACTTCTTTTTCGCTGGACACTAAAAGAAATCCTTCCCTCCGAGACGAAAGCATGCCAAGATGGGTGCCTTTGTTCATTATCGCCCAATTATGGATTGTGTATACCTATGCCTCGATTGCTAAGTTATATCCAGATTGGTTAGATGGGACAGCCCCACAATTACTGATGTCTGGCAGAAAAAATATCTGGGGTATTGGAGATTTTTTGCAACTGCCATGGGTTCCGTGGGTAGTGGCGTATGTAGGAATTATTTTTGATGGGTTGATCATCCCAGCCTTATTATGGAAAAAAACCCGTAAATGGGCGTTTATCATTTCTATTTTCTTTCACCTTTTTAACTCGGTGGTATTTCAGATAGGGATTTTCCCCTATATGTCGTTGGCATTTACCTTATTTTTCTACCCAGCTGAATATATACATCGTGTTTTCTTTAAAGAATTGGAGCAGAAGAAAATCCGGAGTATCCTTTTGAATATTTCTCAAAAATCAAAATTATTGTTTTATCCTTCAAAGGCTATCGGTTTTCTTTTATTAAGAGGAAAAACGTTGAAACCTTTTTATCTAGCCAAACAAGAAGTAAGAGTACCTAAATTCAGAAACTTAGGGCTGGTGGTTATAGGAGTCTATATTGTCTCTCAAATCTTACTTCCCTCTAGGCATTGGTTGATAGAGGACAATGTACTTTGGTCCGAAGAAGGACATCGATTAAGTTGGCGAATGATGCTCCGTACAAAATCAGGATCCAGTCACTTTACCATCCTAGATAAGGCGACAAACAAGAAGACGTCTGTTAATCTCAATGACTATTTGTCAAAAAAACAACTGCGTAATATTGGGACAAAACCCGATTTTATATGGCAATTTGCACAATACCTTAAAAGAGAATATGCTGCCAAAGGTCAAGATATCTCCGTATTTGTCAATGCGCGCGTTCGAATTAATGGACGAAAATCTCAAAAACTCATCGATTCAAAGGTGGATTTAGCTGCCGTTTCTTGGGATCCGTGGAACCATGCTACATGGATCTTAGACAGTGGCGATTATTTAGATAAAGAATAATCGCTCTTAATTTCACTATTTCCTTAAATTTGCCAACTTATTCTAAAAGACACGATCATGCTGGAAGTAGCTCAAATAAGAGAACACAAAGATGCTTTTGCAAAAGCACTTAAAAAAAGAAATATAGATCAAGCAGAAGCATTGTTAGATCAAGTACTTGCTTTGGACGAAACGCGTCGTTCTTCACAATCCCAATTAGATCAAGTCTTAGCCGATAGTAATACTTTTTCAAAAGAGATTGGAAACCTCTTTAAAAATGGAGAAGCCCAAAAAGCGAATCTTCTTAAAGAAAAAACAGCAGGTCTAAAAGAGCAATCTAAAGGATTACAAGAGCAACTTAATGAGGCTAGTGAGGCACTTCAGAGTTTGCTGTTTACGATCCCAAATATTCCTCATGATAGTGTTCCTGAAGGAAATACTGATGAAGATAATGAAGAAGTATTCCGAAAAGGAGATATTCCTGTATTACACAACGGGGCAGAGCCGCATTGGGAACTTGCCAAAAAATATGATATTATCGATTTTGAGCTGGGTGTAAAAATCACAGGAGCAGGATTTCCGGTATATAAAGGAAAAGGCGCTCGTCTACAACGTGCTTTAATCAGTTATTTTTTAGATAAAAATACCGCAGCGGGGTATACAGAATATCAAGTGCCACACCTTGTCAATGAAGCCTCTGGTTTTGGAACAGGGCAATTACCCGATAAAGAAGGGCAGATGTATCATGTCACAGAAGACGACTTATACCTGATTCCTACGGCAGAAGTTCCTGTGACCAATATGTTTAGAGGTGATATGATCAACGCAAGCGAGTTGCCTATCACCTGTACGGGATATACTCCTTGTTTCCGTCGCGAAGCAGGATCGTATGGCGCACATGTGCGTGGCCTTAATAGACTACACCAATTTGACAAAGTAGAGATTGTACGTATAGAGCACCCAGATAACTCAGCAGCAGCGTTAGATGGCATGGTGGATCACGTAAAAACCATTTTGGATGAGCTAGAATTACCCTACCGTATTTTACGATTGTGTGGCGGTGATTTAGGGTTTACATCACATCTTACCTATGATTTTGAAGTTTTCTCTACCGCGCAAGAACGCTGGTTAGAAATCAGTTCTGTATCTAATTTTCAGACTTTTCAAGCCAACCGCTTAAAGTTGCGTATCAAGGACAAAGACGGGAAGAAAATGTTAGCACATACCCTTAACGGGAGTGCACTCGCTTTACCACGTGTTCTTGCAGGAATTCTTGAAAATTGCCAGACACCAGAGGGCATTAAAATCCCCAAAGCACTCGTCCCATATTGCGGATTTGAGATGATCGACTAGAAATTGTTACAAAATAGTGTTAAAAATCCCTTCTCCCTCTAGGTGAAGGGATTTAGTGTTAAGCGCTTTTCTGTATCTTTAGCGTCTATGAAGAAGCGGTTTATTTTTAGTGTCATATTAATTTTGGGGGTATTCGCTTTCGCGAAAGCGCAAACAGAACAACTCGCACGGAATTACTATGATCAAGGTCAATTTGAAAAAGCGCTTATTTCCTATCAAAAAACACTCAAAAACCAACCGAATAATAATGCGGCATTAGTAGGGCTGATCAAAACGTATCAACAACTTGAAAAGTATACCGAGGCGACAGCTTTTATAGAAAAAGAAATTGAAAATTCACGTTATAAAGGACTGTTGTTGGTAGAATTGGGTCATAACTATCAATTACAAGGACAAGACTCTCTTGCAAAAATTAATTATAATACCGCGATTCAACTTGTAAAAGATCGCAGATCTAGTGCATATCGTATAGGAAAAACGTTTCAGGAATATAGTTTGCTGGAAGAAGCGATACGTGCCTATCAAGCAGGAATGGAGGCCAATCCTAATAGCAATTTTAATATTCAACTTGCCCGTATTTATGGAGAGCTGGGACAACTAGAAAAAATGTTTGATAGCTACCTCGATTTGGTGAATGAAAATCAAGAATACATTGCATCGGTACAACGAAATTTTGCAATCTATATCACAGAAGATCCTACTAATGAAGCCAATGGAATCTTTCGGAAAATACTTCTTAAACGACTTCAATCCGAACAGAATATTATTTATAACGAGCTATTGAGTTGGTTATTTATTCAGCAGAAAGAATACAGGAAAGCATTTATACAAGAGAAAGCTATCTTTAAGCGTACCGATGGGAATATTACGGGCGTCATTGACCTTGCAGGAATTGCCATAGAGGCAAATGCTTTAGAAGATGCACAAGAGATTTTGGAATATATCAAAGAGGTGGCGATAGACGATGAGACGCTACTAGATGCCGAGCAGCAATTGTTAAAAATCGAAATTAAAAAAGCGACAACATCCTCAGCGCTAGAAGCTATACGCGGTCGCTTTGAGGCACTTCTTGAAACTCATGGAATTAATAGTTACACCATACTGATCCAAATAGATTATGCCCATTTTTTAGCCTTTGATATGAGAAGCCCTGGCGAAGGCGCAACCTTTTTAAAACAAAGCCTTAAACAAGAGATGAATCGTTTTGACGAAGCAAGGCTTAAAATGGAACTAGCTGATATTTTAGTATTGGAAGAAAAGTTTAATCAAGCGCTTATTTACTATTCGCAAATTCAGAATACAATAAAAAACAATACCATCTCTCAGGAAGCACGTTTTAAAGTGGCGAGAACCAGTTATTATAAAACAGATTTTGCGTGGGCTGAAACGCAACTAAATGTATTAAAATCGAGTGCGACGCAGCTTATTGCAAACGACGCACTAGCACTGTTACTCGTGATTCGAGATAATTCTCAAGAAGATACATTACAAACAGCGCTTAAGAAATATGCTAAAGCCGATTTGCTGAGTTATCAAAACAAACCTGATTTAGCGATCAAGGTGTATGATGAGATTCTGGAGCAACATAAAGGAGAGAGCATAGAAGACGAAGCACTGCTCGCACAGGCAAAACTTTATGAGGCGAAGTCCGCTTTCGCGAAAGCAGAAAAAAATTACAACACCATCATCGACTATTACAAAGACGGCATTCTCGCAGATGATGCCTATTACCGCTTGGCAAAACTCTATGAAGGCCCTCTGCAAGAGCCCGAAAAGGCCAAAAGTAATTACGAACGAATCATTTTTGATTTTGCCGATAGCATCTACTACGTAGAAGCCCAAAAACGATTCAGGGCATTGAGAGGTGATGCGATAAATTAGTGTAAATTTTGACCCCATACCGAATGGAGTGAGTTATTTCATAAGCATTTGTTGTTTTATGAGAAGTTCAATGTAGGGTTGACCTAAGAAGGTTTTACGTAAAAAATGAATTGAAGCGAAGGGTTAAGCAAAAATTGTTGTAAGACAAAAGTTGTAAACAACGAACAACAGCATCCTTGTAATATGAATTTTTAAAAGTTAAAAACTTTATTTTTGTGCCGTAGCGAAAGAAATTTTTAGTAAAATCTTATTAAGTCTTGATTTTTTTGGTTCGTTTCTTTATCAAGAAAAAAATGAATACACACATTTCATCCGCTATATTTAACATAGAATCCTATTTTTTCACTATGATCATATACAACGTCACCATCAATATTGAAACAGCGATAGAAAAGGAATGGCTTGCTTGGATGCAAGAAGCCCATATTCCTGAGATGCTTGCTACAGGCAAATTCACCAAAGCGCTTATGACCAAAGTGCTTGTGGAAGAAGAAATGGGCGGTACTACTTATTCTGTCCAATACACAAGCCCTAGTAAAGAAACCTTACAAGCCTATTACGATCAAGATGCTGAGACGCTCCGAGCACAAAGCAATAAATTTGCAGGGAAGTTTGTGGCGTTTCGAACAGAATTGGAAGTGATCGGGGAGCATTGATGCAAAAGGAATATTATATAAAACGAACATCCCTTTGGTTTCTGGCTAAACTGGCTATTTATGTTTTAGGTGTTATTGTATCCTATCAGCATATATACGTTATTTTTCTTATCGATTTTGCATTTAGCTGGGTTGCACATGGTATAGATCCTATTACTTCCATAAAACGATTTGGAAGAACAATTAAAGATATCTTATTTAATAACCGAGGGATTAACTTTATCATAGGTTTTGGCAGAGATAAAGTGACCGTGAAAGAGGAAGATTTCTTTTATGACGAAATAAAGCGTTACGAAATATCTAGAGGAGGTAGTGAACCTTATCTGATACTAAAAAATGGAAGAAGAGTAGATTTGAATATCTCTTGGCTTACAAAAGAAGAACAATTAGAGATTGCGAAGCATTTGCAGAAACGCATTAATGACTCACAGGAAAGTAGATAAAAAATCATCATAGAATAACGATCTAAAAAAGGAAGTGTACCTTTGCTTTGTAGCATATAGAGCAACCTATAGAGACAATAGCATACATGGGTAGAAAAAATTCAAATTCGAAATCAACATCAAAGCGTACTTTTGAAAAACCACATTCAAAATCTAATAATCGTGATCAAGGGGTAACCGCAAAAAAACACCTTGGGCAGCATTTTTTGGGAGATGAAGAGGTTGCAAAACAAATCGCCGATACCCTCACGTTAGAAGGCTACACTAAGGTCTTAGAAATAGGACCAGGAACAGGGGTGTTAACCAAATATATCCTCGAAAAACCCATCGATCTCATCGCTATGGATTTGGACCGCGAGTCGATTGCGTATTTGAACAGTTCTTTTAAACTAGAGCAAAAAATAAGCAGTCCCGACAAATTTCAAGTCCTCGAAGCCGATTTTTTAAAATATCCTATTAACACGGTATTCCCATCGGAATCGTTTGCGATTACCGGAAACTTTCCGTACAATATTTCGACGCAGATTGTATTTAAAACCTTAGAAAATAAAGAACGGATTCCTGAGTTTACGGGGATGTTTCAAAAAGAAGTGGCGCAACGTATTTGTGCTTCGCACGGGAGTAAAACCTATGGAATCTTATCGGTATTGGCACAAGCATACTATGATGCTGAGTATCTGTTTACGGTGCCTCCCACAGTGTTTATTCCGCCACCTAAAGTAGATAGCGGGGTGCTTCGATTGCGACGTAAAGACAACTATAAAGACATAGGCTGCGAGGAGCAGCAATTGTATACAGTGGTGAAAATGGCATTTCAACAACGCCGTAAAACCTTACGAAATAGTTTAAAAGGGATGTTGTTAAGTGACCGCTTTCGCGAAAGCGAAATACTCAACCAACGCCCAGAACAATTATCCGTTCAGGATTTCATAACACTTACCCGTGATATTACATCGGATTTGGAATAGGGTTTTCCTATATTTGTGATCGCTCAAAAAGAAATCGTATGTCATTTGAAATTTCAGACGTATTACTAGAAGAAATAAAAGCACACATCAGTGCTGGGAATGACACTGCGTTGTTGGCACTTTTTGAAGAGGTGCATTTTGCCGATTTGGCTGAAACACTAGATGCTGTCAATTGGGAAGAAGCGCTGTATTTGGTGCGTTTATTGGACAGTGAGACGACTTCTGAAGCCCTCATGGAACTTGATGAGGATGTACGTGAACGTTTACTAGATAGCCTCACCCCAAAAGAAATTGCCGAAGAGATTGAAGAAATGGATACCGATGATGCGGTAGATGCTATTTCAGAACTGGATACAGTGACACAAGAAGCGGTGATTGGTCATATAGAAGATGAAGAGCATCGGGCTGACATTCGTGAGCTGATGCAGTATGATGATGATTCTGCTGGTGGATTGATGGCAAAAGAGCTTATTCGAGTAAAAGAAACATGGACGGTAGCAGGATGCGTGAGAGAAATGCGTCGGCAAGCAGAAGAAGTGACCCGTGTGCATTCGGTCTATGTGGTCAATAAAGAGAATGAACTCATAGGAAGGTTATCGCTTAAAGATCTTCTGACATCAGATACCAAAACAAAAATAGCCGAAATTTATATCCCTAAAGTGGATGCTGTACACATTAATGATAAAGCAGAAGATGTCGCTAAAGTGATGCAGAAATATGACTTAGAAGCCATTCCTGTGGTTGATGATGATAATAAATTGTTAGGGCGAATTACGATAGATGATATTGTCGATTTTATACGAGATGAGGCCAAAGAAGATTATCAATTGGCGGCAGGTATTACCCAAGAAGTAGAGGCAGATGATAGTATTTGGGAGCTTACCAAAGCACGGTTGCCTTGGTTGTTTTTGGGATTGATAGGAGGCG
Source organism: Dokdonia ponticola (assembly GCF_042653865.1). Classification (NCBI taxonomy): domain Bacteria; kingdom Pseudomonadati; phylum Bacteroidota; class Flavobacteriia; order Flavobacteriales; family Flavobacteriaceae; genus Dokdonia; species Dokdonia ponticola. The sequence goes on along the minus strand of NZ_JBHSFV010000009.1, from coordinate 254,911 downwards.
TTGGAGCTGCTACGATTATGGGTGGTTTTGAAGATATTTTAAAAGACTATGCCCTTTTATTTTTTTATACGCCTCTCATTGCTGCGATGGCAGGAAATGTAGGAGTGCAATCCAGTGCGATTATTGTGCAAGGTCTTGCCAATGACGATGTCAAAGGAAGTATTGGAAACCGATTAATAAAAGAAATGTTCCTAGCCGCCTTAAATGGTTTGATTCTAGGGATTGTACTTTTTGGTTTTACCGCGATTTGGTACGGTGATTATAAAGCAGCCATGGCCATCTCTATTTCTCTTTTTGTCGTGATTATTATGGCAGGAATTATAGGAACCTTTATCCCCTTATTCTTACATAAACGCGGTATTGATCCTGCGATTGCCACAGGACCTTTTATCACGACGAGCAATGATATCTTCGGAATTTTAATCTACTTTTGGATTGCCAAAATGATCCTGTTTTGACCTCAAAGTCATTTGAATATACACTTACGGTCCCCTCATCTGCGATAGATGTGCTAGGGCACGTCAATAATGTGGTGTATTTGGATTGGGTACAAACGGCGGCTTCCAAACATTGGAATCACGCCACAGCTGCATATTTTAAGGATGAAGACCCTACAGAAGAACGGATCGGTATTAAAAAAATGGCTTGGGTGGTTTTAGATCATCATATTTCCTACAAAGCCGAAGCTTTAGAAGGAGATGAACTAGTGGTCACTACGTTTGTGGAGAAAATGGCAGGGGTTCGCTCAGAACGGCATACGATCATTACACGTAAAAAAGATCAAAAAGTAGTGGTGACTGCTGTGACCAATTGGTGTTTACTCAAAATGCCAGAAGCCAAACCCATGCGAATTCCAGAAGAGATTGTCGCTTTATTTTATTAGTGAAACTCAATTTTGAGAAGTCTGCAAGACGCGCTCAATATTGTAAGTTGAACTAATCCCGCTGCATAGCGGGATCTTTAATATATTAAATAAACTCAATTTTGAGAAGTCTGCAAGATGCGCTCAATATTGTAAGTTGAACTAATCCCGCTGCATAGCGGGATTTTTAATATATTAAATAAACTCAATTTTGAGAAGTCTGCAAGATGCGCTCAATATTGTAAGTTGAACTAATCCCGCTGCATAGCGGGGTCTTTAATATATTAAATAAACTCAATTTTGAGAAGTCTGCAAGACGCGTTCAATATTGAGCCTCTAATTGATCGCGCTACATAATGGCATTTTAATCTACCTCTTTTAGACATTTAGATAATTACTTTTATGTATCTTCATTAGCTAAATAATGACTATGAAACCTATAGATATTAAAGAAAAGTTGACCAAGTTTAGCGCACAATGGCATCCACATCAAATTGCCATCGTGGATGATATGCAAGTAATTTTAGCTAAGATTTCTGGAGAGTTTGTATGGCATAGTCATAAAAATGAAGACGAATTATTCTATGTCCAAAAGGGTGTATTGGAAATGCGCTTTCGTACTTTGGAGCCACTCAGCACAAGCTCCAGACCAAAATACAAAGAATGGTCAGAAATCGTACATGAAGGAGAAATCATTGTGGTACCCAAAGGGGTAGAGCACTGTCCTACGACTGAAGAAGGAGAGGAAGTACATCTCTTACTTTTTGAAAAACTAAGCACCGCTCATACCGGCGATGTACAACACGAGAAAACCCAAACGGAATACCCTAAGATTTAATCTTAATGACTCAGGGTTTAATAATCAATAGCTTCTTTGCGCGATTTGATTTGGAGCTTATTGTAAATATTACTCACGTGAGATTTTACCGTACTCACGCCAATGTTGTGTTGCTCAGAGATCTCTTTGTTAGAATGCCCTGCCTTCATAAGGTCAAATATTTTTCGCTCTTGAATACTTAATGTTTGCAGTTTTTTCGAAGGGTTATTTTTCTTTTGCAAATACCAAACGGTTAGAAAAACGCCTGTCAAAAAAAAGAAACCGCCCACCATGAAATACATCCACAAGGATGATGTTCCTTTTTGGACAGGAAGTTCTTTTCGGAAGATCGCAAAATAAGGTGACCGTTCTTTTTCCCATTTGTTTAGATAGTTTTTGTAGAATTCGGGATATTCCTTTGCATGCGCTTTATAATCACTTCTGTATAATGCATAAAGAGATGGTAAAGGAGCTGTAAGGGTGTCTGCCATGGTACGTAAACGCTCATGAACAGCAGCGGCAATAAACTCTCTTTTTAATTGAGACCCTGCATAGTGTGTGCTATCTACATAACTAGCAATGAGATCTACCTGTTTAAGTAAAGCTGTAGGAGTAGAGTGTAAAATAGCGACTTTACTAAAAGGGAATTCCTTAGAATACCCTTTTAATGTCACCCCCTTTGTTTTACTTGCAATGACAAAGAAATGATTTTCTTCTGGACCGCCTATAACAAGGGAAGCCACAGGCGCTCCTTTTTTAGAAAAATGAATTCGGTATAATTGCTCTTCTTTTGGAAAATAGTTGGTTGGAAATTCAAAATGTCCATTTTCATTAATTGTCGTTTCTGCGATGATCATATCTTTTGAGATCGTATACATATCATTAAAAGATGTGATATGAGAAAGGTATGCTTTGGACTCCCACAATGTCGAATCCAATACAAAGGTCCCTTTTATGGCAGGTATTTCAGACGAATTTTGAGCAATAGCGCTCAAAGAGATACAGCAAGTACAGAGCGATAGAAAAAAAATAAAAATCACTTTCATAAAGGAAGACAACTAGCTATTATTTGATTTTCGTGCTGATTAAAATAGCTGCCGAGACTTTTTCTGCTATAAATTTAAGTGACCAAGTACCATTCATAGGATTAAAGTACCTTTTATTAATGACGCCTCCCACGATCTCTGACCATCCTGATTTATCATTACTATGACCACTGCCTTTTACTGAGAAATTTCCTCTTTTTACTCCTTTAGGATCATAAATTTCAACATTGAGAACTCCAGAAGTAAGATCACAATTAACGGAGAGTATAAGTTCTTGAGAGCCTTCATTTACGTCTATAGAAATTGTTTTTGATCCTGAATTATCTGTAAGCTGTATCCTTCGATTTAACGAAAAATCTGTTCTTTCAGAATTAAAAAGGCTATTTGTATAATTGCTATAACCAGAAACCAGCAAACTATCTGCCGAATTCCATGTACTCACTTTAAAGAATTGATTTTTAGAATTAGGCACTTCGTAATAAAAGGAATCTATTTTGGTTGATTTCTTTTTTTGACCGTATGAATAGTGACTTATCGTAACAAAAAAGATAAGAGTGAGTAACTGTAAGGCTGTTTTTTTCATCATATAATGTTTTAGAAATTTGTATGATACAAATCTATGTGTAACACCTAAAAAATGTAAAAAAATAAGGATTGAAAAAGGTACTAAAAAAGGTTTAAAAAAGCCTGAATTCCCTTATTTATATGGACTGAACGAGATTCTATGGTAATTTCTGATTAAAAAAGACTAAATACCTGCCAAAAAGAAAGAAGCTGTTATGTAGACAAACCAATGCGTATATTTGAATTAATTTTTTTACTTCATGATGCGTATTCTTCACCTAGATCAAAACCACCCATTACTCATTGAGCAACTTGCCAATGCAGGACACGAGAATGAAGAAAACTATACCATCTCAAAAGAAGCTACTGAGAAGATTATTTCGAAGTATGATGGGATTGTAATTCGGAGTCGGTTTAAAATTGACAAACAATTTATAGATGCCGCATCCTCTTTAAAATTTATTGCAAGAGTAGGTGCAGGTCTTGAAAGTATCGATATTCCGTATGCAGAAAGTAAAGGAATTTATTTGATAAGTGCCCCAGAAGGTAATCGGAATGCGGTGGGAGAACATGCCCTTGGGATGATTCTTTCGCTGTTTAACAAGCTCAATCAAGCCGATGCTGAGGTCAAAGCAGGCCATTGGAATCGGGAAGCCAATCGAGGGTTGGAATTAGAAGGAAAAACGGTGGGTATTATTGGCTATGGAAATATGGGCAAAGCGTTCGCCAAAAAACTACAAGGGTTTGACTGTGAGGTATTGTGCTATGATATTTTAGATAATGTAGGCGATGCACACGCGCGTCAAGTTTCATTAGCGGAGCTACAAAAAAAGGCAGACGTACTCAGTTTACATACGCCCTGGACGCCTCAAACTGATAAAATGGTAGATGAAGGGTTTATCAACGCTTTCGCGAAAGCGTTCTATCTCATCAACACCGCTCGAGGCAAAAGTGTGGTCACATCGGCGCTGGTCACTGCCTTACAAAGCGGAAAAATAAAAGGCGCGGGACTAGATGTATTGGAATATGAGAAATTATCTTTTGAGACCCTTTTTACCTCAAAAGAAGAGATGCCCGACCCACTGAAATATTTGATCACAGCAAACAATGTACTTCTTACGCCACACATTGCGGGATGGACCATAGAAAGTAAACAAAAACTAGCACAGACCATCGTAGACAAAATCCTCGCAAAGTTTTAGTACTTTTAAAACGAATGAAAAAAACGATTTTAATTTTTGGGATGCTGGCATTTGCTATTTTAGCATTACTTCAATTAAGCCAATACGCATTAATTTCTGGAGATTTAACTATTGAGCTCGTCATCAGTGGTATTGCTATTGTGTTTTTTGTGATAGGTGTTTTCATTCAAAAACGATTTAGAAAAGAAGAAACGGTACAGAAAGAGATCGATCAAAAACAACTCGAAGCGATTGGTCTGAGTAAGCGTGAGTATGAAGTCTTGCTTGAAATGGCCTCTGGATATAGCAATAAAGAAATCGCTGAACACCTTTTTGTTTCTGAAAGTACGATTAAGACCCATGTATCTAATGTCCTTTTAAAACTAGATGCCAAACGCCGTACGCAAGCGATTCAAAAGGCAAAAGAGCTACACATCTTACCCATTTAGTGCGATTCCTACCAAAGTAGGATGGTTTTGGTACTTTCGTATGAGGGCGTTTTTGGAATAACGAGTTACTTTTGAGAAAACAATTTTAACCAAGTATAAAATGAAAAAAATTATTTACAAATACGTGCTATATGGCTTGCTTTCGGGCATGATCGGTTTTGGAGCTTCTCTATTTTTAGGACAATCTGAAATACTAGGCTATACAGTCATTTTTGTAGCACTCTCATTTGTCTTCTTTGGTATCAAACACTTTAGAGATACCGAAAATGGAGGTCAGATTAACTTCAAAAAGGCATTTGTCTTAGGGATATTCATTGCGCTTTTTACAGCGCTAGGAATTGCCGTTGTAGATGGATTATATGTCACCGTAATTGATCCTGATTTTTATCAGAATTATGGGGAGAAGATGTTAGTTGCGGCAAAAGAGTCTGGAGACACAGATGCCATTTCAGCAGCACAGGCACAAAAAGAAAAATTTAATGCAATGTCAATAACACAACTAGGGATCTTTTCTGGAGGGTTTATGTTTGCGTTGGTAAGTGTAATTGGTCTTATTATTACGATAATCTCATCTTTGATTTTACAAAAGAAATAAATAAAAAACCTGTTGTGTATTTTGATTAGAGTTCTTCATTTTTTCCCTCCCTGAAGGGTGACTATCAGAAATCTTCATTTTATCCTTTAGGATTTGAAGAAAAGAATGGAGATGATGTGTGCAATGAATTGCTATTTAGGTAAAAAGTACAACAGAGATAAAAAGTATAGTAGTAACAAATTTAAAAAGATACCACGCTAAAAGCGTGGCACAAAAATGAAAAGAGTAACAGGAATAGGAGGGATGTTCTTCAAGAGTGAAGACCCCGATGCACAAAAAGAATGGTACAAAAACCACTTGGGAATCCCAACAGATCAATACGGTTGGACGTTCTGGTGGCGAGATGAAAATGGAAATAAATGTTCTACCCAATGGAGTCCTATGGGCGCAGATACGACCTATTTTTCTCCTAGTGAGAAACCCTTTATGTTTAATTTTAGAGTAGATAACCTTGAAGAACTACTTAAAGTACTTAGAGAAGAAGGAGTCACTATTGTAGGAGATATGGAAACCTATGATTACGGAAAATTTGGTTGGATTTTAGACCCAGAAGGAAATAAAATAGAACTGTGGGAACCTATTGATAAGGCGTTTCTCTAGGTTGCATAGGGGTAAAAGACCTATTTATAAATGAAAAAAAGTTTTTTCTGTCAGTTTTTCCTCTTTTTTTAATAGTTTTAGGGTTATTATCTCACTAACATACAAAAACAATGAGCGAAGAAACAAATCAAGGTCAAGGAGACGATCTTAAAGACAAAGCAAAAAAAATGGCTGGTGAAGCCAGCGAAAAAGCAAATGAATTTGCAGATGATGTAAAAGAATCTGCAAAAGAGTTCTCAGAAAGTGCCAAAGAAGAATGGAATAAAGTAACTAATAGCACAGATAATAAGAAAATGCTTGCGGGTTTACTTGCTATTTTTTTAGGATCGTTAGGAATTCATAAATTTATTTTGGGCTACCAAAAAGAAGGTATTATTATGTTGGTAGTAGGTGTCGTAGGTTGGTTTCTTTGTGGAATACCAAGTATGCTTGTATGGGCAGTTGGCGTAATAGAAGGAATTATATACCTCACAAAGTCTGACGAAGAATTTTACAACACTTACCAAGCAGGTAGAAAGCCTTGGTTTTAATCTATAAAATGTAAAAAGCCTGAAGATGATTTTCGGGCTTTTTTATAATTTTTAACATCGTAATATTGCTATATTACTTTTTATCCTTATTTTTACAAAGACTAAAGACTAAAGACTAAAGACTAAAGACTAAAGATATGGGCGTTACAAAAAGACACATTCATTCTATGAGAGCAAATCAAATGGCAGACCTAGCCAAAGTGCTCTCTAACCCTGCTAGAGTTGCGATTTTAGAATATATAGGTGACTGCGACGGTTGCTTATGTCAGGATATTGCAGAAAAAATACGATTGTCACAACCCACCACTTCCCAACATTTGCAAGTGATACGCAAAGCAGGCCTACTTAAAAGTCAGTTTAAGGGGAAGGCACAGTATTATAGTATTGATCTGAGAAAGTGGGATCAATTGCAACAACACTTTCAGGATTTCTTTGAAGCTACACGCGCAAAATGCTGTTAGAATATGAGCACATCGTTACTTCACAAAGCGTATGATAGTCGGCTGTTCAATGAGCAGGGTAATGACCTTGTCCAACAGATAAGTCACTATCTAGCACAAAATATCTCGGGAGAAGCACCTACCATGAATGCGTGGGTAGATCCACAAGAGGAGTATGCTTTTTGGAAAGCATACACTAACGAGAATCATCCTACACCTTCTTTTTTTGAAACGGTTTTAAAACGTTCTATACACATCCATCATCCTCATTGTATTGGCCATCAAGTAGCGCCTACAGTGCCAGTTTCTGCGCTTGCCACTTTGTTGAGCGCACAGCTTAACAATGGGATGGCAGTCTATGAAATGGGACAAGCTAGTTCTGCAATAGAGCGTGTGGTGATTGAGTTTTTTGCAGAAACCATAGGTTGGGCAAACGGAGATGGTTTTTTAACCTCTGGCGGAACCCTCGCTAATCTTACCGCACTATTAGCTGCTCGAAAAGCCAAAGCTTCTTCAGATGTTTGGAATGAAGGTCACGGCCGTAAACTAGCCATTATGGTATCAGAAGAGGCACATTATTGCGTAGATCGTTCGGCGCGTATTATGGGATTGGGAGAAGCCGGTATTATCAAAGTACCCGTAGGCGATGATTATAAAATACGGGTAGATCTGTTGCAGCAGTATTATAATAAAGCGACACAAGACGGATTTGAAGTCATTTCCGTGATAGGCAGTGCTCCTTCAACCAGTACTGGAATTTATGACGATTTGGAAGGTGTTTCCGCTTTCGCGAAAGCGAACAACCTCTGGTTCCATGTAGATGGCGCCCATGGAGGAGCCGCAATCTTTTCTAAAAAATACAAGCACTTAGTTAACGGTATCGCCGAAGCCGACTCTGTCATTATAGATGGTCATAAAATGATGGGCACCTCGTCTATTACGACCGCCGTACTTTTTAAAAATACTGCTGATAGCTATGCGACCTTTAGTCAGAAAGCACAATACCTCTGGGAGCAAAATGATGACCCCGATTGGTATAATTATGCCAAACGCACATTTGAGTGCACCAAAAGCATGATGAGTTTGCGATTTTATGCCATTCTTAATGCGTATGGTGTTGCTTTTTTTGATGATTTTGTCACTACACTGTACGATAGCGGTCGTACATTTTCTGAGGTGCTAAAGCAACATCCTGATTTTGAAATTGCCCTAGAAGCTCAAAGTAATATTGTGTGTTTTAGATACACTGCTGGGATTTCAAAAGCAAAAATTCAAGAGGTTAATAAAACCATTAGAAAGCAACTTTTAGAAGAAGGCGAATTCTATATTGTCTCTACGGTTTTAAAAGGGGAAATGTGGCTACGTACCACTTTTATGAATCCATTTACAACAGAAGCACACACCCAAAAGTTGATTGAAAAAATAAGAACAATAGCAAAAAAGTTATAATATGAAAACACACCAATTTATAGACCTACTCAAAGCGCACCAAGGCAAATCATTGTTATTTGAATATGCACCTAATCTATTGGTAGGAGCCAATTATCATATCACTGAAGTAAAACACGTCACCATTGACTCTGTAGATTGTGGAGCTGGCGTAGATGCTTGGAAAGAAACGATCATCCAACTGTGGGAAGACCCTAGAGAACTAGGAAAAACCGAATTTATGAGTGCCTACAAAGCAATGGCCATTCTCTCTAGAGTTGGAAAAATGAAACCCTATGTCATGGATGCAGAAGTACGCATTGAGTATAGTAATGCCAATTTTCACACCGCACAACTCTATGTTAACGATTACGAAATACGCGGGAACAATTTACTCTTTAAATTAGCGGGGCAACCTACCGATTGTAAAGCAAAAGAGACCTGCGGAATCACAGAACCTGCAGCGGTAACAGCACAAGCAGGCGAATGTACTCCAGGAGGAGGTTGTTGTTAGGCGTCTCCCAATGGAAAGGAGACTTACATTGTAAAATATACGCTAGTGAAAAAAACACAAATTCGTTTATTTCAAAAAGAAGATTATTCCGCTTGCGCGAAAATCTATAATACAGGTATGGATACGGGGATCGCAACGTTTGAAACCAAGGTACCTGATTGGGATGCATGGAATGCAAAGTTTTTACCCCAATGCCGTTTTGTTGCCGAAGCAGACTATGAAATTGTAGGCTGGTGTGCGTTGAGTCCGTTTTCTTCAAGAAACGTGTATAGTGGTGTTGCAGAGGTCACTATTTATATAGCATCAGAAGCGCAAGGAATGGGCATCGGTAAGAAGCTATTACAACACCTCATTACAGAAAGTGAGCAAGCAGGATTTTGGACCTTACAAGCAAAGATTTTTCCAGAAAATAAAGCGAGTGTCAAACTGCATGAAAACTGTGGTTTTAGAGTTGTAGGAACTAGAGAGAAACTAGGAATGCGTGATGGAGTTTGGTATGATAATGTGTTATTGGAAAGGAGAAGTGATTTAATTTGAATACTCTTTATTGTATTGTCTGGTCGAGCGCAGTCGAGACCTAACAAGAGAAAAAGAAATTTAGAAGAATTAAAAAAAGATACCCGCCTTCGCGGGCATAAAATGAATTAGATATCCAACGGAGTTGATGCTGAGCATCGTCAAAGTGTGGATATGAAATAGAAGTAATTATGAAAAAAAACGTACTCGTACTTTGTACAGGAAACAGCTGCCGTAGTCAGATGGCACATGGATATTTAAATGTAATGGCAAGTGATAAAGCCACGATCTATTCGGCGGGAATAGAAACACATGGAATTAACCCTGGAGCGGCAGCGACCATGGCAAAAGATGGGATCGATATTACTTCGCATACCTCAAATAACGTAAATGAGTATGAAGGGATCTCTTGGGATTTTATCATTACCGTATGTGACCATGCGTATGAAAACTGTCCGTTTATCGCCGCACCCAATGCCACGCGATTGCACCATAATTTTTATGATCCCTCTAAGTTTGTGGGCTCTGTAGAAGATACAGAGGCTGCTTTCGCGAAAGCGAGAAATGAAATCAAAGCCTATTGCCAAGACTTTGTGGAAAAACACTTATAATTTTAAGGGGAATATTTTTTTAAAAATACAAAGTGCATTCTCACAAAATATTAACAGGTTCAACGGTTACTTTTCTGTAATTTTAAAAAAAACTATTTTCCAATGAAAAAAATATTCCTCACACTGAGTGCTTTGTTGTTTGTTTTTAGCGCTATTGCTCAAATCAATCTCGATTATCAAAAACCTCCAAAAGAAATTTTAGACCTTGTAGATGTCACACTCGCACCTAGTGTCGTGATGAATTCTGAAGGGAATACCATGTTATTACTGTATCGAGACAGTTATAAAGATATAGCCTCACTTTCTGAAAAAGAATTACGTCTCGGCGGACTTCGGATCAATCCTAAAACCAATATTGGGAGCCGTGTGACCTATTACAACAACGTAAAAATTAAGAGTGTTACAGAAAAAAAGGAAAGGCCCATTCTTGGTTTGCCCGATAATCCAAAGCTGAGTAATTTTAGTTGGTCTCCAGATGAGTCTAAAATGGCACTTACCAACACGGTAGAAGATGCGGTAGAGGTATGGATTCTTGATGTAGCGACGGCAAAAGTGTCTAAGCTTGCAACCCCACCACTCAATGCAAATATGGGAAATCCTATACGTTGGTTTAAGGATGGTAATAGCTTACTAGTAAAAGTAATTCCAGCATCTAGAAAAGCATTGATTAATACAGAAGAAGCAGTTCCTACGGGGCCTACCATATCCACAAGTGACGGCTCAAAAGCGCAAAACCGTACGTACCAAGATTTATTGCAAAACCCTAATGATGTATTTAATTTTGAGCAATTGGCTACGTCTAGTCTTATGAAACTTGACATAAACGGTACGATCACCCCTTGGAAAGAAGCAGATATGTATAGTGGTGTTTCGTTATCACCAGACGGAAAATATTGGATGATTACCACGATAGAAAAACCGTTTTCTTATATCGTGCCTTATCGTCGTTTTCCGCAAACATCTGTTGTTTATAATGCAGATGGAACGCTAGTAAAAACGATTAATGAGGTGCCACTTATTGAGGAGTTACCTAAAGGGTTTATGGCAGCTCGTAAAGGGAAGCGTAGTATGCAATGGCGCTCCGATGCACCAGCAACGCTAGTTTGGGCAGAGGTTTTGGATAACGGAGATCCAGAAGTAGAGGTTGCCTACCGTGATCAGGTGTATATGCAAGAAGCTCCTTTTACAAAGCCACCTCAAAAGGTATTACAAACGGTAGGACGTTTTAGTGGCATCCAGTGGGGGAATGACCAAACAGCTCTAGCATACGATTATTGGTGGAACACCCGAAATACAAAAACATATCTTTTTAATCCTTCAGGTTCTACAAATACAGGAAAGATCATAACAGATCGTAATTATCAAGATGTGTATAGTGATCCAGGTAATTTTGTGACACATGAAAATGAATATGGACGCAATGTTCTCACGATAGAAAACAACGAACTTTTCTTAATGGGTGCTGGATATAGTGAGAAGGGACAATTTCCGTTTATAGACGCGATGAATTTAAAAACAGGAAAAACAAAGCGCCTTTATGAATCTTCGTATACCGATAAGTTAGAAAATTTACAAAGCGCTATCGACATGAAAAAAGGAGAGATCTTAGTGCGTATTGAATCTCCTACCGAATATCCAAATTATTATATCCGTAATATTAAGAAAAACAAACTCACACAGATTACAGATTTTGAAAACCCTTTTGCAAGTATTCAAAATGTGCATAAAGAAGTGATTACCTATAAGCGTGATGATGGTTTAGAGCTTTCAGGAACGATGTATCTGCCTGTTGGATATGATAAGGAAAAGAAAGAAAAAATGCCTATGATTTTATGGGCATATCCAGAAGAATTTAAGGATAAAAGTAGTGCGGCACAGTCCACTAAGAATAAGAATGAATTTACCTATTTGTATTACGGATCTATGATTTATTGGGTTACTCGTGGCTATGTGGTCTTAGATGATGCATCCTTCCCGATTGTAGGAGAAGGTGATGAGGAGCCTAATGATAGTTTTAGAAAACAATTAGTAGCCAATGGAAAGGCAGCCATCGATGCGGTAGATGCCTTAGGATATATAGATCGTAATCGCGTGGCCGTAGGAGGACACTCGTATGGCGCATTTATGACTGCAAATTTACTTTCTCATTCCAATATGTTTGCTGCGGGAATAGCGCGTAGTGGAGCTTATAATAGGACACTTACTCCTTTTGGTTTCCAAAGCGAGGAGCGTAGCTATTGGGAGGCACCAGATGTATATTACAATATGTCTCCATTTATGCATGCAGACAAAATGAAAACTCCCTTACTTTTAGTGCATGGAGTTGCTGATAACAATTCAGGAACGTATCCTTTGCAGAGTGAGCGTTACTTTAATGCATTGAAGGGTTTAGGGGCTACTGCAAGGCTTGTGATGCTTCCTAAAGAAAGCCATGGATATCGTGCCAAAGAGTCGATACTTCACCTTTTGTGGGAGCAAGACCAATGGTTGGATACATACGTAAAAAATAGAGATACTTCATCAATTAGTGATGAGGAAGAGTTGAAAAATTAATAGATTATCTCGTATATCATAAAGCCACTCAGCGATTTGTTGGGTGGCTTTTTGCTTTAAGGCTATGTGCTTCTAGTGTTAGTGAACCTGCCTGCCGGTAGGCAGGTCTCACAGGTTCGCTTTCGCGAAAGCGTACTAAGCGTATTAACTACTCAAAACCTTGGCGACTTGTGCCACATTTTTACGTTCGAACCAGCGTATAAATTTGATCACCCAGCGTAAAAACCTACTTTTTGTAATAGATAGTTTGAGGGCTATTTTTCCTATCGAAATATCACGTTTTGTAAAAACGGTTTCTTTATCTAGTGCGTTGTGGTACTCGTTGGCAAATAACCAGGCTTCATCACGTGCTATATTGATACTAAAGGTGGCGATGAGGTCTTCTTTACCATCGGCGACTTTATCTAGTAAATAAAAGAAGGGGGAGACAAGACCAATTTTTTGCTGTACTCCATCAACCATACTAGCTAGAATCGCATTGATTTTATTGAAATCATCGTGTATGTTTTGTAAATCTCCTTGAGGCCCGATAGTTTCTGAAACCGCTATACCCAAATCTAGATTGATATGTGCATTAATCCCTAGGAGTAGATGTTGTAAGATCAAAAGCTTTTGGTTTTTGGCAGCCAGAAAAGCATTTTCCCAAGACAGGGAGGGCTTTTGACCCTCTTTATAGGTGAAGTATGCGGCTAGATATCTATTAGCAAAAATGACATCAAGACGTTCCATTCTTGGATTGTCATCAAACTCTTTTTGAGCAATCCCTTCTTTAATTCGCTGCGTTACTTTTTTGTAAAGGATAGGGAAAAATGCAAGATTGCTATTGCCAGCAACTTCTGTAGTAATGATATCTTCTAGTATTGAGATTACTTCATCGATGGTGGTGGCTTGTTTCATATTAATCTAATCAGGCAGTTATAAAATTAAAAGTAGAGATAAGTCGCTATATGATCAAACTATTTTGATGTTATAATTTTAAAAGGAATTATCTGACATCTAATTTGGCTTAGAATTACTTATTTTTAAGACATAAATTAAAAACATGAAAAAATTAATAGCGCTCTTTTTAGTAGTAATGAGTACTACAAGTATCTTTAGTCAGGATGACAAGAGTAAAGTCCAAGAGACAGTTAATAAATCAAAAATAGAAAGCCATATTTATTTCTTAGCCAGTGATTCATTAAAAGGAAGAGAAACAGGAACTCCTGAAAATAAAATAGCAGCTTCATATCTGGCAAATACCTTACGCAGTTATGGCGTACAACCCAATCCTAAAACAGGAGATTATTATCAAAAGGTAGATCTTTATAAAAAATCTCCTCCTTCAGATGTTCGTCTTTCTATTAATGGAGCGCCTATACAAGACTATGCGCTTTTAGAAACAGCAGCTATTGATTTTTCCAAGGGTGCTGTATATCTAGGATACGGATTAGAGGCGGATTATAAAGGTGCCACTGTCGACGGAAAGGTTGTTATTGTAAAAGGGGGGAGTGCAGTGGCAAAAGATACGCGTGCTGCTTTTGGACTATTAGATCAGAAAAAAGAATTAGCAAAACAACATGGCGCTGTTGCTGTTATTGAGTTACTAAATACAGAAGATCAAATGTGGGGTTTTATTGAGCATAATTTTAATGGCTCCTCTCTTGGGGTTGTTAAAAAGGAAGACAAAAAAGTGACCATGCCTTATCTGTGGGTATTGGACAAAGAAAATACAATGGCTAATGGCCTCAAAAAAGATACCCCTATCTCTATTGCTATTCATATGAGTGGTCCAAAAGAAGAGATCGTAGAATCTCAAAATATCATAGGTATTGTAGAAGGGACAGACCCCGAATTAAAGGAAGAGTACATTATATATTCTGCGCATTATGATCACGTAGGAATAGGAACGCCAGATGCGACAGGAGATACTATTTACAATGGTGCTCGTGATAATGCTGTAGGAACAACAACGGTACTTAGCATGGCAGAAAACCTTGCAAAACACCCAACAAAGCGATCGGCGTTATTTATTTTGTTTACAGGAGAAGAAAAAGGATTACTAGGAAGTTCTTTTTACGTAGAGAATCCTGTATTGCCTCTTGAGCAAATGGTCTATTGTTTTAATAGTGATAATGCGGGGTATAATGATACATCACTAGTGACTATTGTTGGATTACCTAGAACGACGGCTGCGCAACATATTAAAGATGCAGCGAGTGCTTTTGAATTAACAGCAGTTGATGATCCTGCTCCTGAGCAAGGTCTTTTTGATAGAAGTGACAATGTTAATTTTGCTAAAAAAGGAATTCCTTCACCTACATTTTCTTTAGGGTTTACGGCTTTTAATGGAGATGTTACCAAGTATTACCATAGACCGGGAGATGAAGCAGAAACCTTAGATTATGATTATTTGTTTAAATTTTTTAGCGCGTATGTGCTTGCGGGTCGCTTTATAGCAAATGATCCGGTGACACCTACGTGGACAAAAGGAGACAAATATGAAGCTGCTGGCGAAGCACTGTATAAAAACTAGTTTTGTCGTTGTTTATGCTCTTGCCTGCCGGCGAGGCAGGTTCGCGAAAGCGTACTAAGTAATACTATAAAAAGGGTGAGAGTATGTAGGTTAAAGATTACTCTTCTTCCTGAGTTTTGTGTCCATATTTCTTTTCAAGTTCTGCTTGGAACTCTTCCATCACTGGTTTTACCGTACTTTCAGGAAGATCTGCAATACGGATATACATCAGGCCGTCTATAGCATTATTAAATAAAGGGTCTACATTAAACGCAATGACTTTTGCATTTTGTTTGATGTACTTCTTGATCAATACAGGAAGTCGCAATGAGCCTGGCTCTACTTCATCTATGAGCTTATCAAATTTATTGAGATCGGCGGCACTTTCGTCAAAAACAAATTCTTTGTCGGCATCTTTAAGGCGAACCTTAAACTCTTTTTTAGGACGAATGTATTGTGCGATATAAGGGTCGTAGTAATGAGATTTCATGAACTCAATCATCAGTGATTTTGAAAAATTTGAGAATTGATTAGAAATACTTACCCCTCCAATAAGGTATTTATGTTCTGGGAAACGTAAGGTGGTATGAACAATCCCTTTCCATAATAGGAATAGCGGCATTGGTTTTTGTTGATATTCTTTAATGATAAAGGCACGTCCCATCTCAATACTCTGACTCATCATGGTATGTAGTTCTGTATCAAAACGAAAGAGGTCTTGCAAATAAAACCCGTCAATACCGTATTTTTTAAATATTTCAGAACCAAGTCCCATGCGATAGGCACCTGCAATTTTTTTGGTGGTACTATCCCATAAAAACATATGATGGTAGTAGCGATCAAATTTATCTAGGTCTATGGCCTCGTTAGTCCCTTCTCCAATGGCTCTGAATGTGATTTCGCGTAAGCGGCCTATTTCTTGAAGCGTATTAGGCATCTCATCTGCTGGCGCAAGAAAAACCTCATAGTTTTTAGACTGTAATAAACGGCGTTCATTTTTACGTAATTCATCAATTTCATTGTAGATCAAATCACTACTTATAGAGACGGCAATTTCTTTAGGCTCTTTAGAAACTTTTAGGGTTTGTGGGATGTTGCTCAAACGACTTTTTGTCTCAAAGGATTTGGCAAGCATATATGTTTTTTTACGGAGAAACTCTGTAAAATTAGGGAGATCTGTATATTCTTTTTGTGCTTTTACTTGTATCGGATTTCCTATACGTACTTTAATAACACGATTTTTCTGAGTGAGTAATTCACTGGGCAGCTTGGCTGTTCGTAGCGTACTACTTATGCGTGATAACTGATAAAAAAGCCGGCTGTTTTTTGCATGAAAATAGATAGGCACGATAGGGACTTCTGCTTTTTTAATTAGTTTAATAGCAGCTTCTTCCCAAGGCTTATCAATAATAAGTTTATCATCTTTATAGGTAGAGACTTCTCCTGCAGGGAAAATACCTAAAGGAGATCCTTCTTGAAGGTGTAAAAGCGCATTTTTAAAACCAGTAATACTTGATTTTACATCTTTCCGGTCCTCAAAGGGGTTTACAGGCATCACATAGGGTTTTAAGGGGTCTATGCGGTGTAATAAGAAGTTGGCTATAATTTTAAAATCTTCACGCTGTTCTAGCATGAGTTTAAGTAATAATATACCATCAATCCCTCCGAGTGGGTGATTTGAAATCGTGATATAAGCACCTGTTTTTGGGAGTCGTTTAAGATCTTCTTCTGGAATATCAAATTTGATTTTAAACTCATCCAAAAGAGCGTTTAAAAAATCAAGATCGTTTAGGTGTTTATTTCGATCATAGATTTTATTTAAACTCGAAATCTTGAGTGTTTTCATGAGGGACCATCCTAAGAAAGTACCAAAAAAGCCAAATTTATCGACTTTTATCGCTTGTGCAACTTCTTTTGCGGTGACTAAACTCATGAATTAACCATTTCGACTGAGGGGTCAAATATACAATACTTACGCTTCTTTTAATACATACTGCGTAACAGTTCTGTTTTCTTGTTTTAAAAGCACTTTTCGACCTTGTAAAAGTTGACGGGTTTCAGAAGGCTTGGCATGTCTCGCGGTAAGTAAGGTAACACCTTCATTCCAACGTACTTTGTAATTTGCTCTTAGTTTTTTAAGTAATTCATCAAGAGTATTGAATTTATTCTCTACACAAACAGAAAAACTAATAGCAGAGTTTTGCATCATGGTTACCTTCATTTTATAGCGATGTAATAAGTTGAAAATATCGCTTATATGCGCTTCCATAATAAAATTAAAATCTATAGAAGATAATGAGATAAGTACTTGGTTTTTCTTTAAAATATAGCAGGCAATCATAGGATCAAGCGCTATTCCTTTTCCTATGAATGTGCCTGGATTGTCGGGAGTAACAAATGATTTTACGTAAAGTGGAATTTCTTTTCTCTGTAATGGCTGGAGTGTTTTTGGATGTATGACCGAAGCCCCATAAAAGGCCATTTCAATAGCCTCGTTATAGGATATACGTTTTAGTAATTGGGTGTTTTTAAACACGTTAGGATCTCCATTTAATACGCCAGGTACATCTTTCCATATGGTGAGATTATCTGCATTGAGGCAATAGGCAAAAATAGCGCCTGTGTAATCACTTCCTTCCCGTCCGAGGGTTGTGGTAAAATTATTTTCTTCTGAGGCGATAAAACCTTGTGTGATAAAAACGCCTTCTTTTTGAATAGCACTTTGAATATTTTTTTGAGTCGTTTCCCAATCTACATGTGCATCTCTATAGCTTGTGTTTGTTTTGATAAGTTCACGTGCATCAATCCACGTATTTTTGATGTGATTTTCAGAAAGGAATGCACTGATGATTTTTGTAGCTATCAGTTCCCCATAACAGATGACTTGGTCATATACAAAATCGTAATTAGGCGATTTATTGCGTTCAAGAAAACTTTGTAGGTTGTTAAATAGTGTCTGTACAGTTTCAAAAATGGGATGATCACTGGCAAAAAGACCAGAAAGAATCGTAAAATGATAGGTATGGGATACTTCTATAGCTTCAGAGAGTTCGTTTTTATGGGTAAAGTAAGCATGTATTACTTTTTCTAGTGCGTTGGTGGTTTTACCCATGGCAGATACCACAATAAGTTTATTGTCGACGCCTTTTTTTTGTAAAACGCTAAGGATGTTTTTTACACTGTCTGCATCCTTTACTGAAGCTCCTCCAAATTTGAATACCTCCATTTTTTTAGATCGTATTTTATGATATGTTATAAAAATGTGTCAAAAGCGCAAATTTACTCGATAATCGAGATTTAAATGCACGGAGGCTCACCTCTAAATCAACTATTTTTTTTTTTAAACTACCTTGTGGACTTGCCTCTAAGTAGTTTAGGTATTCCTAAATTTTCTTTATACGCTTTCGCGAAAGCGTATACAGTATGCATTCAAAAATTATATTTTATATCTAGAAAACAGTTGATTTCTAAGATATTGAATCAATATATTTCTGAAGCCTTTCTTTGTTCATTTGAACAAGGTGCCAATCTTTTAATAAAAGAGCGCCACTGTTTTCATAAAAATTGATGGCAGGTGTATTCCAATCTAACACGACCCACTCCACTCTATTCACACCTTTTGATACTGCATAACGCATTACTTCGTTATATAATGCTTTACCATATCCTTTTCCTCTGTAATTTTCTGAAATAATAAGATCTTCAAGATGTAAGGATTTGCCTTCCCAAGTAGAGAATCTATAATAAACCAATGCCATTCCTACGATTTTCCCGTTATCTTCTGCTACAAAACATGTGAACAAAGGATTTGGGCCTGTGCCATGAGTGATTAATGTATCAACGGATATTTGGACAGCGTTTGGTTCTTTTTCAAAAACGGCGAGCTCGGTGATGAGGTCTAAAACAGCAGACATGTCTTCGGCTTGAGCCTTGCGAATGGTATGGTTCATAGGAAATCTAATCTTGAGTAGCGAAAGTAAAAAAATATATACAGATAAAAGAATACGAAATCGTTGTAGTAATGGTGTTTTTTTGAATATTTTTGCAAAAAATAACCTACACATACCACATGGCTCGTAAAAATCAAACACTAGGAGAGTTTATTATTGAAAATCAATCAGAATTCAAATACTCCTCAGGTGAGTTGTCCCGATTGATCAATGCAATTCGATTGGCCGCAAAAGTGGTAAATCATCAAGTGAATAAGGCGGGACTTGTTGATATTTTAGGGGAAGCAGGTGATACCAACATACAAGGAGAAGACCAGCAAAAATTAGATGTGATTGCCAACGAAGCCTTTATCAAGACTCTGAAAAACAGAGAAATTGTCTGTGGTATTGGAAGCGAAGAAAACGACGATTTTATTACAGTAGAGGGCCATAATGATGATCATAAAAACAAATATGTGATTCTTATGGATCCTTTGGATGGTTCTTCAAATATTGATGTGAATGTTTCTGTAGGAACTATTTTTTCAATTTACAGAAGGGTTACTCCGTCTGGGAGTCCTGTAACAATAGAAGATTTTTTACAGCCAGGACGTAATCAAGTAGCTGCGGGATACATTATTTACGGGACGAGTACTATGTTGGTATATACTACAGGTCACGGAGTTAATGGATTTACATTAAACCCAGCTATTGGAACCTTTTATTTATCTCATCCCAATATGAAGTTTCCAGAAGAGGGGAGTATTTATTCTGTAAATGAAGGAAACTATACACATTTTCCACAAGGAGTAAAAAATTATATCAAATACTGTCAAGAAGAATCTGGAAATCGCCCATATACCTCTAGATATATTGGTTCTTTGGTTTCAGACATACATCGTAATATGATTAAAGGAGGGATTTATATGTACCCTAAAAGCTCTTTAAATGCAAAAGGAAAGCTAAGGTTGTTGTATGAATGTAACCCCATGGCATTTATTACAGAACAAGCAGGCGGTAAGGCAAGTGATGGCTATACTTCTATATTAGATTTACAGCCTAAAGAATTACATGAGCGGGTTCCTTTCTTTTGTGGAAGTAAAAAAATGGTAGAAAAAGCCGAAGACTTTATGGCTAAATCATTATAATCCCTACATATGTAGTCGCTTGTCGGCATTTTTTATATATTTGTTTTTTGCTATATAGCAAACAATCCCTGATTAAATTATGTCTAAAGCAAGTAAAGAGCAGAGCAATCAAAGTCAATTAGAAGCCAATTCTAAAATTGATGCTATTAAGCAGCTTATTTTTGGAGAAAATATGGCTGAGTACAGCCAAGAATTTGATACGTTAAAAAAGGAGCTGGAAAATAGGCGTCAAGAGCTTTCAGATTATATTGATGATACTCGTAAAGAAATTATGACGGCTATTGATAATCTAAGTACAGATGTTAATATTCGTATATCGGACTTAGAAGAATCATTAAATGACAAAGCTGCGTCTTTAGATGAGAAAAAAGTAGACAGATCACAATTAGGCAATTTACTTATAAAGTTAGGCGAAAGTATAAAATCTTAATAGTTCTAACCAATCTCTGTTATGGACTCTAAGGAAAGACTTGAGATTTTAAAAGAAATCTTACTTACAGAAGAACGTGAGTTTGATCAAAGTCTAGTACTTAAGATTCAAAAATTAGAATCACAACAAGATCACCTTTTAGATAGAGTCACTCCAATACTCGATGATCGTATGGACGATTTTGTCCATAAGATGCCTAAAGCATTAGGACCCGTTATTACAGAAGCGCTAAAAACTGAGATTAAAAAATCGCAAGATGCGGTAGCCGAAGCTCTGTACCCAGTCATGGGTAAAATGATAAAAAAGTATGTTCAAGCAGAGATTAAAAAACTCAATGAAGATATCAATAAGCGACTTAATAAAACATTTTCCTTTAAAAAGTGGTTCTCAGGAAAGAATGAAGACATTGATGCAGCTGCTTTAATGTATGAGCAATATAAAGCAAGGATTGAGCAGATCATGGTTATTGAAAAAGGATCAGGATTGCTCAAAGCAAATTACGCCAAAAGACAAACGCTAGACGAGGATATGGTGGCTGGAATGTTAACAGCTATTAAAAGTTTTGTAGAAGATGCGTATGATAAAGGAGAAATGGAATTGGAAAGAATAGATTATGAATTATTTGCAATTCATCTTCAAAACTTTTCAAATTATTATATTGCAGTAGTTATCACAGGTATTTATGACGATGAGTACAAAGATAAACTAGAAGATGTGCTTTTGGATTTCGCACAATTTGTCGTAAATAAAAGCGATCTAGAAAATCCAGAAACTTTTACCAAAAAATTAAAATCATATTTTACAGATGAGCGTATCTAAAAAAATAGTGTTGCTAGGTCATTTTGGGGTAGGGAAATCTTCACTTCTGAGACGTTTTGTAGAAAACACCTTTTCAGAAAATTACACGGTTACCATAGGAGTTCATATCATGAAGAAAGAGGTACACCTAGAAAAAGAAAATGTCACCCTAGTCATATGGGATGTTGAAGGAACAGATGATTTTACAAAATATAGACCTTCTTATTTAATGGGAGCGTCTAGTTTTATATATGTTTTTGATGCTTCTAGACCTGTTACCTATGGAGATATAAAATATAACTTGGATCACCTAAAAGAAAAATTCCCTCAAGTTTCTGTGCACATAATCGGCAATAAAGTGGATTTGGTCGATCCTGAGACTATTTTAAAAGAATTAAAATCTCAAGATATTCAGCATTCTTATCTTTCCAGTGCAAAAACAGGAGAAAATGTTGAATTGCTGTTTGAAAACGTAGCAGCACAATTGCTTGAGAATGCTTGATAAGCTTAGACAGGATTTTTTAGAAAATACTACACAAATACTAATTGTAGATAAAACAAATCAGATTTTAGATACAGATGACTCCTTATTTTCAATAAAGAAAGGTTCTGATATTACTGATTTCCATCCCTTTTTTCACGTAATTTCTTCCTTATTTGATGAAGATGCAAAAGAACAAAAATTCTATTGCGTTCAAATGGAAGTAAAAGGGAAGACTTGTTTTTTTGATATCAGATCTCAAGTTGATTTTAAAAAGGAACAAGTTTTTTTGTTTATTGAAGACCTTACAGATCACTATAAGACAGTACATCAAATTAAACAAGTGCGTAATGAGTCGATCATTAACTTTAATATTACTCAAGAATTAAATAATGAGCTCAATGTACAACGTGGGTTTAAGAATAAATTTCTAGCAAACGTTAGTCATGAGATAAGGACGCCTCTTAATAGTATTCTAGGTTTTTTAAGTGTTCTTGAAAACACAAACTTAAATAAAGAACAACTAGACCTTGTAAGAATCGTTAAAGACTCTTCAAAAAATCTTGTCTCTATTGTAGATGACCTCTTAGATATTTCTAAAATAGAAGCAGGGCGATTAGAAATTAAAAATAAGCGATTTAATTTTAAGAAGTTCATTGAGTCCATTGTGAAGACCTATGAGTTACAAGCTAGTGAAAAACGTCTGCAATTTGTTACCGATATAGGGGAAAATCTTCCAAGATTCCTCATAGGAGATCAATTAAGACTCAACCAAATCTTAGTTAATCTCCTTGAAAATGCACTAAAATACACGCATCAAGGTACGGTTACCTTACGTATATCAACTTCTTCTCGTAATATGCGTCGCATTCCTGTCACCTTTGAGATTATAGACACGGGAATAGGGATTCCAAAAGAGCATCTTACCACCATCTTTGAAAGTTTTACACAACTAGAAAAACGCGGTTTATTCGGAGGTTCTGGATTAGGACTGAGCATTGTGAAGCAACTTACCCAGCTTATGGAGAGCGATCTCGAAGTAACGAGTAGAGAGCAAGAAGGCTCCTCTTTTAAATTTACTATTTCTTTAGGTGTTTCTCATGATCAAAAAGAAGACAAAGAAATACAGAGAGTTAAAAAATCTGAGAAGACAAGTGGAGGTGCCAAAAAGAAAAAATATCGTATTCTATTAGGAGAAGATATAGAAGTGAATCAACTTCTTATGATGCGATTATTTGCAGATGATGGAAATTACAGCTTAGATATTGCCAAAAACGGAGAGCAAGTGGTGCTTTTTCTTGAAAAATACCCATACGACCTTATTTTAATGGACTTATCAATGCCTGTCATGGATGGGTACGATACCACTTTAAGAATACGAGGTCATGCCGATAAAAAAATAAAGAAAATCCCTATCATCGCGCTAACAGCCAGAACAACTGATAAAGAAAAAGAAGCAGCAAAAGAAAGTGGGATGAATGCGTATCTAACTAAACCCGTAGACGCTGATCTACTATTTAAAACAATAGATCGATTATTACATCGGTATAAGAATAAGAAAACAAAATAGAATAAATAAAAAAAGCGACATCATTGTCGCTTTTTTTATTGAAACTGAAGTTTGTTTACTAACGATTCATTAATTTGATTTCCTCTTTAAAAGTGTCTAAGTCTACCCCTTCTTTTACAAGAGATAGCGCCTTATCAACAATATATTTTACATTATTTGCTGTAAAGCCCAACCCTACGGCGAGTCTCTCTAACATTACCACCTGCTTATCTCCAAGCTCGTGATCTGCATAAACCATTCTTCCTAAATCAAAAAGACGCTCTAAACGATTATCGTAAGAGATAGGAGGGTTGATTTTATGAGAACTATAATCTTTTAATATCATCTTGTAATCTTCTTCTGAGATATCAAGATTACGAGCCGTTCTATCTAGGAATTTTTTTTCATCTTCAGTAATGATAGCATCACTCATAGCAACACGAACCATCGCTGCAAAATGATCTTCATTACGCTTCCGAAAACCACTATCGTATAAATCTGAAATAGACATATTTTTTTCTTTAAAATTAAGGCACAAATATAGCTATTATTGCATCAATTTTAATTTGTACATTTGAAAAACCCCCCTAATATATTTTTGATGGACACTTTTTGGTTTTATTTTAAAGAAGGACTTTTTCACGTACTAGATTGGAATGCTTATGATCATATTCTATTTATCATTGTTCTAACGGTTCCTTACACTTTTTCCAACTGGAAAAGACTCCTATCACTCGTCACTGTTTTTACCGTAGGTCATACGATATCTTTGAGTTTAGCAGCCTACGGAGTTGTAAAAATTAATACTACGCTTATTGAATTTTTAATACCTGTAACTATTTTAATTACAGCAATATATAACATATTCACAGCTGGTAAAAAAGGACGTAAAGAACAAGTAGGTGTCTACCTTATTGCTACCTTGTTTTTTGGTCTTATCCACGGATTTGGATTTTCCACCTATTTCAAGATGATGACGGCCAGCACTGAGAATAAATTTCTTCCATTATTAGAATACACTTTAGGGATAGAAGCGTCACAAATTATCATTGTACTTTTAGTATTAACTGTTAGTTTTATAGGACAGTTTATATTCCGTTTTTCAGTAAGAGATTGGGTCATGGTTATTTCTGCTATAGTCATAGGAGTTGCGATTCCTATCTTTAGAAATGCATTAATTGCGTTAAATATTTAATAATCGGTTGCGTATCCCGTAAGAGGCACTTACATTAGTGGTTATAAATTAGTTTTGGAATATATACGCTTTCGCGAAAGCGTACTCTTCACTTAAAAATACATGGCTTTAAAGCAACACAAATACGATATCGCTTATTTAAGAATGGCTCGAGAATGGGGAAAACTTTCCTACTGTGAGCGCAAACAAGTAGGCGCCATTATAGTAAAGGATAAAATGATTATATCAGACGGCTATAATGGAACTCCTACAGGCTTTGAAAATTTTTGTGAAGATGAAGAAGGATATACAAAATGGTATGTACTTCATGCCGAAGCAAACGCTATCTTAAAAGTAGCTTCCTCGACACAATCCTGTAGAGGAGCCACATTATATATTACATTAAGTCCGTGTAAAGAGTGTAGTAAATTGATTCATCAAGCAGGAATTAAACGGGTGGTGTTTAAAGAAGGCTATAAAGATCAGAGTGGTATAAAATTTTTAGAGAGAGCAGGCGTTGAGATAGTGCATCTATCAAATTTAGAAGATTCATGAAATTAAAAAAGAAATATATACCCTTCCTCTTTAGTGTAGGAATTGTTTTCGGAATTGTTTTGGGGAGCTTTCTGAATTTCGGATCCTCTTCGGACACGGCTTTTTTTGGTTCAAATAAAAAGAAAGAAAAACTTAATAAACTTATAGATTACATAGACTATGAGTATGTTGATACTGTAGATACAGATAGTATTGTTGATGTTACTGTTAATGGTATTTTAGACCATCTAGATCCACATTCCACTTACATCCCGCCAGAAGAGTTAAAAGAAATTGAAGAAAACATGAAAGGCGACTTTGTAGGAATAGGAGTTCGTTTTTATCCTTACAAAGACTCTATTACGGTGATACAAGCTATCGTTGATGGTCCAAGTGATAAAGTTGGTATACGTGGAGGCGATCGTATCATAGCTGCAGATAATATTCCTCTTTTTGGACAAGCGATGAGTGATGACTCATTATCCAAAATCCTCAAAGGACGTGTGAATACATTTGTTGATCTTAAAATAAAAAGACAGGGAGAAAGTGAGCTTCTTTCCTTTCGTGTAAAAAGAGATATCGTTCCTATTTCAAGCGTGGTAGCAAGTTATATGCTTACAGACCAATTGGGATATATCAAGATTAATAGATTTGCCGAAACAACATATGATGAGTTTATGACGGCACTTAAAGCACTTAAGCGCGAAGGAGCCACACAATTAGCACTTGATTTAAGAGACAATCCAGGAGGCTATGTTTCAAGTGCAGAAGCTATAGCAGACGAGTTTTTAAAGAAAAATAAACTTATTCTCTTCACAAAAAATAAGACAGGAAAGATCAATGAAACCTACTCAAAGCGAGGAGGAATTTTTGAAGATGGAGAGGTTTTTATTCTGATTAATGAAAATTCAGCTTCTGCTAGTGAGATTGTTGCAGGCGCCTTACAGGATAACGATAAGGGACTCATTGTAGGTAGGCGCTCTTTTGGCAAAGGACTTGTACAGAGAGAGATGTCACTAGGAGATGGGAGTGCTGTTAGACTTACCATTGCTAGGTATTATACGCCTACAGGAAGATCTATTCAAAAACCGTATGAATTAGGGAATAAAGATTATTTTGAAGATTATCTAGAACGCTATGAAAATGGAGAACTTCGCAGTGCAGATAGTATTAAGGTGGCAGATTCCTTAAAATTCAAAACACCTTTAGGAAAAATAGTATACGGAGGTGGAGGTATTATTCCTGATGTATTTGTCCCTAAAAACATTGATTATGAAATAGAACACCTTAATTATCTATTGAGGTCTGGATATATGCGGATGTTTATTTTTGAACAATTAGAGAAAGATCGTTCCTATTATAATGCACTTTCTTTAGAAGAATTTCAAAATGACATTGTCATATCTGATACAATTGTAGAAGATTTTATATCTTACGCCCAATTAAGGGGAATTAATCTAAGAGCAAAAAAATACAGGGAAGTTTATAAAAACTACCTCAAAGCCACCATGGCAAAACAGCTCTTTGGCGATAATGCTTTTGAACAAATGGTTAATCAAGATGATGCGATTATCCGTAAAATCATAAGCCTAAGCGCCGATTAGGGGGAAATATTATTATGGTTATAGTTGCATCTGTGTTCGTATTTATTATCGCTGTTATATTTAGACTACTAGATAACAGTGCGAAGCTATTTATCTCAAACGGTATCTCTGTAAGTCCGTTTTATCTCTCAGCAGAAACAGTGATAGAAGAGATGAATAAACTGGATGACGATAAGCTTAAACAAAAACTTAGACGTAATTTACTCTATCAGAAACTACACAAATTATTTACAATCCTAGCCATTATAACACTTGTTGTAGGGATAGGCTTAGAAATCTATAAGCCAGAACTTATCTATTTATTTTAATAAATACCTTACGTACTACACGTTTTTATAGAGCACGCTTATGCTCTTTTTCTTTCTTTGCAATTTTTCTAGACACGAGTAAGATCAAAAGTAAAACAATCGCACACGTACTTCCAATCACGCCAATCAGCGCAACGGTACTCTCACCTTGAAGTGGAGCCTCAAAATTAATCTGAGTGATGTTATAAATAAGTAATAGTGCTGCAAGTACAATAAATGTTGGAATAGCAATACGCATAGTTTCTATTTAAATAATTCCTGAATATTTGAAGTAAATAACTTTACCGCAATGGCTAGCAAAATTACGCCAAAAACCTTTTGAATAATAATAATACCGTTTTTACCCATAAATCTTTCAATATGTCTAGATGTTTTTAGAACAATATAGATTAGTATGATATTGATAAAAATGGCTACAATAATATTCTCGATCTTGTACTCTGCACGCAATGCTACAAGAGAGGTAAGACTTCCAGGGCCTGCTAGTAGGGGAAATGCTAGTGGAAACACTGTCACTGTTTTAGGGCTCACTTGCTCATCTTTAAACAGCGTTACCCCTAAGATCATTTCTAAGGCAATAAAAAATAAGATAAAAGAACCTGCTACTGCAAATTCATTGACTTCTACGCCGATAATATTTAAAATACGTTCCCCTAAAAAAACAAAAGCAATCATAATCACCAAGGCAACAATAGAGGCCTTTGCACTTTGAATATGCCCTGCTTTTTTTCGCAACTTGATCACAATAGGAATATTCCCTACAATGTCAATAACGGCAAACAAAATCATGGTAGCCGCGGTTATTTCTTTAATATCAAATTTCATAATGATAGGGATTTACAAAATGAGTGCAAAATTACCATAAATTATATGATTTTACTTGTACAAACTGTATGAAATCAAGGTAAAATTTATGTAAATATATACGCTTTCGCGAAAGCGTATAAAGGAACATTTGATGCTATATTTTATCTAAAAGTACATAAATTATAAACCTCTTTAAATTTATATATAGCTATTTTATAGCTCATACTTTCGGGCTATCTTTGTGGGATGTTTCAGCTTAAAAATACTATCGTCTCAGAACAAATCATTGAAAAAGATTTTGTATGTAATCTCAATGCCTGTAAAGGAGAGTGCTGTATCGCTGGAGAAGCAGGCGCCCCTCTTGAAGAAGACGAAGTGCAGATACTCAAAGCGATTTATGAAGACGTAAAACCCTTTTTAAGACCAGAGGGCATTGCAGCCATAGAAGCACAAGGAACCTCCATTACAACAGACCTAGGAGAACTTGAAACCACCCTGGTCAATGATGCCGAATGTGCCTATGTGACTTTTACCGATAAAGGCATCGCTAGCTGTGGGATCGAAGATGCGTATAATGCGGGGAAAGTCGATTTTAAAAAACCTATTTCTTGCCATTTATACCCTGTTAGGGTACAAAAATACAGTTCGTTTTCTGCGGTAAATTACCATAAATGGCCCATTTGTGATGACGCGTGTGCCTTAGGAAAAGAATTGCAAGTGCCTGTCTATAAATTTGTAAAAGATGCGCTTACGCGAAAATTTGGAGAGGCTTGGTACCAAGAGCTAGAAAAAGCCGCAAAAGATATTAGACCTTAAGTCACATCCTCAAATAGCTGTGGTTGTCTACAGTTTCCAATAGAAAGATACACACCATGAAGAACACTTCTAAATTACCCAATGTAGCCTCTTCTATTTTTAGTGTCATGGCACAGATGGCTCACACTTATGATGCGATTAATCTTTCTCAGGGATTTCCAGGATTTGATACCGACCCAAAATTACATGCGCTAGTGACAGAAGCCATGGCTTCAGGATACAACCAGTATGCACCTATGCATGGTATTTATAGTCTTAGAGAGCAAATTGCTTTAAAGATGAATACCCTCTATGGAAGTGCCTATGATCCAGAAAATGAAGTGACCGTCACAGTAGGCGCTACTCAGGCGCTCTATACAGCGATTTCTGCTTTTGTCCATCAAGATGATGAAGTAATTGTCCTAAAACCTGCCTATGATTCGTATGAGCCTGCTATTTTAGTTAACGGAGGAAAGGTAGTGCCTATACAACTAGAAGCTCCAGATTATAAAGTAAACTGGAAGGTGGTGAAAGAAGCCATCACACCTGCAACCAAAATGCTTATCATTAACACACCTCACAATCCCACAGGAACGGTGTTGACAAAAGGGGATATGCTCACCTTAGAGAAAATCTTAGAAAATACAGATATTATATTGCTTAGTGATGAGGTATATGAGCATATTGTCTTTGATGGTGTCAAACATGAGAGTGTAGCCAAATATCCTAGACTTGCAGAAAGAGCATTTATTACGGCTTCATTTGGGAAAACATTTCATACTACAGGTTGGAGAACAGGATATGCTGTGGCTCCCAAATATCTTATGAAAGAGTTTCAAAAAGTACATGAATTTTCTGTTTTTTCGGTACATCATCCTACACAAAAAGCATTTGCTCAGTATTTAAAAACACCCAGGCACTATCTAGCGTTAGGTGATTTCTACCAACGTAAGAGAGATTTGTTTTTAGACCTTATTAAAGAATCTCGATTCAACATGACCCCGTCTTCAGGGACCTATTTTCAGTTATTGGACTATAGCGAAATCACAACAGAAAACGATGTTCTTTTCGCCGAAAGGCTTGTCAAAGAAAAAGGCATTGCTTCGATCCCGACCTCTGTTTTTAATCTAGATCAAGAAGATTTTAAGATGTTGCGTTTCTGTTTTGCAAAAACAGATGAAACTTTAGAACAAGCAGCAGAAATTTTGAATGCAATTTAATTAGAATTTAGTGTTGAATTAAGAAACACAAAGACTTGTTTCAACTACTAAGAAGCTATTTTGAGAAGTTAATAAATCGATTTGAATATTATTCTATTATTTTTATTTGATTATCTATCAAACACGTGAAAAATTTGATTTTCTTTTCAAAATTTTTGGAAGTACTATAAGTTCAACATAGTAAAAATAGTTGGAAAAGATATTAAATATTACTTGTTGTAAATTACTAGGTCATAGTATGGGTAAGCTATCATAGCTATAGATAATCCTTAGATTTTTTACAAAAAACTGACTATGATCAAAAATTTAAAGACTAATTTGTCTGTGTTTAATACTTTTTAAGTTTAATTGAAGAACCTAGTTTTCATAGTTTTGTTTGTCTTTCCTTACTTTAGTTTTGGACAAACCCCCGTTTCTATACATCTTACAGAAAAAGACGGGTTGCCAGATATTGAGTTTTATGATATGCTGGAAGATCGTAAGGGGTTTATATGGTTTGCAGCAGATAAAGGACTTTTTAGATATGATGGTAAAGAATTTAAAAGCTATAATAATTCCTCTAAAAAAGGACTCTCTGTTTTTGAATTATTTGAAGATGAGAAAGGTCGCATCTGGTGTACTAATATTTCTGGTCAGTTTTTTTATGTGGAGAATGATAAGCTTCACACATTTATAGATGTCTCTGATCATCTAAAAGGAGCTTTAGCAGACTATAAAATAGTAAACAATGCACTTATTATTTTTACACCGAGGCAAATCATTAAAGTTTCCCTATTAGATAGCTCTCAAGAAATTATTTCTCAAAAAGGCAGGAATGTCATAGGTTTTCCTTTTTCAGTACCCAGTGGAATTTTATTTAGAGAGGAGAGAGTTATTTTTAAGTTAGATTTTAAGTTTAAAAAGACAACAATTGCAGATGCAACAGCCTTAATTGAAGATTTAACTTCAAAAAACGCAATTCCGACAAAGAAAACAACAATATTTCAAGTTGGTGAAAAGCTGTATTTTTTTCATACCATCAATGAAGAAAATATATTTTATAAGCTTTCGCGAAAAAGCAAGACCCTTCAAAAAACCAGTACGCCAGAAATTTTAAAATCATGCCTTATCACTCGTGTGATAGAACTCAATGATAAACTTTGGTTTTTAACAAGTACAGGGGCTCATGTTTTTAAAAAGACGAATAATGAGCTTTTATATGAACAAACGTATTTATCAAATGAATTTGTGACGAAAGTAGTGATAGATAAGGATAATAATTATTGGTTATCTACACTGCGTAATGGAGTATTTGTCATTACAAATATTTATATAGAAAATTATAATCTTCAAAAATCAGTATCAAATGTAAGTGCGTTAGAAAAAATTGATGAACAGAGCTTTGCATTTGGTACTATACGTGGTGATATAGGTATGTATGACCTTCACACCAATGATATTAAGATCTTAAAATCTTCTTCCACAAGTAAAGTATCTTCTTTGAGTTATAATACACACTATCATAAATTATTAATAAGCCATGATACTGATGCGTATGAGTTGGATAAAAAGACAGGAATTTTTGGGTCTAGACTTAATGGAGTGGGGGCAAAAGACCTTGTTATTAGAGGAAGAGATACATTGCTTATTGTGGGAGGTGATAAATCATATCTTGTGGCTAGAAATAATCTAGAAAAGAAAACCGTTTTTACACATACTCTAACTAAAAAAAGAGCGTATGCAGGTTTTTATGATAAAGCTTCAAAACATACATACATAGCAACTATTGATAACTTGATTCAATATGATAGGAAACTAATGGTACATAAAGTCACACACAATGGAATTCCTATTTTAGGTAAGCAAATGACTCAAACAAGTGATGGCGTTCTATGGGTATCTACATTTAAGGATGGTGTATTTGGTATAAGAGGGAATCAAGTCATCGAGCATTTCTCTACAGATAACGGTCTTGTTGTTAATGAAGTTGTAGCGATTATCAGTGATCAGAATAACTTATGGATTGCCACAGACAAAGGAATACAACTTATTAATAGAACCACGGGCACCATTAAGACACTCACAAAACGAGACGGTATACCTTCCTATAAAATATCTGGTATGATTGTTTTTGAAGATCATATTGTTTGTGCTAGTAATGTAGGCATCTTTAGTATAGATAAACAAAAAGCATTTTACAGTAGACCTTTACCAGAACTTTATTTTACCGCTATTAAAATAGCAGATAAGGATACCGTTTACAAACCCAATTATAAATTAGCACATGATCAAAATAGTGTGCGTCTAGACTTTAGAGCAAATAGTTTTCAGTCAACTGAGCATATCATTTATGAATACAAGCTTAATGCTGAGTCTTTTATTTCATTAGACAAAGGAGTAGATTATCTTGATTTAAAAAATCTAAAAAATGGAATCTACAAACTTAAATTAAGAGCCAAAAATAGGTACAATAATGAGGTATCTCCTGAACAAGATATTTCATTTATAATCGCATTGCCATTTTGGGAACAATGGTGGTTTATCTTGTTAGTTCTATTATGCGTAGCATTAATTGTATATTTTTATGTACGTAGTATTATTGCGAAAAGAAAACGTTTACAGCTCATAGAAGTAAAACAACTACAGCAGAATAATAGGCTTACAAGTCTAAAACTAGAGAATTTACGCTCACAAATGAATCCTCATTTTATATTTAATGCATTGAACTCTATTCAAGAGTATATTGTCTTAAACCAAAAAGATCTCGCAAGCGATTATCTAGGGAAGTTTGCAGATCTTGTACGTAAATATTTAAACCACAGTAGTAAAGGAAGTATAACACTTAGGGAAGAAATAGACTGTTTACAAATGTATTTAGAGCTAGAGAAATTGCGATTTGAAGATACATTGATGTTTTCCATAACGGTAGATAACGCTTTAGACGCTTACGAGATTAAGATCCCAACAATGCTTGTACAACCCTATGTAGAAAATGCCATTAAACATGGGCTTCTTCATAAAAAATATGAGCGGCAGCTTACCATTATTTTTAAACCCTCAAAGGCTAAAAACACAATACAATGTCAGATAATAGATAATGGTGTTGGTAGACAAAAAGCAGCTGAAATAAAGAATAATCGTAATCCAGCACATACGTCTTTTGCTACAAAAGCAACAAATAATAGACTTCAATTAATCAACTTAAATCGAGATTATAAAGTAGGCGTGTACATTAAAGATTTAAAAGACATTGATGATAATGCCTTAGGTACTGAGGTAACCATCGAGATACCTTATAAAAATTAAATACTATGAAAGCAATATTGATAGATGATGAACCTAAAGCTCGCAGACTTCTGGAAGTACTCCTTAAAGAAAACTGCCCGAAAGTTACACGTATCATCCAAGCAGAAGATTTATTAAGTGGCGTTGCTTTAATCAAAGAAGAAGAGCCACAGTTAGTTTTTCTAGATATAGAAATGCCAGAACACTCAGGGCTAGAAATTTTAAACTTTATAGATAAGGAATCTTTTAATTTTGAGATTATATTTACAACAGCTTACAGTGAATATGCTATACAGGCCTTTGAGCTATCTGCTGTTGATTATTTGCTTAAACCATTAAGAGCTCAGAATGTCCTAACCGCTGTAGAAAAAGCCATCACAAATCTTGGTGCAAGTCGAATAAACCTCAAGCTAGAAGAGCTTAAAGAGGCTTTAAGCAGTGCGCAATTTAAAAAAATTGCACTTCCTGTGTCTAATGGGATTCGTTTTGTTCCTTTTGATGAAATTATGCTTTTAGAAGCAGATGGGATGTACACAAAAATAAGCACCATTCAAGAAGAAATCTTCATAAGCAAACCCTTACGTCATTTTGTAGATTTATTAGATAAAATTCCTATTTTTTATAGACCCCACCGTTCTTTTCTTATCAACCTTTCCTTCATACAGCAGTATGTAAAAAGTGATGGTGGTTATATTTTGATGGATAATGGGAAAAGCGTTTCTATATCCAAAGATAAAAAAGAAGAATTTTTAGAACTGGTAAATACTATTTAGCTTTTTGAAAGCTGAAAAATGCGTTCCAAAAACCGTGAGTGTAAACCGTCATTTTTTAATGTGACATTTATTACATGATTATATCTCACTAAAATCACATTTTATTATGACCAAGCCCCATTATATGTAATGGGGTTTGGTTTTTTATTAGTGTAACGCTGTTTTGTAAAAGTCTGAAAGACGCATACAAATTAGTTAGTTGAACCTGCCTATGCTGGCAGGCAGGCTAATCCCGCTTTTTCAGCAGGATCTATGACCTGTACTAATTTAAAATTGGAATCTAATATCTAGGTTCTTGGGTTTAATCTCTTTCGTTGTAGTACGTATTGGTACGCTTTCGCGAAAGCGTACTCTTTCATAAAAGAAACCATATAACCGTTTAGCAATTCAATTACAACTTTCAGAAATTAGAAAGCATACATTACCCAAAAGAGAAAGTTATTTGTAGTGTTACTAATTAAAAACATACACATGAAAAATATCTTAGCACTATTCATTCTTTTTGTTTCTGTCTCAGTCACACACGCACAACAATCATTTTTTGAAGCCTTGGAGGCAAACGGTGAAAATGCAGTCTATGAGGGATTTGGCGGTGGCAGAAGTAGGCCCGCCATAAAAGTAAGTATCCAGCGTACTGCAGGAGGTATCCCAGTAGGATTTACGGGAGAACCTGTAACAGAAGACTGGGGTTCGATTGGTCAGACAGAACTAAGTGATTATGGGAGAATGGACCATTATCCACTACCTATGAATATGAAACATACTTATACCAACGATGGGTATGTGGTCATAGACAATATGATTTTTGTAGTTGATAATATTCCGAATGAAGGTTTACCCACATTTGAAAATGTGACTGCAATATATCTATTGAAAAAAGAGGCACAAGACAATCAAGATGGAACCAAAAAAGGAAAGAAAAAGAAAGGTGGCCTTCTCTCAAAAATGAAAAATAAGTTAGGAAATGCAGGGCAAAATTCTGTACAGAAATACGTAAAAAGCGTCAATATTGAACAAATATTTGCAGACTATGTCACCGCCATGAAGGCAAAGCAAGACGCATATACACTCACCCCAAAAGACAAGATGGATATGACGGCTATAAAAGCAGCTCGTGATGCAGGTGATGAGGAAATTAAAAAGTATAACGACTCGATTAGAAAAACACCGGAGTATAAAAAACTCAAAGAACACCAAGCGCGTATGGCGCGTATGGAGAGCAACAATATTGTAACCCTTAAAAATAATACAGGTCGTACTATTTATGTAGGAACTTCAGGAAGTCGTAATCGCGGTACTAAAATCAATGCAGGAGATACGGCACGATGGGATTGTAGTACAGACGGTTATCTGCAGTCTGAAACCGTCTCGGGAGGGAGTTATAATTATAGCTCTACAAATCGCAGAGTGTATAGTTCAAACGCTGGATGTGGTAGTACAGTGTCTATTAACTAGAATATTTTACTCCTAATAATAGATAATTCGAGCGAACCCATATTAGTAGAATAAACAAGTGCTTCAGAAAATTGTTCTAAAATACACACTGATCTGAGGCATTTACATCTGTCATAGAACTATCATACAGGTTTAATTAATACATAGAGATTTACATGGAACTAGCGTATAAAACAATAACTAAGTCAACAGACTTAACTATTTCTAAAACAAAATGTACCATTCATGAGCATTCTAAAGAGATATTAGAAAAAGCACAAGAAATTTCAGAAAAACTCGGTATTGTAGCCCCTCAGTTCTATAAAGATCACACAACAATGACTACCTATTTATATGCAGGAGCCCCAGTTTCTAAAATGATAGATATGCAAGTAAATTATGATGTACTCTATTATTTTGACGATTTTTTTGGGGAGGATACTAAAACGGACGATAGTATAGACTTTACAATGCTTTTTGATACATGGCAAAATGGGAGTAAAACGAAGGTTTTTAAAACTATAAAAATAGATCAGCTATACACTGCGATTGCTTATATAAGTAACAGCATCAAAAAAAATAGCACCGTTCGATTTTTTGAAAAGTACACAAAAACAATACAAGCGCACTTGTATTATTCGTTACAAAAAAAACCTTATGAGACAGTAAATGAATATATTGATATTCGTTTGCATACAGGAGGCATGCTACCTGTAATTGAACTTATAGAGTATGCATATGACGTATTTATAGATGATGCTTTGTTAAAAAAAGTTCCGTCACTGTATCAGGTGAAATATGATTGTGCGTTAATAGGTGCTTTGTCTAATGATTTGTTTTCATACTCAAAAGAAAAGCATAGTGATTATAATTTGGTCAATGCATATTTAAAAACAAAAGAAACATATAGTTATGGTGAGGCGGTTTCTTTATCAATAAAAAAAGTAAATGATCTTTACACGAGTTATAAAGAAGGGGTAAGGCAGGTCTATCAAGAAATGGAAAACTTAGAGCCTGATGAAAAACAAATAATTAACGTCTATTTAAAAGGGATACATAATATTATAGCAGCAAGTTACCATTGGCAAATACAAACGAATAGATATAAGCACCCAGAGAATGTATTTTTTGATATGCGATATTGAATAAGAAACCAGTAGTTAGTGGTGGCCCATCATGGAGATTACTATTTAAAAACTATTTTCAGGAGTGTATTTTGTGAGATTATATCCAGGAACTAATCAAAAATAATCAATAAAGTTACTGTTTAGAGATCATCTATTTTCGATAGATGATCTTTTTTGTTTTTGGTATTCGCTTTCGCGAAAGCATATACATCATTAGTCCCTCCTTTAAAATTTAGAAACTCAAAACAGCTATTCGGAAACTGAGGTCAAAATGATCGTCGATCTCTATGTTATTTAGCCATAAATAAAGATGTAAAAAACAAGAACTTATGAAATCAAAACTACTTATTGCAGTATGTGTAGCCTTTAGTTTATATGGGTACGCACAAAACGTATCGATACCCGATGCTACTTTCAAATCGCTATTAGTAACAAATACAAATATTAATACTAATGGCGATGGAGAAATCCAAGTTGCCGAAGCTGTGGCGTATACAGGAAGCATTTCTGTGGCAAATCAGGGGATACAAGATCTTACAGGAATAGAAGCTTTTACAGAAATTGTAGGCTTACAAGCGTTTGCAAATCCAATAACAAGCATAGATATTTCTCAAAATACAAAGCTTACACAGCTATTAATAGAGCAAACCAATATTTCTGGAGAACTAGATTTAAGTATGCTTACCCAACTTATCGATTTTAAAGGGCATACTACAAATCTGACTGCTGTAAATATGGCAAATGGTAATAATGGTAATGTAACAAGATTTCAAGTACAAGGCACTCTAGTTACCTGTGTACAGATAGATCCAGGCTTTACACCAAATAGTAATTGGATTACGCCTAATGACGCCTACAGCGAAAGTTGTCCTGAATTTACATGCATTGTAGATATACCAGACCCTATCTTTAAAAGCTTTCTTTTAGGATCTTCAAATGTGAATACTAATGGAAATAATGAGATAGAGTGTAGTGAGGCTTCATCGTTTACTGGACAATTATTTTTGACTGTTCTTAACATACAAGATTTAACAGGTATTGAAGCATTTACATCGTTAACTTCTCTTAATTGTTCCGAAACTGGACTTAGTAGTATAGATGTAAGCGCAAATACATCTTTAACTTATTTGAATATATCAAATACAGACATTGCTGCCATAGATCTAAGCACAAATAGTGTTCTAGACGAGTTTATCGCTGTAAATACGTCTTTAACTAGCATAGATGTAAGTGCAAATACAGTACTTACTCGAATTCTTGTAGGTGTTAATGCGCAACTTAATGAATTAAACGTAGCAAATGGTAATAACATGGCTACTGGAGATTCAGATTTTTTTGCAAGTGATTGTCCTAATTTAACTTGTATTACAGTAGATGATGTTGTCTACAGTAATGCCAACTGGACAAATATAGACTCCCAAACTAGTTTTAGTACAAATTGTAATTCAGCTTGCGTAGTAAACATTCCAGACGCTAACTTTAAAACAATACTTTTAGGAGATGTCGATATCAATACCAATGGGAATACTGAGATTGAATGTAGCGAAGCAAGTGCATATACAGGAACTGTTGTGGTTAATACTTCTAATATCTCAGACCTAACAGGAATTGAAGCATTTACGGCTATTACAGGATTACAATGCGGATTTAATCAATTAACGTCTTTAGATATTTCAAATAATACGGCACTAGAATCGCTGTCTTGTAATTTTAATCAATTGACATCTTTGGACGTTTCTAATAATCCTAATTTAACAAGCATTTCTTGTAATACCAATCAGATATCGTCTTTAGATGTATCTAGCCTTAGTATGTTGACTTCTCTTAATTTAAATGAAAATCAACTAACCTCATTAGATGTGTCTAATAATCCAATACTAGAATCTATATTCTGTAATTCTAATCAGTTGACTAGTTTAAATGCAGCAAACGGTAATAATACGAGCATTACAACAAACAATTTCAGAGCAAACAATAACCCGAATTTAACGTGTATCGAAGTAGATGATGTAACCTATAGTGATATGACCTGGACAAATATTGATCCTCAAAGCAGTTTTAGTACAGATTGTAGTGCAGACACAACACCTCCAGTAGCTGTATGTCAAGACATTACGAT
Source organism: Dokdonia ponticola (assembly GCF_042653865.1). NCBI lineage: Bacteria > Pseudomonadati > Bacteroidota > Flavobacteriia > Flavobacteriales > Flavobacteriaceae > Dokdonia > Dokdonia ponticola. Next base: position 216,217 of record NZ_JBHSFV010000009.1, on the reverse strand, counting down.
ACAATTGGATGCCAATGGAAATGCAAGTATATTGGCAGGTGATATAAATAATGGCTCTACAGATGATGTTGCTCTAGGAGGTATTTCTGTAACACCCTCTGCTTTTGATTGTAATGATATTGGGACTAATACCGTAACATTTACTGCAACAGATACTAGCGGAAATTCAGATACTTGTACAGCAACAGTGACCGTGGTAGATACGATAAATCCCACCATAGTTCCCGTAGCCGATATTACAGAAAATGCAGATGCAGGCATGTGTAGTGCAATGGTTTCGTTTCCTGTTATTATTATAAATGATAACTGTTCTAGTACCAGTTTTACCACAGATGCGCCCGCAGGTCAAATTTTTCCTGTAGGGACAACATTAGTGACGATTACAGGGATGGACGATTCAGGAAATACCGTGACAGACACTTTTAACGTAACCGTGGTAGATGCTGAAGTTCCCGTTCTTGATTGTGTTGTAGTAAACACTATAGAAATAAACGAAGGAGAAACATTTACATTGCCTGACTATGTGGCAAATGGTGATACTACAGCAACAGATAACTGCTCAGTAACGATTACGCAAAATCCAGTTGCAGGTACAGTGTTGGTTGCAGACACATATCAACTTACGTTCACAGCAACAGATGCAAGTGGTAATACGGATACCTGTACACAAAACCTTGTGATTGAAGAAGTGTTAAGTGTTCAAGATGTCTCTTTAGAAAATGCAATTTCCATATACCCTAACCCTGCAACTGATGTGATTCAAGTAGCATCTAAGGTAGCGCTTACAAATATTGAGGTATACAATATTAACGGACAATTGGTACTAACCAACAATCCCGCAGAGGAGATTAATATTTCAAAGCTATCTTCAGGAGTGTATTTTGTCACCTTATATTCAGAGACTAATTTTATTACTAAAAAATTGATTAAAAAGTAATTAATAAAGGTGCTATTTAGAGACCATCTATTTTTGATAGATGGTCTTTTTTTTGGTATTCGCTTTCGCGAAAGCATATGGTAAAATAAGAATTCACTCCTCATATCATCTTAAAACCCCAAAGTCAAAAGGCGTCCATAAACTCGCTTTCATTTGGCTCTCTTTAAGGGCGGTATTCGCCCACGTATTACAGGTATTGTAAAACATATAATTTCCTTTGGCTCTATAAAAGGTATCCCTGTCTAGGGTATAGGTAGCACCTTCTATAACTTGCTTTCCATTTTCATCTTCGTGAAAAGCGGCTAGGATATAAGTATTCAGCTTTTCGAGTTGTCTATCGGTGACAGGTACAGCAATCCATTGATTTCGTTTGGAGCGATATCGCGTCACATGAACGAGTGTTTTACTTTTCAAAAAAGCCGCTCTAAACGCCGTAGAAAACGTAAGATCACCCCAAGTAGGAGTATTGATATAAAAATTTTCTTCTCCCCAGCCGTAGGCAAAAAACTGCTCTTTAGGATGATACTTTTGGTCTTTAAGTAAGGCTGGTATCATCAAATTTTTAGGAAGTACAATATCGCTATGCACCCCATTTGTGGTGAGATATATGAGATGCTTTTTTTGAGCTCCTTCTATTTTTTCTGAAACCGGAATGTAGGTTAGAATCAAAGAAATGACGATATATACCATAGGAATAACTAAGATATACCCTATAATTTTCAGAAATCGTTTGCCGTAGGTTCTCATAGGTTATTATCTCTTATAAAGCTTTGGTGAGTTTCGCCATAAATTCGCCTATTTTGCTAGGTTCTAACCAACGAGTTACTACCACAAGATCATGTTTGCGATCTATGATAATAAAGTTCCCTCCAAACCCAGCCGCATAGTACACCTCTTCACCAACACCTTCCCAATGTCTAGGGCCTTTTTTATTGAGCCACCACATAAACCCATAATTCACGTTCGGAATAGAAGGTTCGATGGCTTTTTGAATCCACTCCGAAGAGATGATCCGTTCATTGTTCCAAACACCGTCATGTAAAAAGAGGAGTCCAAAACGAGCCATATCTTCTGTACTAATAAAAAGGCCAGCACCGCTGTGGCCTCCACCTGTGACAGATTTCATTTGCAGTCCATCTATTTCTACCCAAGCATCTTTATATCCATGCCATCTCCAGGTAGTAGAAGCCCCTATTTTATCCATGACCTTTTCTTTCAAAACTTGAGGAAGTGGTTTTCGCCAAACATGCAAAAGGCTGTAAGAAAGAACATTGACACGCACGTCGTTATATTCCATGACAGTGCCGGGTGTTTTGGGAGCTGCATATTGCCAGTCATCAAGATCTCCTTCTCTAGGCGGACGATCTGCCCAGTCTTTTCCACCCCAAAGTATACCTTGCCACGCGCTATTTTGCTGTAATAACTGTCGCCATGTGATTTGAGAATTATGATGTCCGTCAAAAGTCCCATCCCAGAGATAGTTTTTTACAGGATCATCTACATTAGTAATGAGTTTTTTGTCTAAAGCAAGCCCAGCCATAGTGGATAAGAAACTTTTGGTGACAGAAAAAGTCATATCTACGCGTTTTGTATCTCCCCATTGCGCAAGTAATTTTCCGTCTTTTAAAATCATACCTGCAGGACCACCACGTTTTTTTGTAGGCCCTAAAATTTCATGGAAAGGTTCGCGCTTAAACCCTTCCAAAATAGCAATCCGTAGATCTCTTGAGCCTGAATATTCGTTCGCTTTCGCGAAAGCGATCACATCGGCAAGACCATCGCCATTTACACGCGCCTCCTCAGAAGTGATCTCTTCCCACAAAGCAGCGCGTTCTGGAAAATAATACATTTGTGCGGTTACTTGAGCGTAGGTCAAACCTATAATAAAAAGTGTGCTTAATGTCTTCATAGACATTAAATGTAGCATATTCCTTATTAATTAAGAACTAGAAAAAATAGAAATATGGAGAATAACGAAGTACTAAAAGTATAGTTTACGCTCTTTTTGATTCGGAAATCTATAAAATAGATAAAGGAAATACAGGTACACTGTGATTTTTTTAAAAACGATCTTCTTGCATAAAAAAGAGTAGTACGTATCTTGTTTTTTTATATCTTAATCCCATGAATAATTCATTATTTGATGCGATACGCTCTGCCGACTTAGAAACGGTTTCAAAAATACTGAACGCGCATCCAGAACTTGTAGACATAAAAGACCCCAGAGGATCAACGCCTTTATTACTAGCAACGTACTATGGGCATGTGGATGTTTCTAAAGCTATTTTAGAACACGCACCCGATGTAAATGCAAAAGATGGATCGGGGAATACACCCTTAATGGGGGTTTGTTTTAAAGGATACCCTGAGATTGCCAAACTTCTCTTAGATGCAGGTGCCGACGTAAATGCTGTTAATTTTAATAGAGCGACAGCCCTTATTTATGCGGCTACGTTTGCACAGGAAGAAATAGCAAAACTCCTTATAGAAAAAGGAGCTGATAAAAGCCATAAGGATGAACGCGGTCATACAGCGTACGATCATGCAAAAATGCAAGGGGTGACGTCTCTCATGGAAATTTTATCGTAAGATATTACTTCTTTAAAAATCCTTTAATAGCTTATATCAAAACTTCCCTCTGTAATATCAAAAGAAGGGTCTCCTTTCAATAGTGGTTTTGTGGTAAAATGAAACGATCCTTTTATGGTTTTGTTCGTCGTAGAATGAGAAAGAATCGTGAGTGTACCGTTTGTGGCAAATCCAGATTGTTCTTCGTTTTCTTGATACTTTCCTTGAATGCTTGGAAAATCATAGGTGCCCGCTGTAATGTCTTCAGGAAGGAATAACTGAATGTCTTCTCCAGTTCCCATAGCTCCTGTGAGGAGCAGTGTATGTAGACCAGGTGTAATAAATCCAGTAACATGAACGGCCTCATAGGGCTTTCCATTAACTTCAGCAGTGAAGCTATTGGTTAGGGTTTGTGAAGCTTTTTGTTTGGTTTCTTGTTGGCCACAACTACTCATGATAACTACAGGAAGTATGCATAGAAAGAGGATGCGTGTAAAGTTGATGGTTTTCATAATATGATTCTTTTTAAAATGAACACGTATTTATTTTGTTTAATGTTTGCGCCTTACATAAGGCGCAAACAAAACAAAAAATGGGGAGTTTTAGTGAGAGAAGTGTACTAGGTTTGATAAGGGTTGTTTCTTACGTTATAGGAAACATATCGATTCAAAATAGTACAGTGAGAGATCCCCATTCAGATGATGGCTAATTTGTTAGTGAAACGCTGTTTTATAAAGTCTGAAAGACGCATACAAAATAGTTAGTTGAACCTGCCTATGCTGGTAAGCAGGCTAATCCCGTTTTTCAGCGGGATCTGTGGTTTACTAATTTTTTATTTTTACAGTTGAATGATTTCTACACGTCTATTTTGAGCTTTCGCAGTCGTTGTGTTTTCATTAGAAAGAGGTTCTGATGCTCCTTTTCCCGAAGTTTGAAGCCTTGAGGTTTCAATGTCAAATTCTTTTTTTAATACTTCCTGTACCGCAATTGCTCTATTTTCTGAGAGTGGCAGATTTACCTCGTCGCTACCATCACTATCGGTATGTCCCACAATTTTATAAGATTTGGTTGGGTTTGCTTTCATCACTTCGGCTATTTGTTTTAACGTAGCATAAGAAGAAGCTTTGATACTCGCCGATCCGCTATCAAAAGTAATTCCGTGGGCTTGATAGCTTCCATTTTCAAATAAGCGATCGGCACTATTCACACCTGTAGCAAATTTGATATTATTAAGATAAAAGTGTTGATTTTCAGGAGTGATTTCAGATTCAAAACGGATCGTTTTAAATAAGATATCTGGCTCTGTAGCTCTTGGAATGTCTATGACCTTTTCTTCATTGGCATATACCTTTATACGGGTTCCTTTTTTAAGAATAGAAATATGTGTGACTGCGTAAGGTGACCCTTCTTTTGAAAAAGGAGTGGGATAACTTTTACTCGTCATATTTAGTGCTTTATTAGGGGTCTTTTTTGTAAAGAAAATACCTCTTCCACTACCACTACCTACACCAATACCTATTTTAGCATAATTCTTCCCTTGGTTGTGATTCCCCATGTACATATTTGGGTCTGCTAAATCTGATAATAAAACATTTAGGTGTCTTTTAAAAGCCCATGAGTCTGGAGCAAAGTCGTAAATAATATCAAATTCTAATGTGAAGTCTTCTGGAATATCACTTGGTATCTCTGAAAACACATAAACACCCACGCCTTTACCTATGCGCATCCAGTTACCAGGTGTTGTATTTATTGTAACTACTTCAGAGCTTAAGTTGGTATTCCATTTTTGAGGTAGATCTCCTATAGGATCTGTAGAAAAATCATCATAGGCTATTAACTTTTCACCAGGAATGAAGTCATATTTTGAGTAGGCTTCAAAAGAGATTTCAGGCGTTTCTGTTGTTTCTTCACTTGGAGTAGTGGTTTCTGTATCTGATGATTTTTTGTTTTTCTTCTTTTTCTTTTTTTTTGTTTTTTTCTCTTCGGCTTCTCCATCAAAAACATCATCCAGCTCCTTATCTACTTGTTCATCTACTTTTCGTTCTATTCTTTGCTCTACTTTTTTCTTTAGTTTTTTAAATAGCTGTGCTTCTGCATTTGTACTACAAAAGACTGTGAGGATTACGATTAATAAAGATGTGCGTTTCATAATGTGTTGTTATTAATTTCACATCTTTATGCAAGGAATTTGAAAAGGTTAACACAGTCTCAAAAAAAAAAATTAATTTAGATTTTTTGTTAACTTTTTAGGACTAGACTACATAAATGAAAAATGAGCCCTCAATTAAAGCACTTAGAACCGGAGATCCGGTCGCTTATCAAGTGATTTATGAAGGGTATAGAGATGCTTTTATTGCCTTTGCTAGTAAATATGATCTAGATCAAGATGCTATTTTAGATGTATATCAAGAGAGCATGATTGCCTTGTATGAAAATATTATGAAAGGCAAGGTAAAAGCATTTACGAGTAGTATAAAAACCTATCTTTTTGGGATAGGTAAGTTTAAACTCTATGAGCAATTAAGAGCTCAAAAAAAATTAGTGCTTGTTGATGATTTTCAAGACACAGAAGCCCTAGTAGAAGTTGACAATACAGAGCTTACAGATCGGCAAAAGGCTTTAAAAGAACACTTTAAGACATTAGGTGAGCGATGTCGTAATATATTAGAACTCTTTTATTTACAGGGTTTTAAAATTAAAGAGATCATGATCGCGGCCAACTATGAAAATGAAAATACAGTGAAAGCGCAGAAGTCTAGATGTCTTAAGCAACTAAAAACAATGATGAACCCCCAGAACAATGGATAAGGATGCACTTATACATAAATATTTCCACCAGGCACTTACTGACCAGGAACGTGTCGAATTGGAAACGCTATTGGATACTGATCCTGAGTTTAAAGCTACTTTTGAGCTTGAAAAGGACCTTCATGCAGTTCTTGTAGAAACAGGAAAAGAAGATTTAAAACAACAATTTGATGCTTTTGAACATCAAGAGGATCAAGAACCAGAAACCTCTTCGACTACTTTTTTACGATATGCGATTGCTGCTTGTATCATTATAGGTCTGAGTGTGTATGGATCTAAGTTTTTTATAAATACCACCAATACCGATGATCTTTTTGCACAAAATTTTGAAGTCTATCGTAATATTGTGCAACCTATAGAGCGCGGGGAGGGACTTGAAACTTTGGAGCAGGAAGCCTTTTTTAAGTATGAAACCAAAGACTATAAGGGTGCGATAGATGGATTTGAAGCAGAGTTTTCAAAAACACAAAAACCGTACTTTTTATTCTATGCTGCCAATGCATATTTAGCTTTAGGAGACACCAACCAAGCGATTCCTCTTCTTGAAAAACATCAAACGTTCAAGGATGATTTTTACGAAAAATCACGTTGGTATCTTGCGTTGGCATACATCAAAGAGAAGGACAAAAAAAGCATTTCGCTTTTAGAGGAAATGAGCAAGAGTGAGGGGTACCGCTCTAAAGAGGCTAAAGCACTTTTGAAAGTCATTCGTTAGGTTTTGTACGCTTTCGCGAAAGCGTATACAACAAACCCAAAACCAAGATTCCACCTAGAATATACCACCAGAAATAGGATGTTTGTGTAATAGGAGCGGTGTTACCACTTACTACAAAACCTGCCCAATAATAAGGATGCCTTAATACATCTTCTGATGCCTTGTTAAGGTATTCTAGATTTGATTTGCGGAGAGCGATGTGTTTTGCATCTCCTTCTTTTAGATGTATGTAAAACGACTTCATGATCTCTTTGGTAGATTGATCATTTACATTCCATAAACTCGTTAATGTACTATTAGTCCCTGCATAAGTAAATGCCCTTGAGAGACTTTGAAGATCTTCTCCTTCCTTTAAAATTCCTGTTCCTGTATTACAAGCACTCAATACAGCAAGTTGAGCTGGGATATTATAGGTGTATAGTTCATCAAATAAAAGCCGTTCATCTTCAGAAAAAACAAGACTTGATTGTTGCGAACCCTCTGTGTTTGAGAGGGCGTGCATCGCTAGGTGTAAGATATCGTATTGCTCTTTTTGTTGTATAAATATTTCTTTTGATGCGCTAGTGCCTGTATACAAGTCCCCATTAAAAATAGTGCTGATTTCCTTACTTTCTTCTTGGGCAAACGGAAGCTCATAAAAGCCACTTCTTTGTAATGCCATCAAGTCACTGGGCATCTTCGAATTTTGAGCGTAGATAGGAGCAAAAACCCCTAATCGCTTCCCGTTACTTTTTAATTCTTTTTGCACGCTCAAAAGGGGTAAGGAAAAAGCAGTTGAGACTGGATTTGATTCAATTAAAAAATTTCCGTTGGGATTTATAAGTGCCGCAAATGGCACATAACTTAATTCGTTTTGAGTAATGAAGGTGAGATCTTTCTCTGATGGATTCGCTAGATCTTCTAGGAAAGGAGCAACTAGTTTTGTATACAGATCTGTAAAGGTTTCTCGATAGGAAGCGGTTCTGTCAAATATGACAGCACGCTGTTTGTCTATGAGGGTATTCAGCTGTATCCTATCTCCTAAGTTTACAATTTTATGTTCGTCTTTTTGAATCCGAATCCCAAAAATGCTTTTTTCTCCAATTACATACCGTATGATACATTGATTATCTGAGAGGATATTTTGAAAAGCAGTTAGTGACCATTCTACATTGGCCGTGTTTGTTTTTTTGTCGTGTAAGTCTTGTATAACTGTTTTAATACTGTCTGAGGTTGCTTGAAGTGCGTCTAGTTTTTCTGGTGCATCTGTTATTTCTTTAGATCGAATAGCCTCTATTTTTATATCCACAATGTCTTTGAGAACATCTAGTTTTTCAGGTATTTCTGTGTAGATGTTTCGTTTTCTATTGAAGGTGGCTGTGAGGTGTTGTGATCCGTTGTTTTCTATTAAATTCACTAATTGCGTAGTGTCTTCAAATAAGCTTTGATGATCTAATAAGTTTTGATTGATTTGAAACATATACTGCTCTAAGTTGGCATTAAATAATCCATCTTTATACAACTGATTAAACTTTTGAGCGGTGATATAAGAGAGATCTGCTTTTCTGTACAGATAAAGAGAATCTTTAGTTGATTGGTAAAGTTGGTCGTAACCGTCTGCAATTTCTAGCATCGTATTGATGGTTAATGCTGAGTTGTCTTTTTCAAAGGAAGTGATAGAAAGACGTTTGTTTTTGAGATGAGTACTGTCTTTCATTAGCTTTACAACAGCTTCTTGTAAGTTTGCTATAAAGGCAGTTTTATTACCTACTTTAAGTGCCGCTTGTGCTCGTAGGTTTTTAACTCTCGCCTGAAATGTTTTAAAATAGGAAGCCCCTTCAATAGCGATATCTTCAAACTCGGTATTCATTAGATCATATTCGCCAGAATTAAAATATACTCTACCCAGCATAAACTTAGCAACACTATAATTATGGATACAATCATTACGCTTCATTTCTTCGGTAAACGCGCTAAGATATTTCTTGTTTTCTTCTGGAGTCCACACCATTTCCATTTTTAGTACAGCTAGAGAATAAGGTTCTAAGAAATCACATCTTGTATTGACCAGTCCTTCTTTGATGGTTTCCATTTTTGCAAAAACGGTTTTAGCTTTATCAACAGCACCGATTTGCGCATAATACCTTAAAAAAGGGAGGTGAAAATAAAGCTGAGTCATAATGATAGAACTTGGACGTTCGTGGGGATCAAACATATGCCCTAAATATTCAGAGTCTAACCATGCTTCTTTTTTGCTTTCTAATAATTGTAATGTTTTGAAGGCAGCATCGTAATCGCCATAAATCAAGAGTTCGTTTACATAATTACCTATTTTATGAATAATAGGATAGGGGTCTTTCATATCACTATTTAATCCAAAAGCAACCCCTTTCTTATAGTATTTTAAAGATTTATTTAATATATCTTGATCACTATAATTAGAGCCTATCCAGTTGTAGTACTCAGAGATTAATGAAGAGTCTATGACTGTTTCTTGTTGCATAAGCTCTATCCCTAATGCATTGTAATAAGAAGATGCTTTGTATTTTCTTGAGTAATTATTGAGGAAACCTAGATCGGAATAAATTGCTTGAATCATTTCTGCAGATGCTTTTTTGGATTTTAAAAAAGCAACATACTCTCTACAAATAGTCAGGCAAAAATCAACACCCTTACTAGGAAATGATGTTACATAATAATTAGCAACAGATGAGGTTAAGTAGTCTAACGCATAGTCGTCTGAGGGAGTTACTTCTTTATATTGCCAAACAGAATCTAAATAAATTAGCCCTTTTTCAACTTCGTTATTTTGAATGGCGAGTGATCCCTGTGTAGACCAATATCGGATCTTATTAAATCCGTATAAAGAATCTGTTTTTGAAGACTTCTGTAGGATATTTTCCCTGATTTTTAAAGCTTCTTCATTTTTAAATTCTTTAAATTGGAGAGAGTCTGCAATTCTTGACAGTGACTCTGTATTTTGTGCATTTAGTGAGGAAATATAAAAAATAAAAAAAATCAGGGTGAATAGTAATTTCTTTGTCATGTGATCTGATAGTTAACAAAGTACTAAAGATACTTAAATTTTATAATGCCTAAAATCTTCTACCCAATTGGTACATCCATGTTGCTTCATCACTTCTTTGTTTTTTAATCCCACACCTAAAAAATCAATGTTGAGTTCTTGTGCCGCTTTTAAGTCCCATAATCCATCTCCAACAGCGATTATTTTTTTAAAGTCTCTATCGTAGAAATTCTTTGACTTTTCAATAGCTTCTTTAACAAAACCTACTCTAGAAACACTAGTAATGGATGTTGCTAATACTTCTTCAATCAACGGAATTTTAGCATCTCTCATTTTAACGCCTGTAGCTTTAGGGAAAGCACCTGTTCCGTATGCAAAAGGAATCTTAGCTTCTTTAAAACGGAATAAAAGATCTCTAGCACCAGGAATTTCGATGACAGGATCATGTTTTTGAAGTTCTATTCCTAGCAGAGTATCGAGCTCAAATCGAAGCGAGTCTGGTGCTTTCTTCCCATAATTACGTTCATAATTATATTCCAAAGCATATCGATCTGTATGATGCAAATAATTGTCATAATCTGTGTCAATATCTTTAAGGCCTATATCTCCTAATACTTTTGTGATGACCTTTAAATAGGTAGGAATACTATCGGTTAGGGTGCCGTCTATATCAAAAACATATAAGGTATCTGATGTGCTCATGTAAATACTTCTTTGATTTTAACCTAGATTATGCAATAGAACTTCGTAAAGAGACTAGAAACCGCAATAAAATCTAGTGTTTTATTAATTTCAGCATAGCATCGCTATGGTTACATTAAAAAACAAAGTGAAACGCTTGATTTTGAAGTGGTTTCAAGGAGTGATAAATTTTCTAGTGCATCATCTGGTTTTAATGTGTCAGTTTTCAAAAATACTAAATATAGCACTCAGATATTGTATAAAACTTAGGTGATTTTGTAGCTATAAAAATGATACAGAATTATCTATAATTTAAATATTGCAATATTACATTTTTAAAATTATCTCTGTTTAATTTTAAACTTCTTGTATCTTTGATACTATGACAAACACACTGCAAATCGCGATTATTCAGACGCATCTTGTTTGGGAAAATGCAACGGCAAACCGAAGTAATCTGGATGTCTTATTACATCAAGTTTCTGACGAGACACAGCTCGTTATTTTACCAGAAATGTTTACAACAGGATTTAGCATGAACCCTGTACCCTTGGCTGAGACTATGGACGGGCCCACGGTCGTGTGGCTAAAAAAATGGGCACAACAAAAACACACAGCCATTTGTGGTAGTATCATTATTACTGAAAACAACAACTATTATAATCGGTTCTTGTTTGTGAAGCCCGATGGTGCTATAGTCTTTTATGATAAACGTCATCGCTTTATGATGGCGGGAGAGGGAGAATTATATACTGCTGGAAAACATGCCGTACTTATAGAATATGAAGGGTGGAAACTGTTTCCGCAAATATGTTATGATTTGCGTTTTCCAGTTTTTGCACGTAATACGGTAGATTATGATGTGATCCTTTATGTAGCTAATTGGCCAAAAACACGGGTCGCTGCTTGGGATGCGTTATTGAAGGCGAGAGCCATAGAAAACATGAGTTATGCCATAGGAGTCAATCGAGTAGGACTAGACGGCAACGGACTTGAATATGTAGGGCATTCTGGGGTGTATAATGTACTTGGGAATGAGATTGCTTTCGCGAAAGCGGAAGAAACCATACTCACAGCTACGTTGTCAAAATCGCATATCACAACCACAAGAAAGCAATTACCTTTCTTGGAAGATCGAGATGTATTTACGCTTAGTTAATCCTTAAATTCAAATCTTTCCTGCTTAAACCAACTCGCATTTACTTCGATTTCTCCTCCAAAATGAATGACTTTTTCAGGCTGTCTTTTTTCAAGGTAGTTTCCTGTGTCATATACCTTATTACCATTTTTGTCTTCGATAAATTGTATCAAATAGCTAGAAGGTTTTAAGGTGTTAAAGTCAAATACCGTTTCACTGGTAGTATAGCGTTCTTGTATGACTTCTCCTTTTAAATCGGTCAATTGAATGATATACGGGAAGTTTTTTGCATTTACTAACGTTAGTCTGATGTTGCCATAATCAGATAATTCTTTTGTTGTTGATGTGAATGTTAACGTGTCGTTGACATTTCCAAAAAAATCGGTCATTGCACCAGGTAGTGCCGTAATAGTATATTTGGTTTTTTCTTCAGATTTAAATGCTAGAGAGATTATTGTGTTTCTTTCTGAAAGAAGCAATTTGTAGTCAATGGGTATAGAGTCTTTTACGACACTAATAAGGCTATCTTTTACCTTTTCTAACGGAATATTACTTCTTATTTCAAAAGGTTCATCAATCACGATGGTTCTTCCTGTTTTTGAAGAAAGGCGTAGGGAATCTGCTTGTGGCTCGCGAAGTTTAGCGATCAGGGTATCTCTATATTTAGGGCCTTTTACTTCAAAAACGAGCGAGTCTATGTCTGGCTTAGGGTTAAACCAGTAGTACAGCGTGTCCGTATTGGGTTTTCTGGAAATCGTAGACCTAAAATCTGTAGGTGTTTTTGAAAGAAGATCTATAGAAATACTATCCACAGGGCCTGTTATACCAAAGGTAATTCTATTAGAACCTGAATGTCTTGGTCGTGATGATTTAGTTTCTGGGACTTCTTTAAACAGCTTTAGACCATAATTACTGTCACTAGGTACAGTAATAAATTCCTTTAAAAAAGCTACTTTATCTTTATTAGGTTGAAAGGTAAAATTGGCATCTTCGTCTTTCATTGCGATAAGCATGTACTTGCCTTTTTTTATATTCCCTATTTCAAATGTAGTAAGGCTATCTAGTGTATTGGTGACGTACCTCGGGCGCTCTTTATAAATAATAGAATCTGTCAATGTACTATCTACGGCATATAGCATCACAGACACAAAATTATCAGGCTTACTTTTTAACTCATCAGTAATAAAACCTTTAACGGTAAGGCTATCTATATAATCGCCTGTAGAAAACACATATTTAAAATAAGAAAAGGGATTACTTTCATTATTGTCTACAATACTTTGCCCGAAGTTAAATACATAGGTCGTATTAGGTTCTAGTGTATCTTTTATCTCAATATTTACATACTTAGCTGCAGATCCTTGTGGTGAAATCACACTATTTTCAAGAGGCGGAGAGATGATGAGTTGCTTTTGATAATCCTTGAGTTTGATATACTCATCAAAATAAATGCGAATCCTATTTCCTTCAAAATTGGTCGTGAAGTTAGGTGGCTCTGATTTTATAAATACCGGTGGAATACTGTCTGTAGGACCTCCCGTAGGAGAACCTCTTTTTGCACAGTTCACCAAAGTAAGCGACATAAAGGCAATTGCCCCAAGATAATAAAGGTACTTTTTAAGTTTCAAAATATATGTAAATGTCGTATTTATTAATGTAGCAAAGAAACAACTAATTTTTAGTCAAACGAAATACTTAGTAGCGAAACACAAAGTTGAGAAGTCTGTAAGACGCACATAGCATTGCAAGTTGAACCTGCCTATGCCGGCAGGCAGGCTAATCCCGCTTTTCAGCGGACTTTTTTACTCTTATTTGAACTCCATATTTCATTTTTTATTGCGCTATTGCCATGGTTGCAATACTTAACTTTATGTTAGGGATTTTAAGCAATTGTAAAGCACAAGCTTCTAGTGTCGCTCCCGTCGTGAGAATATCGTCTACAAGTAAAATATGTTTTCCAGCAAGCGTTTGATTTTCTGTGATGGAAAAGGCATCTAATACTTCATCACTTCTAGAAAAACGACCTTTAAAAACTTGTGTTTTTGTGTTTTTTGATTTAACCAAAACGGTATTTACGTGAGTCGCCTCCAAATGTTTTGAGAGTGCTATCGCAAATCCTGTTACTTGATTATAGCCTCGTTTTTTTCTTTTTTTTGGATGTATGGGTACTGGAATGACTACATCTATTTCTTTATAACCAGGTAACTGACTTAGTTCTTGACCTAGCCAATCGCCTAAAAAACTACTTATTTCTTCATGCCCTCTGTATTTGAGGTTATGTAATAGTGTTTGAACAGGTCCTTTCTTCTCAAAATAGAACAATGCCGTGCCTTGCTCCAGCATAATACGGCCATAAAATACTTTTTGAATAAGCTTATCGTTATACAAGTGAGATTGAGTGAGTGGTAAATGATGCCTGCAACGTGTACAAACCATATATTCTGACGCCTGTAGGCTTTCAGAACACCCGTGACAAGCCTTTGGAAATAAAAAATAGCGTAGTGATTGCAACATGCATTTGTTATTTTTTTTCTAATTTAACCCCTTTTCAAAGAATATAGAACACCTATGGGTACTAAAAGTACTAAAAACACACTTCTATTCCTTACCATACTTCTTTGTATAGTTGTTATAGGCTTAGGGGCTTATACCATAAAATTCTATGGAGAGGTGCAAGAAAATGAAGCACGACTTAAAGAAGAAAAATCACTTATTACTCAAGAACTTCAAGAGGAAATAAAAAGGTATAACGACGTATTAATCGAAAAAAACATATTAGCAGAGGAGCTTTCAACGGCAAAAGAACATTTAGAAGCATTACAAAAACGTTTAGACAGTAATGAAATAACACAATCTATTGTGAGAGCTTACAGAATAGAACTCACTAAAATACGTCGTGAGAGAGAGTTGTTGTTTAAGCAAAATGATAGCCTAATCAGTGAGACAGAGCGCCTCGCAAAACTTCAAGCAGACACACAAGATAAGTTAGAAAAAGCAACAAAAGCCCAAAACTCACTGGAAATCAGTAACAAAGCACTCGCGAAAAAAATAAATTTAGGGGCTCAAATTACGGCTAGCAATCTGATCGCAAGAGGTGTCATACAGCGTAATAGTGGTAAATTCATAAATACATCAAATGCAAAAAGAGCAGATATGATACGCATTTGTTATGAAGTAAATGAAAATAAATTAGCAAAGGCAGGTGACCTTAATTTCTTTGTGCAGGTACTTAATAGTAATGGTGATTTAATAGGTATTCCAAGGGATGAAAAACTCTCTAACGGGAAAGTCATGCGTTTTAACGTACGCAATACAATCGCTTACATCAATAAACCCTTTAATGCTTGCGAACTCGTACTGCCAGTACAAACTCTTAAAGAAGATACGTACACGGTTAATGTATTTCATGAGGATAGACTTTTGCTAACTTCATCTCTTGAGTTAAAATAACATCGCTTCCATTTCTTCAAATTAAGCGGTATCCCTATTTTTGCGGTCTTCATAAAAAGTAGTTACTCAGGTAATCGCTTTTATGGTGGAGTACGCTTTCGCGAAAGCGTATAAAAAAAGAAAACAATTTAGCAACAGCATAAAGAAATACAAACAGATTATGGCCAATCAAGAAGATCAATTCAAAAAGGTAATCTCTCACGCAAAAGAATATGGATATATTTTTGGAAGCAGTGAAATTTATGATGGATTAAGCGCAGTATATGATTATGGTCAAAATGGGGTAGAACTCAAAAAAAATATACGCGAATACTGGTGGAAAAGTATGGTGAATATGCATCAAAATATTGTAGGACTAGATGCCGCAATATTTATGCATCCTACTACTTGGAAAGCGTCTGGACACGTAGATGCCTTTAGTGATCCGCTTATTGATAATAAAGATTCAAAAAAGCGATATAGAGCAGATGTGCTAGTAGAAGACTATGCTGAAAAATTAAATATCAAGGCTGAAAAAGAAATCACCAAAGCAGCCAAGCGTTTTGGAGAGAGCTTTGATAGAGATCAATACGAGGCCACTAATCCTCGAGTGATGGGATATCGCGAGAAACAAAAAGATGCCACGGCTAGACTCGCAAGATTGCTAGATGCCGAAGATCTTAAAGGTGTCAAAGCCCTTATTGAGGAGTTAGAAATTGGGTGTCCAGAATCAGGTTCAAAAAATTGGACAGATGTACGTCAGTTTAACCTCATGTTTGGAACCAAGCTAGGCGCCTCAGCAGAAACCGCTACCGATTTGTATTTACGTCCAGAAACGGCACAGGGTATTTTTGTAAACTTTTTGAATGTTCAAAAAACAGGAAGAATGAAAATTCCGTTCGGAATTGCCCAGACTGGAAAGGCATTTAGAAATGAAATTGTAGCAAGACAGTTTATCTTCCGTATGCGAGAATTTGAACAAATGGAAATGCAATTTTTTGTGCGTCCTGGTGAGGAGATGAAATGGTATGAATACTGGAAAGAAACACGTCTGAATTGGCATAAATCTCTAGGTCTAGGAGAAGAGAATTATCGTTTTCATGATCATGAAAAGTTAGCGCATTATGCCAATGCAGCAGCAGATATTGAGTTTAACTTCCCATTTGGCTTCAAAGAATTGGAAGGGATTCATTCTCGTACTGATTTTGACTTGAAAGCGCACGAAGAATTTTCTGGAAAGAAATTACAATTTTTTGATCCAGAATTAAATGAAAGCTACGTGCCTTATGTGGTAGAGACTTCTATTGGTTTAGATCGTATGTTCTTAGCGGTATTTTCTAAGTCGCTTCAAGAGGAAGATTTAGGAGATGGTACGTCTAGGGTGGTATTAAAGTTGCCATCTATCTTAGCACCTGTGAAAGCGGCTATCTTACCACTTGTTAAAAAAGATGGATTGCCAGAAGTTGCGCAACAAATTGTAGATGATTTAAAGTTTGATTTTAATGTAATTTATGATGAGAAAGATGCCATAGGACGCCGTTATCGACGTCAAGATGCTGCTGGAACTCCATTTTGTATCACGGTAGATCATGATACGCTTAACGATCAAACAGTCACTATACGTCACCGTGATTCTATGAAACAGGAGAGAATAGCGATCAAAGACATTAAAGGTATTATTGATGAGCAAGTAAGTTTTAAGAATTGGATTTCCTTTTAAAATTGCTATGCGTACATAGTTAAAGTGGGGATTTGTGTGTCCTTTCTAGTTGGTTTTAAAAAGAATTTAAGTAAATTTATGAACTTTTTAACAAAAACTTTATACTAATTAGACTAAAAACTACACACAATGAATAACTTCATGAAATTAGTGGTAGTCGTATTAATGGCCTTTGGCTTTAATGCAACTGCTCAAGAAACATTACAACCCACAAGAATGGGTACTATGGCAGATCCTATACTAGTTCCTAGTATTGCAGATCAAATTAAAAATGGTACTGTAAAATATGCGGATAATACACCTAAGCTTGGACACGCAAAAGGAAAAGCAAGTAGTACTGTTATCCCTGGGAAAGGATTTCCAAAAGGAGTAGATCCTTTATTAGATCAACAACGTAATGTAGAGCAAAGACCAATGAGATCACCTGATCTTGTGTTTGTAGCAGATATTTCTCAAGCAACACCATCTGATCCAACTGGAGCAGCGGGTGTAAACCAGTACATGGCAGCTTGGAATAGTGCTTTTAGAATCTTTGACAAAGACGGAAACCCTGAGTCTGCAGAATTAGCTTTAGGAACAATTTTTCCAGGAAATAATATTGGTGATCCAATCATCTTTTTTGATGCAGAGATAGATAACGGTGCAGGAAATCCAAAAGGACGTTTTGTGATCACAGAATTTGATAACAATCCAAACGGATTTAACGTAGCAGTTTCTACAGGACCAGATGCAATGACTTCTTCTTGGCACGTATACACAACAGGTTTTGGAACAGGTTCTTTCCCTGATTATACAAAATTTTCTGTATGGGGGGATTCGTACATTGTAACGGCAAACATTAACGCTAGTGAGAGAGTATTTGCTGTAGAGCGTAATGAAATGATACAAGGTAACCCAGCACAGTTTGTTGGATTCCCATTACCAGGAATTGCGACCAACGGTTTTTACAGTCCACAAGGATTTCATATCACTGATGACCAACATCCACCAGCGGGTACACCAGCACCAATCATCTACTTACAAGATGATGCATGGGGAGGTGTTCCAGCAGGATTTGATCACTTACAAATTTGGGAAGCTACTATTGATTGGGCAAACCCAGCTAATCACTCTATAGCAACTGCTCAAGAAATAGGACCTGCTGAAGGTTTAGAGCCTTTTGTTTCTGTTTTTGATGGGGGAAGCTTTTCAAACAGACCACAACCAGGAGGACCAGATCTTGACGTATTACAAGCAACGGTAATGAATCAAGTACAATATAGAAGATTCGGTACCCATAACTCTGTTGTACTTAACTTCGTAGTGAATGCATTAGGAACTACAGGAGAATTAGCAGGAATTCGTTGGTATGAATTAAGACAACCAACGGGAGATGATACTGAAGATTGGGTAATCCATCAGCAAGGTACATATACAGCTCCAGATGGCAGAGATGCATACTCAGCGAGTATGGTAATGAATACAGAAGGAGACATTGCTATGGCATATTCTTCATCATCTGCAACAGACCAAATTTCTATTCGTTACACAGGTCGTCAAAGTGATGATGCATTAAACATAATGACTTCTGTTGAGCAACTAATTGCTCAAAGTACAGCAGCAAACCCATCAAATAGATTTGCAGATTATGTACAGCTTACTATAGATCCAGTAGATGATTCTTTCTGGCATATTGCAGAATATTTTGAGCCATCACGTCGCGATGTAGTAGCTAACTTTACATTATTAGAGCCAATGCCAGATGACATTGGAGTTTCAAGTATTGATAGCCCAACAGGCGGGGTTCTTTCAAGTGCCGAGCCTATTACAATTTCTATAAGAAACTTTGGAAATAATGATATTACTGATCCTATGGTTCAGTATTCTATTGACGGTACAGATGCTCCAGCCGAAATGTTTTCTGGAACAATCGCAGCAGGAACTACAGAATCATTCACGTTTGCTACACTTGCAGATCTTGGTGTAGATGGTCAAACCTATGAGATTGTTGCAACAACACTTCTTGCAGGAGATTCTAATACAGATAATGATTCGTCTACAGTAATGGTTACAAATTCTGTTGAATTATGTGAGCCAGTTTCTGACTGTGCTGGATTTGATGATGGTGTTACACAATTACAATTAGCAGATCAAGATATTGCTGTAAACTGTGGTCCTACAGGATACAGTGATGATCGTGATATCGTATTTACGTTTGATCCTGACGGTCCTGATACTTTAGACGGTGTCTTACAGATGGGATTTGCAGATTCTATTTTTGCAATCTGGATTGATGTAAACGATAACGGTATTTTTGAAGCAGGTGAAGTTGTAGCAACAGAGCAGGTAGCTACTGCAAACTCTGATTTTGCTTTCAGTTTAGACTTATCAGCATTTACAGTAGCTGAATTAGCAGGAGAGCACACGATGCGTGTAAGAGGTGAAGATGAAAGTACTGCTGGAGATGTATTAGATCCATGTGGTGACTTAGCTTTTGGTAGAACAAATGATTATACTGCGTTCTTCGATGAGTCATTAAGTACTGCCGAAGAAGTATTTGAAGGGTCTGATTTAGTAGTTTCTACTACAGATAACAACCAGTTTGAGATTAGTTTAATCACTCCTTTTAATGGTAGAACTGCATTTAGCGTATTCAACTTAGCGGGACAAAGGTTGGCTTATAATAACCTTACAAAAGAAGGGAACCAGTTCAATTATAGTCTAGATATGTCTTATGCTGCAGCAGGAGTATACATTGTTCAGTTTGATGCAATAGATGGAGGAAGTCCAATAACTGCAAAAATTATAGTTAAATAAGTAGTAGTACTTATAAAACAAATATAAAAGCCCTGTCTTTAATAAAGACGGGGCTTTTTCTTTTAAATACCTTGTTTGCATATCTATCAAACGTATAATTTCTTAATGTATTGATGAAATCTTAATATATGTGATTTTTTTTTGATACTTTTAACATATATAAATCCTATTAATAATTATAATCATGATTAAAAAACTAAAAGTAGCAGCTTTAGTGCTGTTAGCCTTTGGCTTTCAGTCAATGGCTCAACAAGAGACCCAAGGAGGTAGCTTAAACTATGTTGGAGAAGCGGCATCTATGCGCGTAGTGCCATCATTATCTTCTAGAACATCATCATTAACTCTCGCACCAGACTGGAATGGGCAAGAACCTCAAGATGGTAGATATGTAAGAGGGGTAAAGTCAAATGTAGTTCCAGGAAAAGATCCTCAAACTGAAAATGATTACTTCTCAAGTAATCCAGGTAAATTAGATAAGAAAATTAATTTAACAAGATCTCTAGAAAATGATTTTGTTGTAAATAACAATGTGGGTTCTCCATCAGACCCTGCACTTGCAGTAGGCCCTAATCACGTAGTTATTGTTTTTAACACTGGATTCATCATATATGATAAGGATGGAAATGCACTCACGGGACCTTTAAATGTGAATAATATTTTTTCAAATGGAGGATGTTGTGACTTAACAGCATCATATGATAATGCAGCAGATAGATGGGTACTTACTTATTTATTTGTAGGTGCAGGTATGGAACTTGCTGTTTCTGATGGACCAGATCCAACAACAGCAAATTGGACACTATACTCATTCCCACAGGTATCAGACTACAACAAATTATCTGTATGGAGAGATGGATATTACATTACAGATAATGGGCCTAATGATGTTTGGGCTATTGATAGAGATGCAGCACTAGCGGGTGATCCAGCAGCAAGTATCCAAGGTTTTGTAGTGAATGGAATTTCTTCTCCAAATGGAGGGTTTACAAGTGCTCAAGTAGCCAACGTAACAGATGATAACTTACCTACTACTGGAGGAGCTCCTCTTGTGTATATGCGAGATGACGGATTCCAAGGAGTTACTGAAGATGAGTATTGGTTATGGACGATTGACGTTGATTTTGATAATCCAGCAAACTCTGGAGTATCTGTACCCCAAGAATTCCCAGCGATACCATTTATTAATGTTTTTGATGGAGGAGGTTTCAGTAACCTTACACAGCCAGGAGGAGGGATTGCTATTGATGCGCTTCAATCTACGATTATGAACCAAATGCAGTTTAGAAAATTTGCTACTCATAATTCTATTATATTCAATTTTGTAGTAGATACAGATGCAACAGCAGGTGAGCTTGCAGGAATTCGTTGGGTGGAACTTCGTCAATCTGCAGATGGAATGCCTTGGTCGCTTTTTCAAGAGGGTACTTATAATGCTCCTGATGGGAAACACGCTTGGATGGGAAGTATGGCGATGGACAATCAAGGAAACATAGGGATGGGATATTCCTCTATGGCTGGGCCTACAACTCCCAATCCATTAGATAATAGAGTAGGAGCTTTTTATACAGGACGTTTTGCTAGTGATGACCCAGGGGTTATGAGTATTGATGAAGTTGAAATTGCCATCGGAACTCAAAATATTGCAGGACTTCGTTTTGGAGATTATGCAAAGCTAGATGTTGATCCAAATAACGATAAAGAATTTTGGTTTATCACTGAATATGCAAACACCAATCACGTTGCAAAATTTCAAATACAATCAGATTTTGATAATGATTTAGGTGTGGTAAGTATTGATGCTCCCGTAAATGGAGATTTAGCTGCACCACAAGATGTCACCGTCACTATATTTAACTTTGGATTGAATGATGTTACAGGATTTGACGTAACCTACGCTATAGATGGCGGAGCACTTGTCACTGAGTCATTTGCTGGAACTATAGCAAGTGCAACAAGTGCAGAATTTACATTTACAACACAAGGAGATTTTTCTACGGTGGGTCAAACCTATAGTATAACAGCTTCTACTGTTTTTGCTGCCGATGAATTTGCAGACAATGATGCCACTACTAGAGAGGTTACACACCTTAATCCTGATGATGTAGGAGCAACTAATGTCACAGCACCTATTTCTGATGCATCACAAGTCACGATTGAAATTGAAAACTTTGGTACGGCAACACAAACATCTATTCCTGTATTTTATACATTAAATGGAGGCGCGCCTGTACAAGAAACCTATACAGGGTCTATTGCATTTGGAGCAACAGATACCTATACATTTACAGCAACAGAAGACCTTTCTGCTTTAGGAGACTATGTATTTGTTGCAGGAACAGAACTTGCAGGAGATTCTGATGAGACAAATGATGACACAACAGCTACAGTAACAAATGCTATCTGTGAGCCTGAATCTAACTGCGCCGGGTTTGACGATGGAGTTACTCAAATTGCACTAGCAGATCAAGATATTTCAGTAAACTGCTCTGCATCTGGATACACAGATGATACAGATACGGTATTTAATTTTGTGCTTGATGAAAATCCTTTTGAAGGCGTTTTACAGATGGGATTTGCAGATTCTGTATTTGCTCTTTGGATTGACTTTAATGACAATAACACGTTTGAAGCAGACGAGTTGATAGCGAACGAATTTGTAGCACAAGCAAATGCTGATTTTGCATTTACAGTAGATTTCTCTACAGTTGTTGCAGATGTTACTCCTGGAATGCACAGAATGAGACTAAGAGGAGAAGATGAAAGTACGGGTGGAGATGTATTGGATCCTTGTGATGATTTACAGTTCGGTAGAACAAATGATTACACCGCTAATATTAGCGGTACATTAGGAACAGCAGACGAGTTGTTTGCTGCAACCGACTTACAAGTACATTCTCTAGGAAATGATCAATTTGAAGTTATTTTTAATGATACTTCAAGTTTCTCACAAAAACTTCCTATCACTGTTTATAACACCTTAGGTCAGACATTGGCATATTACACTGTCGATAATAATGGTGCTGGATACACAAAAATCATAGATATGTCCTACGTATCTAGTGGTGTTTATTTTGTGAAAGTAGGTACTGCCGATTTAAATAAAGTAAGAAGAATTATTGTAGAATAATTGTTTTTAAAACCATAGAAAAAGGGGGTAAATTCACATTTACCTCCTTTTTAATTTACACCTTTTTAAGGTGATCAGACCTTATGAAATGTATTTTAGTTTTAGATCCTAATAACTCTTTTAGTATATGTGGGTTGATTATACGCTTTCGCGAAAGCGTATAAAAAAGGGGTCGCTCTATTATGGAACACCCCTTCAAATTATACCAGTTATTAATTGAATTTACTGGAAAAGAAAACGATGATTTTTTTTCTTTATATGAGAAAGAAAACTAAAGCATAGCCTAAGCTACGGTTTCTTTTTTCTTGTGAAATAGAAAGGAAAAAAGGGTGTTTTATTACAGTAAATTCAATTGGTAAATGGTATTATAATCTGCTAAAAGATTACTCTTTTGCTTTTACCATCTCATCGATAGATACAGGATTGGCTTTATTACAACGATTCATCATACGCAATCCTCTAAATTTGAAATATACGACCATTCCATCTTTTTTATAACTATCCTCCAAGTTGATAGGGTCGTAATACAATCCATCTTTTAATTTGATTGTATATTCACAATCACCCTCTTTATCAGAATAAACAATAGTACCACTTGTATATCCAGTAGGATCAAACGCTTTTTCGGTAACTTTTTCTTCTGTGTTATCTTTTGCCACTTCTTTTGTGTTTTTGCAGGAAGCAATGCATACTAATACTGCTGTTCCTAATAATAGTAATCTTGTTTTCATCATCGTAGTTTTGTGGTTAGGTTCTTAAATCAATGAAAGGTCGTGAAAATTTTAGAATAATGCTTTTAATTGAATATTTCCAGTGTGGATGGTTCTTGAATTTTCACTTTTTCTACCAAAATAGGAGATGTTTAAATCTAAAAATTTAGTCAATCGCTTTTGAGCAATCACATTCCAAGTAAAATTAGTGCCTGGTTGTAATCCTTCTAGTATTTGATAGGCGACAGGGCTAAAGGCACTGCCGTTAAATTGATTGTCTATATAATTAAATTCTCCTAAAAGGGATCCTTTTTCTCCATCTGCAATAGCAAAAGAGGTGCCAAAACTATTTTGCTGTAATGCCTCCAACCCCTGATTGGTGTTTTTCTTATCCTGATACGTATAAAATAAAGAGAGTCTTGACGTCTTACTGAAAAGGTAAGAAATTTTAGGATTGACGGTCGCATTGTCAATACTAAAATTTCGAGACGGAAAATTTTCGGCAACACTTTTTGTAGTCCCTACTTCTCCCTTAAAATTGAAAAGCCAACTCTCTTTTATCTTGTGTAAAAAATTGATTTGATGACTTTCTAATTCATTATCCTGAAGTCCTGTTGACAGTAAATTGGTTGATTTGTTGGAGAGATAACTGTAAGTGGTGGTATAAGTTTGCTTTCCACGATTAAAGGTGAGCGCATTCCTGAAATTTAATCCTAAGCCTATCTCATTTTCATCTGCCGTAAAAGGATTGATTGTGAAGCGTTCTCCTTGGCGCAAAGACCTTCGGTCTATACTGTAGTTGGTTTGGTTGTAAAAACGTGACAGAAACTTTTTGAGACCCTTTAAGCCATTCCACTGTTGAGGATTTATAGTGAGTTGGCTACTCAACTTGTTTTGATGGGTCTGCAAGAATATTTGATTAGGCAGTAGCACACGTATAAAATCGGCTTCATCTTGAAATTGCGATATCTCAAACTCCTCTAGCTGCTGAATCCCATCGTTATTATAATCATTCCATGTGTGGGTTCCTTGGCCTTCATCTACTGCCACAAAGGTAAATTCTTGCTGTGGTTGTGTTCCACTATTAGTTTCAAAAACCGTATTGAGCCTAATGATATCTTTTGCAAAACGCTGATCGTACAATAATCGAGAGTTCAAGGAATTTTGAGCTTCTATAGCAGGATCTTCAAAAAATAAGGTTCTGTAATTGACAAAAATAGAAAGATTGGTTTTTTTATTTTTTAGTAATTGAGATTTCAAAAAGTAAGTGTTTGAAGTGTTGACACGGCGGATCCTATTGGCACGTAAACTGTCATTCACACGATAGCGATACCCAGCTTCTACGTACACATTGGTACTGTCGCCCACACCTACAAACCCTTCATATAGTTGAAAACGTTGACTATCGGGGGTGATAGAGTCATTTGCTTTGGTGACCCGAATATTATCCTCTGTGTAAAATTTACCCCCTACCCAGGCTTTTTTAAGATCATATATCGCACTGCTATACAATTTTGAAAAGTTAGAAGTTACATTCAGATCATTGGTGTTGAGCACACTTGCATTAACAGCCCCCTGGATTCTTTTTGACTGAATGGTACTCGCTAATGAATGTCTCGTTCCAGAATACGAAGCATTGAAATCTAAGTTTTCAAAAGAATATAGTACAGATCCAAACTTTCGATTTTGATACTGTAACCCTGTGGTTAAAAAACTTTGATTCCCTACTAAAATGAGTCCGTTGCCATTGGTATTTTGAAGACCTGTGTCTATATTCCAATCACGATTAAATTCCACGTTATACAATCCTTCTACATTGGTGAAATTTTGTTGTACATAATCCCATTTCCCAAAAGCCTCAAGGGTGCTGGTACTATCTTTTTTAAAAACTTGTTGTTTGACATCTAGGTGGGTTGCAAAGGCATTGTTATCATCATCATCTATACTAGAAAACAAGTTAAGATCATTTTTACTACCCGCAGCTTCAAAAGCAATCGTTGTTTTTTCAGAAGGAGTATAGGCACCATTCACGATGGCAAGTTGCAAAAGGGTAGGGGCAAAAAGTCTAATTTGAGGCGCAAATGATCCTTGTTTCACGCCATTGATGGGTGCTATATATTCAAAAGTACGCCGCAAAGTATTGGTGGTGCTTAGAATATAATCTCCCTGATTTGGACCTACGTTGCTAAAACGTACATTAAATAACGTCTCTTCGGGGTCATTACTAAATTCAAAAACTTGGACGCCACCCACGGTAATCTGTCGGTATAATACTTTGTTTTCACTAAACGTATCTGGTACGGCACTGGGCGCGACCATTTGGGTAGGGTCATCACCAGCATCTCCTAAAACCGCCACCTGATCTTCGGTCAAGGTTTGCTGTAGCGGCTGACTTTTAGCATCAGATTCTGAATATACTTGTGCCGAAATTTTGAAGGAATCGCTTTCGCGAAAGCCTCCTCCGCCATACGCCACAAAACGCGTAAAATTACGCTCGCTAAATTGATAATCTACTGTAATACGCATTTCACTTGTAATAGGAAAAGTCGCATTAAAACGAATCTCTCCCGCGTTGTAATCAATGATGTAATCTTTTGCTTCACCACGTTCTAACAGAATCCCGTTGACATACACGGCTTCACTTCCCGAAACAATCAATACAAAAAGTTCTCCGTTAGGACCTGTGAGTTTGTACGGCCCTTGATTTCCTTCTTGGCCTGTAAATACACTCGTATTAAATACACCACGCACCAAGGCACCTGTAGCAAAAAGATTGGTTGTAGCATCCTCATCGTGGTTAATGTCTGCTTGCAGCGATAATCCCTGTATTTTTTTGGTAAATCTGCCGTAATAGGACTCGGTGTCTTGCAAGTTGATATCTCCTGCTCGGATATTCCAAGTATCGCTAAAGAGTTCTATAAAAATCTGATCAAATTCATCTAAGTTTTGAGAAAAACCCCCCTCCTGACTTGGGATATTGGCATCTTGGATAGACGCTCGTAAGGTGACCTTATCACTCAGCTTTCCACTGAGTTGCAAATCTAATTCAGAATTTACGGTGCTATTTTGATTATTCCCAACAGTCACGCCTCGCACAATACTTCCGCTAGTGTTTAAGCCATTAAAAGGCGTAAATGGCCGTCTTTTTTTCTGATTTCGTAAACGCGTCAGTCGATCCAGATTTCCAGCATTGGTCACAATCCGTTTTGGGTCAAACTGAACGTATTTACGTGTTAAGAATGTAGGGTAGACTCGGTATGTGATGACCAAGGTGTCTGTGGGGATGGCTTCTTTCGCTTTAAGCGAAAGCAAACTACGCGCAAAGTCTATTGTATAGGCTGTGCTGTCTAGCTTTCTTCCTTCTTTTGTGGTAATGTTGAATAAAGAAGGATTGATACTTACAGAATCTAACTGTATGGTATCTCGTAAAGCGATTCTTTTGGTGCGTACCTCCTGTGCTACTAGTGTAGCTGAGCAAAAGAAAAACAACAAAAGGTAAAGGTTACGCATGATTATTAGAACTCGCTAGTGCTAGAAATATTTTATGTTTGTTGTAAATCAAAGGTAAACTTTATAGCCTTTTTAACTTCTTATGCTCGCTACTTTTATAAATTAGCATTTTTCCCAAAGTAGGTATTCGATTTTCTAATTCATACTTTTGGCTTAACAGTTTTACAAGACATGAAAATTATTTCTTACAATGTAAATGGCATTCGTGCCGCTCTAAAAAAAGGATTTGACACATGGTTACAAGCAACAAATCCTGATGTAGTCCTTCTTCAAGAAACGAAAGCGACACAAGATCAAGTAGATGTGGCTGCTTTTGAGGCATTAGGATATCACCATTATTGGTTTAGTGCGCAAAAAAAAGGCTATAGTGGTGTAGCGATTTTAACCAAGCAAAAACCCAATCACATTGAATACGGTACAGGCATTGAGTCTATGGATTTTGAAGGGCGTAATCTCCGAGTAGATTTTGATGACGTTTCTGTCATGAGTTTGTACTTGCCTTCAGGAACCAATAGCGCTCGATTAGACCATAAATTAGAATACATGGATTTATTTCAATCCTATATCAACGATCTTACAAAAGACTATCCTAACCTTGTGATAGGAGGGGATTATAATATTTGTCACGAAGCGATTGATATTCACGACCCCATTCGTAATAAAAATACCAGTGGTTTTCTTCCTGTAGAGAGAGAGTGGATCGGAAACTTTATGGAAAGTGGCTTTATAGATTCTTTCCGTCACCTCAATAAAGAACCAGATAATTATACCTGGTGGAGTTACAGAGCCAATGCGAGAGCCAATAATAAAGGATGGCGTATTGATTACAACATGGTAAGTAAACCACTAGAAGCTAACATTTCAAGAGCGATCATTTTAAAAGATGCGATGCACAGTGATCATTGTCCGCATATGGTTGAATTATCACTCCCTTAATCTAAAATTCACACAATACAATAACCTAAAAATGAAGAAATACCCCATGATGAAGAAAGTCCTACTCCTATGCTTAGCAGGAATTACGTTGAGTTCTTGTGTTTCTAAAAAAGTATTTGAAGACCTTGAGTCAAAATATGCAAGACTTCGTAAAGAAAATAGAACGCTTTCTAGTGATCTCGCTTCCGCGAAAAAAGAGGTAGCCAAACTGACCGCAGATTATGAGGCAGCAACCGAAGAGTTGAATACCACAAAGTCTTCATTGACGAAATACAAAACTGACTATGAAAGTACGAAAGCACAGTTGGCAGCCCTACAAACCTCTTATGACGCCCTTGAAGCCAATAGTAGTGCGAGTATCGCCGCAAACTCAAAAAAGAACAGGGAATTACTTGCTGAGCTAGAGGTAAAACAAGCCGCGCTTGCTGCGAATAAAGAAGCCCTGGAAGTAGAGCGCAAACGATTAGAAAAACTACAAAAAGACCTAGCCGACAGATCCAAACGTATTGATGAGCTAGAAGCAGTGATTGCTGCAAAAGATGCCAATCTCCGTAACTTAAAAGAAGCGATTTCTAAAGCTTTGACCGACTTTGAAGGCAAAGGACTGACAGTAGAGCAGAGAGATGGGAAAGTATATGTCTCACTAGAAAATAAGTTACTATTTGATAGTGGTAGCTGGACGGTAGGTGCCAATGGAAGAACTGCTGTACAACAACTAGGTAATGTCTTAGGAGACAATCCAGACATTGCTGTACTCATAGAAGGGCATACAGATGATGTACCGTATTCAGGGAGTGGAAACCTCAAAGGAAACTGGGATCTCTCTGCAAAAAGAGCCACGGCGATTGTGAATATATTGAGAGAAAACAAACAAATAGATCCTAAAAATCTCACTGCCGCAGGACGTGGCGAGTACGCTCCTGTAGCGCCTAACGATACCGCTGAAAACAAAGCCAAAAACAGACGCATCGAAGTGATTCTTACGCCTAAGTTAGATGAAGTAACGGCTTTATTACAGGATATAGATTAAGTAAAAAGATACCTTCCAGAGTTTATGTTGAGCATACTCGAAGTGTGGGTATAATAGATAATAAGATACCCGTCTTCACGGGTATAAAATAAACTCCTTTTTTACAGGCATTAAAAATGAAATATACTCACTTACCAAATACAGACATTAAGGTTTCAAAAATCTGCCTAGGCTCGATGACTTGGGGAGAACAAAATACCGAAGCCGAAGGGCACGCACAATTGGATTATGCGATAGATCAAGGTGTTAATTTTATTGACACAGCCGAGCTGTATAGCGTTCCAAATGCAAGAGCAGAAACCTACGGAAGTACCGAACGCATTATAGGAAGCTGGTTACAAAAAACAGGCAAACGTGATCAAGTAGTGATCGCTTCAAAAATTGCAGGACCTGCAGATTTTACTAAGCACATCCGTACAGGAGGATTTGCAAAACATGAATTGGAAGATGCCGTTCATAAAAGCTTAGAAAGATTAGGAACAGATTATATTGATCTATACCAATTACACTGGCCAGAACGGTCGACGAATTTTTTTGGACAACTTGGATATACCCATGATACTAATGAGAAGTGGAAAGATAATTTTGCACAAATTCTAGAAGATTTAGATAGTTTGGTCAAAGCAGGAAAAATCAGACAGGTAGGACTTTCTAACGAAACCCCTTACGGATTGTCAAGATACCTAGAAGAAGCGCGTAAAGGTGCTCCCAAGATGATTACCGTTCAAAATCCATATAGTTTATTAAACAGAAAAGATGAAGTAGGACTTACTGAAATCATGCATAGAGAAAACGTAGGACATTTACCGTACTCTCCTCTTGGTTTTGGGCAGTTAACCGGCAAGTATCTTGATGGATATCCACCCAATGCGAGAGTGACGCTATTTCCAAATTATAGTAGATATCATAATGAAAATTCATTTGAAGCTACGAGGCGTTACAAAGCAATTGCAGATGCCCATGGTTTGAGTCTTACACAAATGGCACTTGCTTTTGTAAATACACGCCCTTTTGTAACGGCAAATATTATCGGAGCTACCTCTATAGCACAGCTTACTGAAAACATAGACAGTATCAACGTTGAATTATCTGATGACGCCTTAAAAGCCATAGAAGAGGTACATGCCGCGATTCCTAATCCGGCGCCTTAATTGATTTATACGCTTTCGCGAAAGCATAAAAAAGCCTGTATTAGCTATTCTAGTACAGGCTTTTGGTTTAAAATAGAATGGTTTTATTCTACGATTTCAAATTCTGATGGAAGTACTAAAAAGATATTTGTCGTTTGTCCATTAGATAGTAGTTGTACATTGTTGACGCCTTCTCTTAAGGTGACAGGAGTTTGTATAGGATTACTATTGGTAAATGTAACACTAGATAATGCTCCATTAAACGTATAGTCAACACGGGTAGGAACTACATTTGGGTCTGAATTATTTGCAACTGTTATTTGTACAAAATACTCTAGTGAAGGATCAATACAGCTAGAACTAGAAAGAACATTCGCATCTTGGTCTAAAAAACGGATGCTATTTACTACAAAATTAACGACTTCTTCCTCTTCCATTTGGATTACAGGCGCAGTATCATCATCATTGGAACATGCGATGATACATAGTAATAGGAATACAAAGCTAAGGGTGTATTTTATGTTTTTCATAGCTATTCTGTTCTTAAGTTGATTGTGATTTCTTTTGTAATGGTTCCTATGTGCACTTCATAAACACCAGCGTCTAAATTTTCAAAAGTAACTTCTCCGTCTATTACGGTTAAGGTCTCTTGTAAAATACCCTCTTGAAATAATAAAATATCATTATTTGCTGTCGTAATATTGACGCGTATGGCGCCTGGTTCATAGCATACGGCATCTTTTTTTCTATAAATAATATCACTATCTATTTGATTGACTGTCACTGTCCAAGGTCTGAGAACGGTTTGATCTGCTGACCGTACCTGAAATACTACAGGTGTTGAAAAATCAAAACTTTCTTCTCCAGAACTATACTCAGTCCCATTTTCAAAAAGGGAAGCTCCATTACTTAGGGTAAATACAGGCGTCATTCCAGTAGTATCTTCGGATTGATCAACTGTTATTGTAATTTCTCCATCTCCAATAATGGTTTCGATGATAGGTGTATTTTGAAAAGAGAAATTAATGATAGTAGCTTCAGAAGAAAGTATAGGGTCTGCAAAGCTATAGGCCTGAAATAAATTCCCAAAATGGGCATTAATCTCAAAGTCGAGTGTTGTTTGTACCTCTCGAATTTCGTTATTTACGGAATCGTAGATTCTAAATGTAATAGGTTCTCCACCTTCGTTTGCGTGTACCGTAAGAAATGCATAGTAGGCATCTTCATTTTCGACGTAGGTAAGGTTGGTGACACCTCTGTTTTCATTCCCAACAAAAGCGCCTATAAGGTCATTTTCGTTTTGAAGTCTGTCTCCATCTATGGTTAGAAAAGAGACAAAAGTCATGGTAAATTCAAAATCGTTTTCATTAACCTCCCAATCTGGGGTTTGCGCCTGACTTTGATAACAGATAAATACCAGTAGTGTGAATGCCAGTGTTAGCTTTCGCGAAAGCGTATAAAAAATGAAATGAGTCTTCATACGTTTATTTTTTAATCACTTTTTTAATAGTGGTTTCTTCGTTTGTAATTAAATGCACAAAATAGACTCCTGCAGCGACGTCTAGATCTAATACACGTGTGCTTTTTCCTTTTTCAGAACTGAACTGCGAGCTATATATACGCTGGTTATATACATTGTATATCGCAACTTCTACATCTTGGTCTTCTATAAACTCCATTTCTAGTACCAATTGATTTTCAAAAGGGTTTGGAAATACTCTAAAGTCTGTCTTTCCTAAAAGTAACTGAACAGGCGTATATATATCTCCTTGAATTGCATTGCTTGTGTAGGTCGTATGTGTAGTAGAGCGTGTAGTGTTTTGTGAGTTACTTACTTCAAAAGTAATTGTTTCACTTACATTTCCATAGAGTGTGATAAAAGCGAGTTCTTTTGTGTTAACGAGTTGGTTTTTCGATTTTCCTATAAGTTCTCCATGAGAATTATACGCATTCACTCGATCATATCCTTCAGGTAATTCTAAGACCATATTCATATTATTTTCATAGTTAGCAAAATTAGATATGGTCTCCTCATTTGTATTTGGGAGGATTCCGTCATTGACCAAAAATGCTGGGTATGAAAATTCTTGGGGATTGGTTGCTCTAAGCATGTAACCGTTGCCCTCTTTTAAAGTAGTTAATGTTCCGATCCATCCATTAAGCGGGTCATAAATCGCAAATTGTGTTTGAGATTTGATGACATCACCTTCTTGAGCATTAAATAAAGCGAGAGCTTCATTTATGGGTTGATTGCTCAATAGAGGAAAAGGAAGCCAGTTCCAGTTAGACTGGATAGGGAAGGACCAACTGTTCAGATCTATTTGCGGGCCATTGATAGCTAATTGCTGTGGCGTATCCAGATAGACTCTATACATTTTATCATTGCTTAATCCTCCTTGAGAAGAAATAGTACCAGACCATCCGCTATTTTCAGGAATACTAGAGTCTACATAATAAATTTCTAATTGTGATGGGGCATGACTTAGGATTCTATCTTCGGTTGCTAATGTCATGCCTTGTGTTAATGTGTTTAGGTCTGTAAAGTTTATATCATTAACCCCCATAGAAATCCAGGTCCATCCTTGATTGAATACCAACTCTTGGAAAACACCTCCAGAATTATCAAAAATGACGGGATCAATGAGACTTCCTAAGACTTCATTTTCTTGGAAGGTGATAAAACTGTCACCATCAATAGATGCATTTAGTACAGCTCCTTGTGAGGCATCCCATATCCTAAAGGTTAACTCTTCTCCGAAATTTTCATTGCTATATACTGTTAAGAATGCAAAGTATTGTTGGTAATTAGTATCATAAATCAAATCTGCTACCCCTCTAGGTTCTCCATTTACAAATACCCCTAAATTATCAAATGCATCTGATGAAAAGGCTCCATCTATTCGAATACGCCCTAGGATATTCATGCTAAAATCAAATTGGGATGGATCTACACTCCAATCGGGTTCTTCGGTTAGTACACGTAGGTTAATTTGTAGTTTTTGATCAAAACCAAAATCAGTAACTAAGAAGATGTCTTCTTCATAATCTCCAGAGGAGATGTTATTACTTATCGTGGCTGAAATCTCAATGGTACTATCGGGAGCCAGTGTTCCCGAGGTGGTTTCTAATTGTAACCAAGCAGGGACATTGGTAATGCTAAAAGGCTCATTAGATCCACCTGTATTTTCTAGTGTAATGTTAAATGAGACGTCTTCATCTTCTTCTTTTACAATATCGATAGTAGTAGGGAATCCTTCTACAAACCAACGTACAGGATTTTTATTGACAAACGCTGTCCATGTAATTGGGGACTCTTGTATATTGTTTGTCGCATCAAACATTCTGTGCACGGTAATATCAAGAATTTGACCTTCTATTGAGGCATCACTGGTGATAACTGGATTTAAAATCATTTCATCTCCATTAATAACACGATCTACCTGAAAACTTATGATTTCTCGTTCAGGTTTGATAGGAGGGGTGTCTACACTGTAATTTACAGCTCCTGAGCTTATAATAGCATTACTAGGAATGACCGTTTGATTAGCAAACGCATGATAGTATTGCGGCCCATCTCCTGTAATGGGGTCGGGCTCATTTAATCGTGCGTATACCAATATGCCTGTAGATTGTGTGTCTACCTCATTAAACTGATCACGTTCAATTTGAGTGATATTGCGAAGTGTATTCCAAAGACGTACTTCATCTAGATTTCCTTCAAATTGATTATCTATAATGATGTTCCCTAGTACATCTTCAAAACCACGTGCACCAAGCCAAATGTTGCTTCCAGAAAATCCTTGTATATCACTTACGGGGTTTGAAGAAACTTGTGCTCCATCTAAATAGGTGTTTAAAGCTCCTATTCTATTGAGTGAGAGTACTACATGATGCCAGTTATCATCTGCAACGCTATCTGTAGTGAGCGGGTACGAAATTCCTTCACTTTCTAAGGAAAGGTTGCCAGTCAGATCTATATTAATAGCCCATTTATTGTCAAAACCATTGGCCATATCTATATCAGTGCCATCTCCACGACCATTAGAAAATAATGTAGCGTCTTGACTTGCTCCTGTTTTTACCCAGAAGCTTAACGTAGCATCCATGGTATTGGTGAGTTGAGCAAAACTAACATTGTCTAAAGTGAGATATTGATCGTTTTCAAAGCGGTAACTATTTCCTTTAGGTTTAATATCCCAACCTGTATTCACCAGCATATTATTGCCTCTGGAAGCATCATTTGCTATTACGCCACGACCTTCGTTCATGGGCCAATATCCTACAAGGTTTAGTTCGTTTCCAATATAGTCTGTATAAATATTGGCAAATGCATCTGGAAGTGTTAAGAAGGTATCCCAAAGTCTGAAATCATGAATATTTCCCTCAAAAGTACCTCCTCCAAATACAAGATCATTGGTATTGGTAAATTGTAAATTTCCAGTATTTATTTCTTCATCTATTATAAGATCATCTTCGTACATACGTAGGATTCCATTTTCTTCATCAAATGTAAATGTGTAATGATGAAAAAGGTCATCGTTGGCAATAGCCCCAATAATGGTTACGTCTCCTAATGTAAACTCTATATTCTCATTAATCAGTTCTATACGGAGCCCTTGTTCTTGAGAAAGGATGAGGCCATCGGGTCCAGGCGTTTCGTTTTTCATCCAAAATTCTAAGGAGATATCGCCCGTTTGAATAGGTGGATTTTGAATAGTAGCGGTGTCGTCAGGGTCACTAAAGAATAAAGATACCTGATTGTTTATGGGTAACTGATTGGTACGTCCTTTAATCTCTACTAGACTTACCGCAGTATTATAAAATATGTCTTCATTAAAACTCACTTTGATGTCTTCACCAGCGTTTAAAATTCCATCTGTAGGGCTTGGAGTATTAAAGCGACGAGGTGCTTCTAGGTCTACAGTACCACTTATGATTTCTGAGATATTTTCTGTGCCATTTGTACAACTAGTCCTTGCTCTTACTTCATAATTTCCGTTTTGTAATCCAAGACTTGCAATGTCAAAATTAAACGAACTTGTAGCCCCATCGATCAATGTGATCTCTGTTTCTCCATTGGCTACTGCCGTATCGAAAAAGGCTTGTGTTGTGTAATATGTCTGTAAACGTGTCCATGTTGGTGCTGTTGCTATACGGTATTCTAAATCTATTTTTTCAAAACTATTGAACCCCAGATTATACTCTTGCATAGTAATTCCTAATGGATTTGTAGTTCCATCCTGATTAAAAGCTGTATCGATATTATATACCCAATTGTCTAAGGGTTCACTAATTACCACATTAGAGCAAGATGGAACAAAGGAAGCGGAGAGGATCACATCATCAAATGTGTTATCAGCATCACAGGTAGATTCTAAGACAATACGAATATCCTCATAGTCATTCTGATCAGAAATAGACTTTGCTAATGTTAGATTATAAATAATTTGTTCTCCATGTGGGACCTCTACTAAGGTTCCGTTGGGATCAATATTGATTATTGCATTAAATGGATTGGTTGTATTATCTATGCGTAGTAAGAAGGTGCCATCTGTTTCTGTTGCACTATTGTTCTCTAAAATAAGTTCAAACTCTGCGTTTTCTGTTTCAGGAATATTACTCACATTAGCCACAGTGGCACTTATCATAGGGTTTTCAATACGCTGTGTTGCATTTCCTAAGAGCACTTGCTGATCTTCTGCTAACGGATTAATTTCTGTTGTAGCAGGGTCATACGTATTAGGATTAAAAAAGACTGTCGTTTCTGGCCCTTCATACGGACAGGAAGTGCTTCCTCCTATGGTTGCAAATACAGGTCCGTTACCATCAAATAGATTTACCACATCTACACTTAAAGCATTATCAGGATCATTGTCTGCAAGCGTGTAGGAGATGGTTGTTGTAGTTTCCTGTTCTGAAGTATTTGCGATATTAATTCCTTGACTAAATTTCCCACTCGTTTTAGAAACAAGACCAACACCATTAGAGACAAGTCCTAATTGTACAGCAACAGATTCTTCTAATTCTGCTGTAAATTCAAAAGTCATCTCACTTACAAGACTTGTCGTTAATACTCTGGTAATTTCACCAACACCAGCGTCAAAAGAAATATTTTCACTAAAATTATCATTAATAAGCTGTGCGACTGCTTCAGCATCACCTAGATTGGATTGTAAAATAGGTAGGTTGTTCAGGTCATCAATAGGAGGGTCAAAAGTATTTACTATAGTAGCAATAGCAGCAGTGATATCATTTATATATTGCTGTACAAAACCTAGTGCTTCGGCATTTAATTGCGATGTTTCAACTAAGGCTCTATACTTACTTCGTTCATTTTCAAGGATTGTTTTACGCCATAAGTTAATCTGTTGCACGTAGAATGCTCTAGATTGCACGCCATTTTCGTTAGGAATAACCGTACCATTATCAATACCTTCTACAATCTCTATTAAATCAGGGATGATCGTTTCTAGGATTTGCTTTTGCGAAAACACAAAAAAGGTCTCAGAAGGCTCTTCTACAAAATAAAGCGACTTTTGAGTGCTGATAAAGACCTCTTCTCCAGCAGTATTAGTAAGTAGTATGCTTGGAGAATTTCCTATTTGGCTCATTGTCGCTTGGACATCATTAAAAGAGCCATAAAAATAATTTTTAGAATTTCCGATATAGAGGTCGCCGTCAGAACCTACAAAATCAGGATCAGAACTCGTAGAAATAGTCTGGCTAAAGCTATACGTAGTGGTGGTAGAAATTCCATTGGTCGAAGATACCTGAAGTCCTACCCCTATTTCCCCTTCATTTATACTTTGAGTATCTATCACTGGACCGGCAAGTCCTCCTCCAGTCACCAAGCTAACACCTGTTAATAATTGTACGCTTTGATTCATTTCAGTTCCTGAAGCAAAAGAACTAGAATTTGTAAAAGAAATGCTTTGCCCACTTTCTATCGAAGCAGAGCTCCCAGACCCTGGCGGGTCTCTTAAAATAATATCAGGCACATCGGGTGCTGCAGTAGTAAACGTCAAACTCCCATCAGAGGCACCTCCTATAATAATTCCTTCTGGATTAAAATTTTCTACAGGATAATCTACGCCATTAAGCCTGTATATAAGATCAATGGTGCGAACAAAAGGGGGAGAGATACTTGGAATTCCTCCTTTAAATTCATAATCCAAAATACTTGCATCATTTGGATTTACTGTTGTTGATTCAGAGTTCTCTAAAGCTAGATTATTCGTTATAACCAGTTCTCCATCGGTCACAGAAACTAAGTCTTCTATGGCTGGACTTTCGTCAAAATTTGTATATCGTTCAAAACGATTGAGTCGGATGTAATAGGTCCCGAACTGTTTGTAAACAGGAAATTCAAACCCTTCGGTGCTTACCGTTGTGGTTTCATTGAGCATCAGTTCGTCCTCAGAAGTTTGTTGTTCTACTTGAAGAACAGGAATAGAGCGATACGTAAAGCTACGTTCATAATGATACGGTTCTCCTGTTCCTGAAACTCCATTTCCAAGATCATACTGAGGCACTGTTACTTCTAC
Organism: Dokdonia ponticola; assembly: GCF_042653865.1. Lineage (NCBI taxonomy): Bacteria > Pseudomonadati > Bacteroidota > Flavobacteriia > Flavobacteriales > Flavobacteriaceae > Dokdonia > Dokdonia ponticola. Next base: position 178,434 of record NZ_JBHSFV010000009.1, on the reverse strand, counting down.
AATCTCACTAATATTAACGGCTTCATTAGCGGTTAATAAATCAATAGCAGCGTTTGTAGGAACTTGTAATCCATTAGTTTGATCTATGCTATAATTTAAGGGGAGTATATTCACGCGATATTCTCCTGTATCTTCGTTAGTACTGAAGTTAAAACGAGTAAAATCTGTGACACTTCCACTCGCTGGGGTATAGCCAAAAGTGATGTTGGCTAGCCCAATATTATTATTACTACTTATTGGAAACTGTGTCGTTGTCCCGTCAGGATTAGGAATTCCTACTTCAAAAGATCCATTTGCTCCAAAACCAATAGGTTTGTCGGCTTGCACAGCACCTCCTACAACCCGTCCAACAACAGTGACTTTGGTTTCATCAATAAAAGTGACGACGTTATTGGCATCTTCAAAAAATTCGCTTACAGTACCTGGAGCCGCAGGAAAACGACTGTTAAATGTAAATACATGACCATTTTTTCCAAGGGTAATGACGTGATTTCCTATGGGAACTTGTACATCAAAAAACCCATCTATATCCGTTTCTACAGGAAAATTATTTGCATCTAATACAATCTCTCCATCTATATAAATATTGACACCTGTAGAAGGAATACGTGCATAGCGTTCTAAATAATCATCGGTGGTATCGTTAGGGGTTCCTGCATCATTATACCAGTATTCTCCTTTACTAAAGAAATCATTTCCTTTCCTGAATTGATTGTACCCTTCTTCAATAATTCCTGGACCACTTACATATTCATCTCCATCGGTTAACCCTGTGAAGTCAGGAATTTCAGGATCAGTACTGTTTACCTCAACAAAAGAAGGAAAAGTCCCTCTTGAGTCATATAAAACACGTCCCTTAAAACTAAATGAAGAAATATCTGTAAAATTTACACCGTTTACGACTTCACTTCCCTGTCCCAAGAACACTAACTGTTGAGAAGGCTCAAACTCATGAAGCCCTAAAATAGGAGTGATTGTAAACGATTCACCTGTCCCGCTGTATGGAATTGCATTAATTTCATAATTACCATTTTGATCGGTAACTCCTAAAATCCCTAATTGATTGCTAGTAGGAATTTCATCAATTTCATTTGTAAATGTCACCCGATCGGCAACAGGAGTACTTGAGGTATATAAAGCGCCATCATTTTCGTTAAATGTAAAACCCGTACGAGATTGGTCATACGCAAAACGACCTACATTTTCATTGGCATTTAGATATACTTTTAAGTTGGCATTATTACCACTTATAAAACGTCTGTAATCTGTTCTGATGGTCTCTGCTTCCAATAGGCTATTCCAAACACGAATTTCATCGACAAACGATTCTTGTTGTCCACCTACAAAAATGTTATTCCATGAAGTCGTATTTCCATTTAAGGACAATACCGTAGGTTGTGTATTTAAGGTAAGATCAAAGTCAGGATAGTTTTCTACAACTAGCGTTTTAAAATCTTCATTAATCTCTCTCCCATTTATAAAAAGGGTAGGTATTTGTCCATCAGAAAGTAAGGCAGATACATGTACAAATTGGTTGTTCGCTTCAATAATTGGGATGAGGACATCTTCTCCCTGTGCATTTACTTCTCCAGATGGGAAATGGTTTTCAAGGATGATTTCACTCCCATCTATTCCCACACGTAATTGATTGGTATTTGATAGAACCTCATACGTAATAAGTTTTGGGTTATTTACATTAGGTAATTCATCAGAAGCCTGTATTTCAAATAAGGAAATGGTTGGATCTGATCCTGGAATTAAATCAACAACAGGTTTTACCCATGCTTGTAAGGTCATAGCTGTAGTAGGAGCTCCTGTAATACCTGTAATCGCGAGTTTGTGATTGTCTTTAATGCGTAAGGCACTCCCACTAGCCGTAATGTTTCCTTGAGAAGTTGCTTGAATAATGACATCCTGTACAGGATTTCCTCCTTCAAAAGTAACACTTCCTGTAACGATAGCTGTCGGACTTCTAAAACCTACCCCTTCAATAAAGGTAAGAAACGGGCGTTCAATAGTACTTACACCTTCTGCTTCGAGGCGATATTCGTACAATACCCCTCCTTCTACAAACTGATCTTCATATTCATTAGCATTGGGTGCAGCATTAGCAATAATTTGATAAGGTTGCGGATTTTCGTCGTTAAACTCTCTTCGTAAGATACGGATATTGGTCACTAAGTTAAGGTTACCATTAAGTACCCAGCTTACTAATATTCTATTTCCAAAATAGCCCTTGGAGACACTAAACTGATCTTCAGAAAAGGTGTTTTCTAAATAAAGAACATCCCATGGAAAACGAATGTCAATAGGGTTTGTAACACGTTCGGGTTCTCCTAAGTTTTGCCCTAAGAACGGCGAACCTACCTGAATAGTAAACCCTTCATTTTGTAGAGTATTTGATGATGTAATGGGTTGTGAACCATCTGTTTGTGACCAAAGTGATATGGTCACCAAACAGGCGCACACTAATGTGTAAAAAGATTTCATTGCGTGCAGGTTTATAGTTTAATAATATAATTTACCCCATAACTTACAGGTCGTGTTTCTGAGCCCCCTGAACCCTGGGTATTTCCTGAAACATTATGATTGTGAACTCCAGCATCTCTAGTAGAGAAATTTCCATTTCCACTCGTAGGGGAAGAGATTGTTCTAAAGTTGTTACCCCCTTGGGTTGTAGGTACATTAGTAAACACAACTATATTACTGGTATGGCTATGATTTCCTGTAAAATTAGTATTTATATTTACTCCATGGCCATGTCCTCGGTATTGGTCTCCTTGAACTCCTCCAAGCCCTGGACCAGACTGTCCATTTACAGGATTTGCTCCAGTGCCCCGTAAAAACATACCATTAAGGTTCGGGGCGTTATTGTTGCCAAGTATGCTAATTAAATTTTCTGCCCCTGGTATACTCGTCAAACTCTGACCGTTACATAGCACCCATCCTGAAGGTGCTGTTGCTCCCATATAAGGCATGATGGAACCTGTGGGTACTCCATTGTTTGCAGAAATAGCATAGGGAACATGTTTTAAAATTTCATTAGAAATAATAGTGACCCCTTCTGAAATTCTTAAGAAGGCATGATTCTGTTGTATAACAGGTTGGTTGGCTTCTCCAGCGTCCAAAATATGAGAAAAGACACCAAAAGCATCGGTTGTTAGTGTGATGGTCTCAGAATAAATAGGAACTTCAACATTAGAGGTATTTCTGTAATATAACTCAAAAGTAAGTACAATATCTGCACTTACTCGTGCAGCGTTATTGTTGTCTCTAGCAATACCTTGTACGGCAATACCAGCCTCGCTTGCAGAAGTTTGTGCATTTAGTGGATTGAATACAAGCGTAAAAAATAAAAGAAAGAATAGGGACGTTTTCATCGTTAAAGGGTTTTGGGTCTAAATTATAGCTTTTACCCCTTCGCCAACTGTTGATTTTTACGTACCCCTACGTAGGTTACAAAGTGCTTTTGTGTCGAATTATTTTAGGTGTCCGCTTTCGCGAAAGCGCATAAATAATAATCCCTAACTATAATGTGAATTTTAATTCCTAACCAGAAATTTTACCCAAACAAGTGCCGTACCACATCATGCACTTTGGCAACTTTAATAATTTTAATCGTGTAGTTGTGATCTGGAATTTTACAATACTTGGAGACAATAATCCCTGTAAAGCCTAATTTTTCAGCTTCGAGAATACGTTGCTCTACACGCGTAACAGGGCGGACTTCTCCGGCAAGACCAATCTCTGCAGCGAGGCATAATGATTTATCTATGGCAATATCTACATTGCTAGATAGAACCGCTGCGATCACGGCAAGATCAATAGCGGGATCATCTACAGAAATTCCTCCGGTGACATTGAGAAATACATCCTTCGCACCGAGTTTAAAACCTGCTCTCTTTTCTAAAACCGCCAAAAGCATATTAAGTCGTTTTGCATTATACCCTGTGGCGCTTCGTTGAGGCGTGCCATACACTGCGGTACTAACCAAGGCTTGTATTTCGATCATAAGTGGGCGCATGCCTTCCAGCGTGGCGGCAATAGCGGTGCCACTTAATTCCTCATCATTTTTTGAAATCAAGACCTCACTAGGATTGGATACTTCTCGTAAGCCACTGCCTTGCATTTCGTAAATTCCTAACTCATTCGTACTTCCAAAACGGTTTTTATGTGCTCTTAAAATACGATACACATGATTGCGATCTCCTTCAAATTGAAGCACCGTATCGACCATGTGTTCCAAAATCTTAGGACCTGCAATATTACCATCTTTAGTAATATGTCCAATCAATATCACGGGAGTGGCCGTTTCTTTTGCATATTTGATAAGCTCGGCGGTGGTCTCGCGTATTTGTGAGATGCTTCCAGGGCTACTTTCTATATAATCGGTATGTAAGGTTTGTATAGAGTCTATAATGACAATATCAGGTTGTATTTCTGAAATATGTCTGAAGATATGTTGTGTCTTGGTTTCTGCAAGAATATAACACTGATCACTGTATGGGTGAATGCGGTCTGCGCGCATTTTAATCTGCTGCTGACTCTCCTCTCCTGAGACATATAGGGTTTTAAAGGGGAGGTTTAAGGATATTTGAAGACATAACGTACTTTTTCCGATTCCTGGTTCTCCTCCCAATAATGTTAATGAGCCTGGGACAAGACCGCCTCCAAGCACACGATTGAGTTCGCCATTTTTGGTATCTAGCCTGATTTCGGTAGCCGTGGTGATCTCGTTTATTTTTAAAGGTTTATTGGTGCGTGTATTCGCTTTCGCGAAAGCGGTATCCTGTTTCCAATCCTTTGTATCTGCTTTCTGAACTACTTCTTCAACAATCGTATTCCATTGTTTACAGGCATGGCACTGCCCTTGCCATTTGGCATGTTGTGTACCACAATTTTGACAAAAGAAGGTCGTTTTTGTTTTAGCCATGGGTTATTTTTGCTCGATAATCGAGATGTAAGTGTTTCAAATGTATCTCAAAGTCAACTGTTTTCCTTGAAATGGTTTATAAGCTTGCTCAGAGGTAATTTGTAGTGCTAAAATACTCGTAAATAATTCGTGGGGCAAACTCACAAGACATTCAACAGCATATTTTTTAATTTTTGAAGTACGTTGTGAGGTATTTAATCTCAAAAAAATGGATTTAACTATTAAAAATAGGTAGAAATACGTGTTTTTTGACACAGCAGCCCTCTTATATTTGTAGTATCAAGAATAATATTTGTTTTTGATAAAAATATTTGATTGGGGGATTGAATATTACACAAAGAGCAGTTACTTGATAACTGCTCTTTTTTAGTGAAACGCCATTTTGAAAAGTCCAAAAGACGCATTCAAAATTGCTAGTTGAACTAATCCCGCTTTTTCAGCGGGATCTATAGATGAACCCCTTTTCTATTAATATATTTTATGGTGTAGCGTTTAATACCCAAAATCTGCTTTAATTTGATCTGCTTTGTCAAGCATTAAATCTTTGGTTAAGAACGATATTTCTTCTAGTAAGAAAGCATTTTGATAGGTTCGCATTGCTTTTTTAGGTTCTCCAGATTTTTCAAAAGAGAGCGCTAGATAATAATTACCTAACATAGTATCTGGATATTGTTTTCTAGCAAGTTGACCCAATTGCTCCATGTCTTCCCATTTAGATTTTTTTTCTAGGGCTTTGCCTACCGCAACGATGTCATTTACGCGCATGGGGTCATCGAGCCCAAAAAGTTCTTTTACAGTTGTATATTTATCAATGAGATAGGCGTATGGAGAAGTATCTGGTTTGAGGAGTACTTCTTTATATTCTTTTTTGCTAATAGGGCGATATATTGAGAAGATTTCTTCGATAGCCCTTGGAATTGCTCTTCCTACTAGGGAGTAATGTGTTGCTCCTTCAAAGTTGTCATAATAATACTTTAGGTTGGTATTTGAAACCAATTTTATCTGGCTATTGAGCGGTTCTATGGTTTCTCGTAAGACTCTTATATCTTCTGTCGCAGTGGCTAAATAATAAAATACTTTTTGCTGTGTGGCCTCTAGTCTGGCCACAAGGCGTGTTTCCATTTCTGGGGCTAAATCTGGGCTTAGTGATATATACCCTTGAAAGAGCGCAGGGCTTTTCATGAGGTAATAATTCATAAAATTAGCAGTAAGATCATGGCCCACCACGAGTCTAAATTGGTTAGTGCGATACTTTTCATCGAGCCATGGCATCAATTCTAGGCCAATAAATTCAAAAAAGGCAGCACCTTCATCTACCGGCAGGTAGCTAACATCGTCATAATAGGTGTCATTATCTCTTGTGTCTACTTGGTTAATACCTACAACAATGGCTTCAGGCATTTCTTCCCAATAGCTGTAATAATCAACATTTCCCGCTACAGGTTCAAATAAGTAATCTCCATCCAATACCACAATAACAGGATATGTTTTTTCTAAATTGGATTCGTAGTTGCGGGGTAATTGGATTTTGAGTTGGCGTGCTCCATCGAGTTTTATGGAGGAGATTTCTTCATATTGCGTTTGTGCATTACTTGCAAATGAGAAGCATACACATAAAAGTGTTAAAAAAATGGATTTCATTAGGGCTGTTTTTAATATGTGCCCTAAAATACAAAATTTTATTAGCGAAACTCACTATTAAGAAGTCTGTAAGACGCACTTAATAGTGTAAGTTGAGCTAATCCCGCTGCATAGCGGAATCCTTATGTTATAAAGTAACTCACTATTAAGAAGTCTGTAAGACGCACTTGATAGTGTAAGTTGAGCCTGCCTACCGATAAAGGTAGGCTAATCCCGCTGCATAGCGGGATCCTTATGTTATAAAGTAAACTCACTATTAAGAAGTCCGTAAGACGCACTTGATAGTGTAAGTTGAGCCTGCCTACCGATAAAGGTAGGCTAATCCCGCTGCATAGCGGGATCTTGGAGTTATTCATCCTTTCGGGTACTATTTTTATCTGCGGCGTACTACAAATACGTAAAGAGCAAAGAGTCCCCCTATAATGATATTAAAAATGGTTTGTGTCCCCCAGATGATAGAGCCAAAAGCGTTCCCATCTGCTTCGGTATATCCGAAGAAGGTAAAAATAGCTGCCATCGCTAGGGGATAAGCACCCATGCCCGCGTTGGTAGCACTCATGGCAAAGGCCCCTATAACAAAAGAAGCAAGGATAACGCCCATAGATACTCCCTGAAGTCCAGGCACAGTGAGCGTTACAATCCAAAACATAGCAATGTACATCGACCAAATAAACAAGGTATGGAAGATAAACGCTGCATTTTTCTTCATTGCTAAAATGCTTTTTACGCCTTCTAAAATTCCTAAACCAAAGGTGCGAATTTTAACAATAAACGGATGTGATGATCTTTTAAGAATACGTAATCCTATGATTCCGAGAACTAAAAGCACTGCAAGCCCTATGATAGAAGGAATGGGGTTTGCTTCTCTTTTAAAATAATCAATAAGTACTGTAGATTGAAGGATCACAGCAGTTATCATAATCAAAATGAGCATCACAAGATCTGCGATACGTTCTGATACGATGGTTCCGAATGCTTTTTCAAAAGGGATGTCGTCTGTGCGTTGTATGGATACAGCCCGTAAAACTTCCCCAGATCGTATGACAAACGTATTGGCAAAATAGCCAGTCATGACAGCAGCAAGACTCGTACCTAGTTTGGGTGAATACCCCATAGGTTCTAGTATAAACTTCCAGCGATACGCTCTTGAGAGATGACTTAGTATGGAGAAAATAAAAGAAATTACAATCCATATAGGGTTTGCATTTTTTATATCATTCCATAAATCTATTCTGTCTTGTGGACTCATTCCCCCAAGCCAAAACCACATCAAAAAAACTCCCAGAGTGAGCGGGAGCATGATTTTAAGGGCTTTTATCGCTTTCTTATAAGCCACAGGCTTACTTTAATAAGTTTGTGTTTTCGTCTGGAAAACAAAGCGTAGGCTTAAATTTTTTGGCTTCGTCAAAATCCATAAAGGCATAAACGATCAGGATTAAGATATCGCCTTTAGATACTTTTCTAGCTGCAGCACCATTTAATGTGATCTCGCCACTGTTTCTAGGGCCAGGAATCGCATACGTTTCTAGGCGTTCTCCATTCGTCACATTGACAATTTGAACACGCTCTCCTTCTATGACATTGGCAGCATCCATGAGATCTTCGTCTATGGTAATACTTCCTATATAATGTAATTCAGCCCCTGTTACTTTAACACGGTGAATTTTAGATTTTACAACATTTACTAACATGGTGCAAATATAGGAATTTTAGTTAAGAGCCATATTGTCTATAAGACGTATTTCCCCTGCAAAAGCAGCAATAAAGGCTCGGTATTTTTGATGGGTGCGCTTTCGCGAAAGCGGTCTCAGATTCTTACTATTTGAGATTTCAAAATATTCTAACCTAAGGTGTGGGTTATTTTCAAATTGACGTGAAACCCACGCTCTAAGTGCTCGAGCACTTTTGGTGTCAAAATCTTTTTTTACCTGACGGAGTATCTTATAAATAAAGGTAGCTTCTTCTAGTTGTTGGGTCGTAAGTCTCGCATTACGACTACTCATAGCTAGTCCGTTTTCTTGTCTATGGATAGGGCATCCTGTAATTTTGAGTGGTAATTTCTCTATTTCAACAAGTTTTTTGACAATAAGCAACTGCTGATAATCTTTTTCTCCAAAAAAAGCTTCATCGGGGGTTACTTGTCTAAAAAGGTGATTGAGAACGGTGCCAACACCATCAAAGTGTCCTGGGCGATGCGTGCCTTCCATCACGGTTTCAATACCCTTAAAGTTATATTGTTTTGATACCACTTGATCTCCATACACTTCTTGAGGCGTAGGCGCATAAATAACTACCTTGTTCTTGTATGTGCTTAAAAATGAGACGTCTTGACTGAGGGTTCGAGGATATTTCTCTAAATCAGTCGCATTATTAAATTGGGTAGGATTTACAAAAATACTTACAACAATGTAGTGATGACGTTCTAGTCCAAAGGATATAAGTGACGCATGTCCTTGGTGTAAAGCCCCCATTGTTGGGACAAAGCCTACAGAAGAATTTTGTTCTTTTTTCTCTGAAACATATTTAGCTATTTCAGTTTTTGTTTTTATTATGTTCACTTTACCAAAAAATTAACGCCTGCAAACTTACTATATTAAAGGCAGATTGCATAAAATTTAGTATTTTTGCGTGTTTTTACACATAAAAAATAATCAATAATTTTATATATGAAAGATAAGAGGATATTATACGTGTCATCTGAAGTTATACCTTATCTACCAGAGACCGAAATTGCCTCTATGTCGTTTGAAGCTCCTCAAATGGTAAATTCCAAGGGGGGACAAATACGCATTTTTATGCCTCGCTATGGCAATATCAATGAGCGCAGGCACCAACTACATGAAGTGATACGCCTTTCAGGGATGAACTTAGTTATTAATGACTTTGACATGCCGCTGATTATAAAAGTTGCCTCTATACCTAAAGAACGCATTCAGGTGTACTTTATCGATAATGAAGAGTATTTTAAGAGAAAAGCAACGTTTACGGATGAGGAAGGGAATTTATTTCCAGATAATGACGAGCGTGCTATCTTTTTTGCAAAAGGAGTTGTTGAAACGGTTAAGAAATTAAATTGGTCTCCAGATATTATTCATGTGCATGGGTGGTTAGCCTCTTTGTTGCCATTATATCTTAAGAAGTATTATGCTAGTGAGCCTTTATTTAGTCAAAGTAAAATAGTCTCATCGATATATAATCAAGGTTTTGAAGGATCATTAAATAAAGAAATGATCAACAAGATTGCTTTTGATGGGATTGACACAGAAAGCATCACCGAGTTACAGGATCCTACCTATGAGAACCTGATGAAGGTGGTTGTAAAAAATTCTGATGCCGCTATTATAGGGTCTTCAGAATTGCAAGAGAATCTTGCTAAAATACTTAACACATCCAAAATTCCTGTACTACCATACAAGAAGAAAGAGGAGTTTCCACAAGCGTACGAAGAATTTTATACTACCAAAGTACTAGATTAAAAAAACTATGAAGATTTATAATTATGTAAGACAAGGCTTAGTGGCCTTCATCTTTGTATTTGCGTGTATTGCCTGCGAAGAAGAATTAGGGGAAGTTGGAACGGGTGTCGTTGGTTCAGTGAACTTTGAGACCTTTGAGGTTGATGATATAGGGGTTATCGCATATAGTATGAATTATCCAGAAGGAGTTCAAACTAATGGCGCACCCGTAGGGGTTGTAGGTGTTTATAATGATCCTGTATATGGAAAAACAACAGCATCTTATTTATCACAAGTAGCACTTTCAAGAACAGGTCCAGAATTTGGAGATAACGTAGTGGTTGATAGTGTCATATTTACACTTCCGTATTTTGCTAGGCAAATCGCGGTAGATGAAGACGGAAATAATACATACGAGTTAGATTCTGTATTTAGAAATACTGGTGGAATTACATTATCTGCATACCGATCAAACTTTTTCTTAAATAATCTTGATCCTAATACCAATTTTGAGGATCCTGAAATTTATTTTTCTAATGATGTTCCAAACTTTCAAGGGGTAGAGGGTGACTTACTTTTTCAAGTAAACGAATTTGTGCCACAAGCAGATGAGATCATTCTAACCGAAGTAACTTTTGATGAAGATGGTGAACCTGTTTTGGATGAAGAAGATAACGTGGTTAAAGAACTTTCAGAACGAATCTCACCTGCGTTGAGGTTATCACTAGATACAAATTACTGGAATACCAATATCATCCAACGAGAAGGAGAAGATGTACTTTTAAACATAAATACGTTTAATGACTATTTTAGGGGTATTTACTTCAAGGCAGAAGACGAGGATAATGACGGAAATTTACTTTTGTTTGATTTTAGCCAAGCAAACATCACAATTTATTACACTTTTGATGGTGATGATGACTCGGGAGAGCCTGGGGAGCCTACCAATGATGGATTTGGAGATATCTCTTTAAACTTTAGTGGAGTAAGTGTTATAGATTATCAGAATCAGTTTGACCCAGCTATTGTCAATGCTATTGAAAACTCTAATTCAACGACTGGAGAAGAAAACTTATACTTAAAAGGGGGAGACGGTAGTATTGCTATTATAGAGCTTTTTGGGCCAGACTTTGACGGAGACGGCATTGCAGATCAATTGGAAATACTGCGTGACTGTAGTAACATTATTATCAATGAAGCTAACTTGACATTTTTTGTAGATCAAGATGACTTGGGTGCTGGTGGAGGTGCGTTAGAGCCAGAAAGACTTTTTATGCTCGATTTTGATAATAATAGTTTATTAATTGATGGTGTTATAGATAATACAGCAGGAATCAATGGCCCTGTCAACACAAGAACAAACCACCTAGGAAGACTCGTAAGAGAAGTAGAAGGAGATGAGTCGAGTCTAGGGCAGAGTTATAGAGTGCGCATAACGCAACATGTAAATAATATTATCAAAAATGACTCTACGAATGTTCGATTGGCATTGTCAGTCTCACAAAATGTAACTGTAGACAACACCTCTATTATAGGAGGTACGGGAGATATAGATACTGCGCGAAGAGTGCCAGTTTCTAGTGTGATTTCTCCAGAAGGGACTATTCTTCATGGTAATTTAAGTACTGATGAGGCCAAAAAATTAAAATTGAGAATATTCTATACATTAACAGAGGATATAGATCCTGATAGTCCTTGTGGTCAAATACTAGGCTTAGATAATTAAATAATATAGTAGTATGTGCGGAATTGTTGGTTACATAGGGTATAGAGAAGCATACCCTATTATATTGCAAGGATTACAACGTCTTGAATATAGAGGATATGATAGTGCTGGAATAGCACTTTATGATGGTAATGATCTTAAATTGTCAAAAACAAAAGGGAAGGTCGAGGATTTAAAAAACCGTTTAGAAAGTGAAATATCTACAAACGGTAGTATAGGAATTGGTCATACAAGATGGGCTACACATGGTGTGCCTAATGATATTAATTCACATCCTCATGTTTCTAACTCTGGAAATCTAGTAATTATTCATAACGGAATTATTGAAAATTATGATCCGTTACGTAAAGAGTTAATTAATAGAGGGTATACATTTACATCAGATACAGATACAGAAGTGCTTGTTAACTTGATTGAAGATGTCAAGATAAAAGAAGGAGTAAAGTTAGGTAAAGCTGTTCAGATAGCCCTTAATCAAACCATTGGGGCGTATGCTATTGCTGTGTTTGATAAAACAAAACCCAATGAAATTGTGGTCGCTCGTTTAGGGAGTCCATTAGCGATAGGGGTAGGTGATAATGAGTTTTTTATTGCCTCTGATGCCACTCCTTTTATTGAGTATACAAATAACGCAATCTATCTTGAAGATGGAGAGATGGCAGTTGTACGAGATCAAAAAAAGCTTAAAATACGTAAGATTAAAGATGATTCTCTTGTAGATCCATATATTCAAGAACTTCAATTAAATCTTGAACAGATAGAAAAAGGAGGGTATGACCACTTTATGCTTAAAGAGATTTATGAGCAACCTGCAGCTATTACAGATACCTTTCGAGGACGTATGCTTGTGGATGAAGGGATCATAAGAATGGCAGGAATTGATGATCATCTTGATAAGTTTTTAAACGCTCGTCGTATTATCATAGTCGCATGCGGTACTTCTTGGCATGCGGGTCTAGTTGCTGAGTATATATTTGAAGAATTTGCGCGTATCCCTGTAGAAGTAGAGTATGCTTCTGAGTTTAGATATAGAAACCCTATTGTTTATAAAGATGATGTGGTCATTGCAATCTCACAAAGTGGAGAAACTGCAGATACCATGGCTGCCATTAAATTAGCCAAAGGTCAAGGGGCTTTTGTTTTTGGGGTATGTAATGTTGTAGGATCTTCTATTTCAAGAGAAACGCATGCGGGTGCATACACACATGCAGGTCCAGAAATAGGGGTTGCATCTACAAAGGCGTTTACCACTCAAATAACGATCCTTACGTTAATTGCTTTAAAATTAGCAAAACATAAAGGAAAGCTTTCAAATTCTGAGTTCAGAGCCTATTTACAAGAGTTAGAGCGTATTCCTGCAAAAGTAGCGAAAGCATTAAAGTCTAATGAGCAAGCTGAATATGTGGCATCACAGTATAAAGACGCATCAAATGCACTTTATCTAGGGCGAGGATATAACTTCCCAGTAGCACTAGAAGGAGCGCTTAAGCTTAAAGAAATTTCATATATCCATGCAGAAGGATATCCTGCTGCCGAAATGAAACACGGTCCTATTGCCTTGATTGATGAACAAATGCCTGTTGTGGTTATTGCCACCAAAAAGGGACATTATGAGAAAGTTGTGAGTAATGTAGAAGAGATTAAGGCGCGAAGTGGAAAAATCATTGGTATTGTTACAGAAGGAGATGAAGAGGTAAAAAAATTGGCAGATCACGTGATTGAAATTCCAGAAACATTAGAGCCGTTTACACCACTTCTTGCTACTATTCCATTACAATTATTGTCATATCATATTGCTGTAATGCTAGGAAAGAATGTAGATCAACCTAGAAATTTAGCAAAATCGGTAACTGTAGAATAAAGATAAAACTCACCATATTAATACCAAAAGCCCGCAAATAGCGGGCTTTTTTGTGGGTAGATTTTATGTATTTAATGATTTAGACTTTTATTAATCTCCTCAAGCGCTTCTTTTTCGTCTCCCCATCCTTCACTTATTAACGCATCACCATCTGTATCATAGTGTAAAAACCAAGATTCTATGATGTCTTTTGCTTTCCTGTATTTTTTTAGAAATTGCGTGTAGGTAGTTACATTTATAATACGTTTTTTAGTATCCCTCGGGACACAAATGATTTTGTAGTCATATTCTCCTTTGTCCAGTAGTTTAAGTATTCCTATAGGTATTGCTTCTACAATCGTTCCTGTGGGTAGTGCTTCAGAAATTAATAAGATGTCTAATGCATCTCCATCGCCTCCTAAAGATCGATCAGATAGCGTAGATGGGATAAACCCATAATTTGCGGGATAAGGAAGAAAAGGAATGATACGATCCGTTCCATTTCTTTGATCTATTTCAAATGTTTTGGTCTCAGCATTAAACTCTATCTTTTTGTTAGTGCCTCCTGGAATTTCGATCACACAGTGTAAAGCGCCATTTTTCGAAAATGTAGGTATCGTATAGATATCTTTCATTGTCGTACAATTGATAAGAAGTAGTGAAGTAATTAATAAGCAAAGAACACGTAGGATCATATATCAAAAATTAAGGTTAAGCGCTTTTAAAACGCTGGCTTTATAGGTTTGCCCTATGGGTATTGTATGATTGTCTAGTAGTATTTGATTTCCCGAAAGGTGATTTAATCTATTTAGATTTATGCTAAATGATTTGTGTGTACGGATGAAATAAGGAGGGAGGTTTTCTATGAATTTAGAAAACGTACTATGCGTAACGATGGTCTTTTCTTCTAAAACTACTTTTACATAATCTCCATAGGCCTCTATGTATTGAATACTTGAAAAAAAGACTTTATGTAGTATTTTATTTTCTTTTAGTATCACAAATTTATTGGTACTTTCTATTTCAGTTTTGCTAATCAATACTTTATTGACAGCTTTTAAAAAACGGTCATAGGCAATGGGTTTCAAGAGATAGTCAATGGCATTGACTTCAAATCCATCTAGTGCATACTGAGGATATGCCGTTGTAAAAATGACCGCAGGAGGATGCTGTAATTCTCTATAAAAATCTAAGCCTGATTGTTGCGGCATATTAATATCTAGAAATAATACATCAATATCTCCGTGCAGTTGTAGATATTTGAAGGCCTCAGAAGTGTTGCTACAGGTTTCTTTTAACGTTAACACTTTAGTGTCCTTAATAAAATGCTGTAGCACACGTTGAGAAGATAATTCGTCATCAATAATAAGGCAGTGTATGTTTTTGTCTTTAATATTGCTCATCGGTGATCTCAATAGTTACTTTAAAAGTATCTGTGGTGTTATCAATCGTAAATGTGTGCTGTTTTGGATATACCAAAAGTAAGTTATTCTTTAGATTTTCTAGACCTACGCCAGAATAGGCGTTATCTAGCGTATTCTTAACATTAGGATGAATCCTATTGCTTATTTCAAATCTAAATTGATGTTTATGTTGCGAGAGATGAATTCTTATTTTCTCTGGCGAATGGTTATTTGTAATTCCGTGTTTATAGCTGTTTTCTAATAAGGGCAACAGCAACATTGGATAGATTTTAAAATTCTCGTTTTCAATAGTTATATCAAAATATACGCTATCAGGAGTTTGTACTCGATATTTTTGAAAAGATATATAGTTTTGAAGTAATTTGATTTCATCTTTTATAGACACACGCTCTGTATCCGAGTCATAAATTACATACCGTAACACATCAGACAACTCTACAATAGCGTTGGTAATATGCGCTTCTTTTTCAAGTGCCATTGCGTAAATCACATTTAAAGAGTTGAATAAAAAATGAGGATTTATTTGTGATCGAAGGGAAGACAGTTGTGTCTGTATGTGTTGGTTTTCAAGTTTCAGTGTTTTGTTTTCTAAGGTGTTGAAATGAAACCAATCTTCCGCTAATTTTAAAAGTGTTGTTGCTACCAAAAAGACACCAAAAATGGTATATCCATTGGTTTTTGATACATAAGAAATAAAGAAATAGTCGGGGAATAGACGATCTAATATAGACTGAAAAAATAAAATGTATATGGTCGAAAAACAGAACAGATTACCAATAAATAGGAGGATATACGCGCTGTATTTTTCGAGCTTTAAAAATTTTGGAATCAGTAGGTAAAAATTAATACTTACGGGTACTGCCATAAAAAGCAAGAATATAATCGTGTATATGTAATCTATTTTAATAGGAGATTTTCCTTTTGAAAAAATAAAAAGTAGGATTATAAATGCGAGTAACCACAGCACACTATTAAAAATGAGTGGTCTGTGGTAATTGCTTTTTTTGATGAGTGTATCAAAATTAAAAGGATGCATTTTGAATAGTATCGTTGTTTAAATTGTATTCTTAGTTAATGTTAATGCATCTGAAGACTTCCATTTGTCTTCAATAGAGGCGGTGAGATATTTCTTTAAAAATGCAGAAAGCTCTTGAGAAGACGCTGTTAGTAAAAGGGCTTCTTCAGGACCTACAATTTCATGCTTTAAGCGAAGTTTGTTGTCATTAAATAAGGTTTTGATACGCTCTTCAGTGAGCCAAGAAAAAGAAATTTTTTGTGCAGCGTTTATGTCTAGTTTTGCCACTGAGTGTGTTTTTATAAGATGTTCTGCGGCGAGATGATTAATACTCTCTGTATCAAATTCAAAAGGAATAAAATCTAGAAAGTACTGTCCTTCAAGTTGAAAAGGCATGGCAATAAAGACGACTTCTTTTTCCTTTTTTACATACTTGACAATATACCCTTCTTTATAGGCTTCAAAGGCTTTTTTATCATCTTCAGATACGTTGCTATTTTCTTTTTGATCTTTCATAAATTGTTCTTTCATAGAAATGACATCCCAGACCCCTCCTTTTTGGTCTGTCCATATACCAATAAGTTTTTCAGTATAGGAGAGATCTCCTTTTGTGTAAAAGGGCTGAATGGACTTTACAATACACGAACTAAAAAGTAAAACTGATGCTAATAAAATGAATGCTTTTAATTTCATAGTGTTTGATTTTATACGTTTTAGCTAAACTCATCATTCTTGTTTTATTCAACAACAAATTTCGACAAACGCAACGCAACACATGCCAAACAAGTATTGGTATTAGTAATTCTTTTCTAATAGGGATACATAGTAGATTACAATATGTAAAGATACTTAACTAGACTGTTGATGGTGTATGAGGTCAATACCTCTTACATATTTAGAATTTTTAGACAAGCGAGCAGAAAGGGTTTGTGTCAACTTTCGGCTTTCTTTATCATTAATCACCTTGTATTTTAATTCTAATACCACATCAGGGAGTTGTGCCTTGGTCATTGTATATTCGCTAAAATGAGGATTGTAAAAAACCATATTATAATCTATGGTTATTCTATAGTTGCCACAATCTGAAAGAAAATACCTGCGCTCATAAGAGTTGTAAAGCGAAGGCGTGAGATTACTCAATTTTAAAGCTAATTCTCTGGTGTGATTTTCACCTATATTTTGGTGAATGATTTTTTGAATTTCTGCAAGTGGTTGGTCATGCAGGTTATAGGTGTTTCCGCTTAAAGCGAAAGACAACTTATCCCCTACAACACCATATTTTTTCTTGATTTCTAGTACAGGGTTGCTAATGCTTTCAAAAGCATCACCGTACCACCGTAACCGATATTTGTCTCGGAGTTCATCGCCAGAGACATTCTGATGATAAAAACTCATCGATTGATCGTCATAATAGATATTATTGACTGTACGCCGGTGAAAAATTTCGCGAAAGCAAAAAGAATTCACAAGAACAACTGTCTCTATGAGGTCTTCAGGAGTGATGCCTTCATACAGGAACTTGCGTTCATATCTGTGATTGTTCTCAGCGACTGCTTTTCCCATATTCCTTTCCATACATTTGGTCAATCACATTGTTAGAAACAGTTTCTACGGCGACATTATCTATCGTGAGACTGGATTTGTTTTCTATGAGATAGTCAAGTTCGTTATTTTGTAATGTCAGTTTTGCAATTTGGATAGAAGCCACGCCATATTCAGACTTTTTTTGAAAGGCCGAGATTCCTAATCGCGTATCTATAATACTGAGATTGCTAAGATTAACTTTTGAAAGATCTTTACTTACCACGCCTATTTCGCCACCAGATACGTGTATGTTTTCTCCAGTAATCGTACTATTTTCACCCGCGCTTATTGCCTTATCTGAGGGGTTTTTTATCGTAATATCTTTGATCACAAGAGTAGATCCAGAGACATCAATACCATCATTTCCAGCATTTATAAAGGTACACCGTTCTAATGTTCCAGTAACAAAATCGCCATCAAAAGCATCAGACTGCGTGCCTTCAAAGGTAGTATCTGTCATAGTAAATGAAGACCGTATAATGTTGAGTCCGTCCTCACATCGGTTATTTGAAAAGGTAGTGTGGGTAATGGTGACATCACTTTCGTGAAAGTTAACCGCGCCCGAAACCGACCATGTCGCGGAGTTGGGGTTAGAGAGATTGTCAAAACGACTATAACGTATTTGTGATGGCTGTGTAGCATTAGAAATAAATATTCCACCTCCAGTACCATCAGAAGAGTAAAATTTGATAGGCTTCTGGGCTGTCCCATTGCTTATGAATGTGGCATAAGAGAGAATAGATGCATTGTTTTTAAAATCTAATTCACATCCTGGAGAAACCTTAATCGTATATCCAGTGGGGATGATCAGGTCTCGGGTAAGTTTATGATTGCCTTCTTTAAAGAACAATATATTTTCAGGTTGTTCTTCGATAAAGGAAAATGTAGTAAAGTTGGGTGTTCTAGCTTTTCTATAAAAAGCAACGCTTTTTTCTAAAGTGGAGTTTTTCCCATAGGGTTTGATCGTTGCCTCTCTTTTAACATTTATGCCAGGTACATAATGAGCGATTCTTAACTTCTGAACATCTTTAGGATATTGGAAGGTTCCTTTTTTATTCTTTTTTGAAACAAACGCATTCACAAAAAACTGGCTTAGTTTAAAATCAATAACAGTACTTGACCGCTCTTTTATAGTTACTGGATTTTTATAGAGACCTAAGACCCTACCTTCATCGTCTAAGAGATGTTCTACAGTGATAGGGAGCCCAGATACATTTTTTATTTCAACTTTTATTTGCTTCTCATCATGAGATAATAAGTTTGCTGTAATGAGTACAGCAGGATTGATCTGTTTTTTTATAAAGTTGCTATTGTAGGTTAGAATATCTATATCAAAAGTGGCGTCATACTCAGTAAATAAATCCATTTTTAAGGATGCAAGCTGGTCGTTATGATCAAGCATAAGCGTATTTATAAAGCTAGCGCTACTGACAAGTTTCAGTTTTTCTAAAAGCTTTTTTTGAAAAACAGTATCGTTTTTGGCCATTGGATACTGAAGTGTTTTCTCCAAACGAGTCCCACTGTTTGAGTCAAAAGAAATGGGTTCTAGTTTACTAGTAATAGGGTTATAATAAAAGCGTAGATTATGCCATATCAATCCATGATATCCGCCAAAGAGGTTGGAAAGCGCTAAAAACATAGATAGTTTTTCAACATCAAAAACATCAGAGGGCATGTATTTGCCTTGGCGTAATCCTTCTAGTAAGTCTTTTGCTGTTTCAAATTGCTTTAAAAGAGCAGGATCTGCAAGCACTTTATTTTCATTAAAGACTTTAATCTGTGCATTGCGTAAACTGTGAAGTTCTCTCGATTGTGCAGTAGGTTCTAATCCTAGAACGCGTTGTTTTTGCCTATCTTTCCACAAAAGGGATTCATCAAAAGCGAGGATAATCCCTTCTCTCTTTTTGTTGTTTTCGATAAGAATTTTATCAAAAGACTCTTCTATGGCCATGATTCCCATAGGAATCTCTGTATCTGTACTGCCATTCTCTACAGTAAGATGTACATCTGCAAAATCATATCGAAGTCCTATAATTCCTTGATCCTTTATAGCTTTGTTAAATAACCATTCCCACAAGTAATTCCGAACAACAGGATGTTGTACAGAAAATTTACGCATCCCTTTAAAGGTTTGATCCCCTTTCATAATAAAACGATACGACCATTTATTCTCGTGCTTTAAATGATCGGTCCAATCTCCTTTAAGACGTAATTCTACTTTTTGAAACTCTTTATTGTTTAAAGAAATACGTCCATCCACCATGTCATCATCTTCAGAGATAAGAACTCCTTTGCTCAACGCATCATCTCTTTTGGCCTTGATTTTATTAAACGCCTTTTGGTCTACTACAAAATGAATCTTTTCTAACTGTTTTTTTAATTGATCTTGTGGAATATTATCAAGCGTTATTTTTCTTAGGTCAAGAGATCTACCAGCTTTGGGCTGAAAACGCCCGGTATTTATATATGCGATATTTTCAAGAGGAATATAGCTTTCTTTATAACTGCTGCTTATCAAATCTTTTTGAAAAACATAATACGTAGTTTTATCAGTGGTAATCACCTCAGGCTTTTGCTTGAAATCTACATTTGCATACTGAGCGTTACCTTTAAGTTTTGTGCTATCTTTCACGTATACGTGTATAAAGAAGGAGTCAGAAAGATCTCGCCCTTCAGGTTTTTTGTTGTATTTGTAAATTAATTTAGGCACACTGGTGGTGTTTGCTAGGTATACACTCAAGGTAGCATCGCTATATAATTCGTGATCGGTTGTTTCAAATAACCCTGCATAAGTTATTGTTTTTAATACAGTGGGGCTATTTAGACGAGCAGATGCTTCATCTTTTGTTTTAGAAATATTTTTTATAATATTTGGATTGTCTTTGATCAGTATAAAAAAGCTTAAAAGTAATACCCCTATAATAGCTACTATAGTAGAGGCTTTTACTTTCTTGGAGGTAGTATTTTTGATTTTCATTTAAATAGCGTGTGTCTTTAAATTAAAGGGTGTTATCTATAAAAGTAACGTCCACTTTAGGATCTATGGCAATCAGATTTGAATTGATTGTATTCAAATCTTCAAGAGAAGTGACCTTCACAAGAAAATTAATAGCAATAGCACGTTCTTGATGTTTTATTCTTTTTACTTCAAGTTGCAAGGTATTTGCACTTATCGCATCACTTATTTTTTCTATAAGCGCTGTTTTTTGATCGGTATCACACGTAAGATTTACGAGTAGGTTTTGGGTAATAGAAGCGCTTCCGCTTTTGTTTTGTAATACTACAATCAACATTAACAGTATAAAGCCAATAAGGGTGGGGAGTAATTGATTAGCCCCCATTCCTAGCCCTATCGCAATGGCCATAAAAAAGTAGCCCAATTCTTCGGGTTCTTTAATGGCTGTTCTAAAACGTACAATAGATAAGGCGCCAACAAGCCCTAAGGATAAGGCTAATGATGATTTTACAATAGATATAATAATAAATGTAGTGAGTCCTACAATCATTAAAACCTTTGCAAGTTGCGCTCTATTAGATATGGATTGTCCGTATTTGTTATAAATAACAGAAAGGATATATAATAAAGCAGCGCATAGTAGGATGTATGCGACATAATTGTAAGGAGAAAAAGAATCTTCGGCGTTTAAAGAAAACTGTTCTAGAAATTTATCCATGAAAATGGGTGTAAAGTTATGGTTAAGCGAATGTAAATTTATTTACCCAAAAGAACTAAAAATACACCAAATTTCCTCGGTTTTAGATCAGTCTTGCCTTCATAGAAGTCATTTTTATGATAAATAAAGAAGTCCCTAGGTGTTGAGTTTAGGTGCGCTTTCGCGAAAGCAAAAACAGCCTCTTGAAAATTAAATAAAATACGCTTTTATATAAAGAAGAAAACAGTATCTTTGCGCCGTGAAAAACGGAGATTTTTTCATCATATATTTTGCTAAACATTAAATAGTTAATAATGTCAAAAGTTACAGGTAAAGTTGCACAAATCATTGGCCCTGTTGTAGACGTAGCGTTTGCAAGCGGAGCTGAATTACCGAAAATTTACGATTCACTAGAAGTGACAAACTCAGACGGAACGTTGTTAGTTCTTGAAGTTCAATCACATATCGGTGAGAATACAGTACGTACCATATCTATGGATTCTACAGACGGATTAAGCCGCGGTGTAGATGCAGTAGCCACTGGAGCACCTATCCAGATGCCTATCGGAGATGATATTTATGGACGTCTTTTTAACGTAATTGGAGATGCCATTGATGGTATCGGTAACTTACCAAAAGCAGGTGAAGCAGGACTTCCTATTCACCGTAGCGCACCAAAATTTGAAGATTTGTCAACCTCTACCGAAGTACTTTTTACAGGTATTAAAGTAATCGACCTTATTGAGCCTTATGCAAAAGGAGGTAAGATTGGATTATTTGGAGGAGCTGGAGTAGGAAAGACGGTACTTATTCAGGAGTTGATTAACAATATTGCAAAAGGACACGGAGGACTTTCTGTATTTGCAGGAGTAGGAGAACGTACACGTGAAGGAAATGACCTTTTGAGAGAAATGCTAGAGTCTGGTATTATCAAATACGGAGATGACTTTATGCATTCTATGGAAGATGGAGGATGGGACCTTTCTAAAGTTGATAAAACAGCGATGAAAGACTCAAAAGCAACCTTCGTATTCGGACAAATGAATGAGCCTCCTGGAGCCCGTGCTCGTGTGGCACTTTCAGGATTGACCATTGCAGAGTATTTCCGTGATGGAGCAGGAGAAGGACAAGGAAAAGACGTACTTTTCTTCGTAGATAATATCTTCCGTTTTACACAAGCAGGTTCTGAGGTATCTGCACTTTTAGGACGTATGCCATCTGCGGTAGGATACCAGCCTACACTTGCTACAGAGATGGGAGCGATGCAAGAGCGTATTACATCAACAAAAAGAGGATCTATTACATCTGTACAAGCGGTGTATGTACCTGCAGATGACCTTACCGATCCAGCACCAGCAACAACATTTGCTCACTTGGATGCAACTACAGTACTTTCACGTAAGATTGCTGAGCTAGGTATTTACCCAGCGGTAGATCCATTAGATTCTACATCTCGTATCCTTACAGCAGAAATTCTTGGTAAAGAGCATTACGAGTGTGCGCAAAATGTAAAAGAGTTATTACAACGTTACAAAGAACTTCAAGATATCATCGCTATTCTTGGTATGGAAGAACTTTCTGAAGAAGATAAAATGGCCGTTGGACGTGCACGTCGTGTACAACGTTTCTTATCTCAACCATTCCATGTGGCAGAGCAGTTTACAGGAATTCCAGGGGTATTAGTAGATATTAAAGAAACGATCAAAGGATTTAATATGATTATGGACGGGGAGTTAGATCACCTTCCAGAAGCAGCTTTCAACCTTAAAGGAACTATCGAAGAAGCGATTGAGGCTGGAGAAAAAATGCTTGCAGAAGCTTAAACTAGTTCATGCTGAACTTGTTTCAGTATGTATTCAAATTTAGAATAAGAATAATAAGACTCTGAAATAAATCCAGAGTAGTTAAACAAGTTTAACTATGTATTTAGAAATTGTAACACCAGAAGCATCATTAGTCAAAGGAGAAGTAACTTCTGTTACGGTACCTGGCGTACATGGAGAATTCCAAATGTTAAACAATCACGCTGCCGTTGTATCTCTTTTGATGGAAGGTAACGTAAAGTTTGACGGAAGCCCTGAGATTACAGAAGGTTTTGAAGATAAGTTTGTAAAAGAAAAAGACGGTAAATGGTCACTAGCCATTACAAGCGGAACTTTAGAAATGAATAATAATAAAGTGATTGTATTAGCAGATTAAGTAGTACAATTCTTGAAAATTAAAATCCCAAATTTCTTTACAGAGTTTGGGATTTTTTTTGGATATATTTAGTATTGAGAGAGATATTCAATAATGGCAGTACGCTTGTATTTTTTTGCAATATCTAATGCAGTTTTGCCGTTGTTTTCTTTTGTTTTATCTGCTCCCGCTTCTATAAGTTTTTTCACCATTTCTAGTTGGTTATATTTTGCGGCATACATTAATGGAGACATATAGTCGCAGGCTTTATCTACATCTATTTTCTCTTTAGCGATAAGGTACTCAAAACATTGCTGTGCTTTAAATTTAATACTCAGTCCTAGTAAGCTAAATTTTAAACCTTTTTGATCTAGGCAAGAATTTTCTTGACCAGGATGAGTGATCTCTTTTAAAACAGTAACATTATCTTTCCTTATGGCAAGCATTATTTCTTTTTTTAGAAGTTGGGCTTGTAGGCTTGAAAAACAAAATAGGAAAATGATAAGAGAGAATAAGATTTTCATAAATAAATAATTTAATTAAATATAGCTATTTTACTAAGTATTCAACAATATTTTCTGGCTGGCAATCTATGGCTTTCCAGCGACAGAAGTTATTCAAAAAATATAAATCAACTACAATTAATAACTGGTATAACAATATGAAATAGTGCTTTATGAATTAGTTGAGAAGCTATGTCAAGCTTCAAAATAAAGAATGTACGGAGTTTTGGCAAGTAGATTCTAGATATACACGTGCATTACATCATTGTGAGCCCATGTATATTTTAGAATTTAAAACCCTTATTCATCATTAAATGATTAGAAATGTTTAATTCTTACTTAGGATTCAACCATAAATCACGTCTTTTCAATACTTTTTTGTCAGATACATTGGTGTCTAATTCAATTGTATAGGAAGGGTCTTGTTGGAGTGTGGCAGTTGTTTCTTTCGTTACTCCGTAGCGTTCATAGGTGATGCGTAAGACATCATTAGGACTTAATCCTGATAGGATATCATTAAAGGAGTTTTCTGGTGTTATAGCGGTGTTATTAATGGTGATAATTTTATCTCCATTTTCTAATCCTGCCTTGTAAGCGGCGGTTCCTATTGTGGTATTTTGGGTAATAGCCCCATTGGTCACTGAAACGCCAAAAGACGCCTTGCTTCCATCTTGGGATAAGGACACGCCCACACTTTCAAAAAGGCGTTGCATCTCAGGCATGTTACTTTTGTAAATGTAGTTTTGAAAAAAATAATCTCCAAAGGCTTCTCCTGCATAGTCTTTTAATAACTCGTGTAAATCCTCTACCGTATAGGGCTTTTCTTTTTTACCATGCTTTTTCCAAACCAACTTCATATAGTCGTCAAGATTCAGATTTTTTTCTCTGAGAGACAAATCCAAGGCAAGCCCAAGGGCACTACCGTAGGAATAGTAGGAAATAAAGGTATTGTTTCTATTGACAGGGTCTACGGCTGTGGCGGCATCTACAAATGGGGCTTGGTAGCTCATCTCTATAGGATTAAAGAACTGGCGCGCTGGCGAATTCCACACATAATTAAAGGTGCGCGTGAGTCCTTGTATATAGTCTTTCTTGGATAAGAGTTCTGCTCGACGCATCATAAGTGATGTATAATAACTCGTAAACCCTTCGGCAAACCATAAGGCTTCACTCATATTGGCAGTTTCAAAATCAAAAGGCTCTAAATCGCTAGGGCGGATACGTTCTACATTCCATCCATGAAAAAACTCATGGGACACCGTTCCTATATTTCGCTGTAAGCCACCATCAGCAAGACTTCGTGTACTGGTTAAGATGGTAGAATTTCTATGTTCCATGCCATCTCCAGAGGCATTCGGGATATAACAAGCCAAAAAGAAATACGCCCCATAATCATAGGAAGGAAGTTCTCCAAACACCTCTTTTTGTTGTAAGACAATCTTTTTAACATCCTCAAAATACGTATCTAACTCGGCTTCTGTGCCGTTATGGTGTAGCACAAAGTTCACCGTTTGCTTGTCTACATCAAAAGAACGGATGCTGTGATTGCTCACTTCTGTAGGGCTATCCATAAAATACTGTAAGTCCATTGCGTAGTAGGTGTCATTCCCTTTATTCTCTAACTGGGTAGCGACCTTCCAATTAAGATCTTGACGAGGTTTAAAAGTGACTTGCATTGCTTTGTCAGCTAAAGCAGGCATATACATAAAAGTTGCGGGCATATTGAGATGCGCATGCGTTTCATCTACTTGTGTGTAGGTTCCGTCTCCTCTATTAGCAAACAAGGTATACGACACTTGAACGGTTCCGTCATGTCCTTCTACGTTCCAAGAATACGGATCTGGGCGTGTGGCATTCAGTATATTTCCTTTTCCATCTGTTACCTTTACGTTATACACGTTTTTTGCAAATTCGTGAATTGCATACCTTCCGGGAGATGTTCTGCTCATTCTAAAGCTGGCTTTATTCCCTTTTAGATTTGAGAAAACAGCCAATATTTCTGCTTCATGATGTACCGCATTTTCAAAGGAAATAGTATAAGATGTAGTAACTTTCCCCTTTTGAGCCGTGACCGTCAAGGGTAAAAATGCCGTGAGTAGTAGGAAGATAAGATGTTTCATAATTCGTGTTTTAAATCTGTAAAGAATGGTATATTTTCATACTGGGTACGCTTTCGCGAAAGCGAACTTAACTTGCTTCTTTAAATTATAATGGGCTTATTAATGCATAATGCAGGTTTAATATAAATCCCAATTTCCTTGTTTGTAATATACATACAGTGTAGGTTCAAAGATAGTGTTGATTTTAATGTCTGTTGTATCTGTAAGTGGTTTTCCAAAAGAAGCAATTCCTGATAAGGTTTCTTTGTTAAGCCAAGTGAGCTGAAGGTTTTGTAAATCAATCATTTCCAAATCCTCTTTATATAACGGTGTTTTTTTAGCCAAAATCCAGCCCCATTCTCCTAAGGTTAGTACTTGATTATGGATAGGCAACGTATAAAATCCCGCCGATGTAAGGGTCTTGTCTATACAATAAAAGGCTTTGGTGGCATAATACGGACTTCCTGATTGCGTGATAAACGTACCCTCTGGAGCAAGGTGATTATAGCATATTCTATAAAACTCTTTGGTGTATAATTTATTGAGATCTACATTATTGGGATCGGGTAAATCTACAAGAATAACGTCATAAGTAGCCTTAGATTTTTCTAGAAAAGTAAAAGCATCTGCTGTGATGGTAGTGACTTTGGCATGATTGAGTGCGTTTTTATTTATGCTTGTGAAAATAGGGTTTGACTTGCCAAGGTCAATCATTTTAGGATCTAAATCTACAAGCGTAATGGACTCAATATCATTATACTGTAATAATTCTCTTGCAATGCAACCGTCGCCTCCGCCTAGGATGAGGATGTTTTTTTTAGAAGCAGTCAGTCCAAGGGTGGTGTGCACCATGGGTTCGTGATAGAGATATTCATCAAAAGTGGATAGTTGTTGGTTTCCGTTGATATATAATGAAAACCAATCACTCCATTGGGTGATGACTATTTTCTGATATTTGGTTTGTTCACTAAATACAATCTTGTCTTTGTATTTGGCTTGCTCTCCAAATAATACCAATGGTTTTGCATAGATGAGTCCGACTAAAACGACCAGAAATACACTGATGTAGGAGATCCATAATATGCGCTGAAGCTTCTGAGAGATATGTGATTTAAGGACATAAAATAACCAAAAAGAAACGACAAGATTGACAAGTCCTAGGACAAATGGCGTATAGGTTAATCCTAAATAGGGAAGTCCTACAAAGGCAAAAAATAATCCGCCTAGCAGACTACCGTAATAATCTTTTTCTAGAATATTCGAAATATTAAGGCGTAACTCTTCATAGGATTCATTAATACGCGTTGCAAACGGGATTTCCAAACCTATAAGTAACCCGATGGCGATGGACAATAGATAAATAATGATCCAAGAGTTATTAGTATATCCATAAATAATATAAGAGGCGATCGCAGAAAAAGAAACTAATAATGATAGGAGCAACTCTGCAATTACAAAATAGAACACAATATTGGTGTTAAAAACCTTACTGATCCTGCTTCCAAGCCCCATAGAAAAGAGCATAATCGAGACGATTAATGTAAACTGTAAGATGGCATTCCCTATAAAATAACTCGCTAGTGTAGATAAGACATACTCTGCAACAATACCGCTAAATCCTGTCGCAAACAGCGCTATTTTTAAAACGAGTGATTTCTTTTTGTTTGATATACTCAATATAAGATTCCTTTTTTAGTGAAACTCGATTTTATAAAGTATGAAAGACGCATACAAAATAGTTAGTTAAACCTGCCTTTGCCGGCAGGCAGGCTAATCCCGCTTTTTTCAGTGGAATCTATGGTTTAATACCTTGACATTTCAATCAATTACTTTTATCGAATTTAGAACTTCACTGTAGGGTTATATATCTTTACTTTCCAAATCCTCCCGAACGTGAACGTGTAGAAGAGGAGGTGTTATAACGCGAACTACTGCGACTACTTTTTGATGATGACTTTGCGTAGGATTTCCAAGAATTACTAGAGGTTCTTCTGCTAAAAAAAGAAGGGCGCTTGCTTTTTTGATAGGCACTACTAGTACCATACCATATCTAGAGGTGCCATTAGGTTGTGATCCATAATAAGATCTTCCATTAGCACTCGCTGTTCTGTATCCAGCATAATCTCTCTGGTAGGCAGGTCTTCGCAACATCCAGTACCAGAATAGTAAACTAGGACCATGCGAACGCCATCTTCTTTCTGAGGAATTAGAATTGGTTGTGCTTGCTGTACTTGTACTGTCCTGCGTTTTTGTGACTTCTTCCCACTCTCCATACTTTGGATTTCCAATGGCCCATCCAAAACCTACAGGTTGTGCATTTCTAGAAAGCTTCCCTCCATGATTCGATACAATCTCCATTCCCAAGTCTTTCTCATGCTTTTCAAAGAAAGCTTGGTTAACGGGTTTCCAAGAAAGTGAGTCTACAACTAGAGAATCATCTATAACTTTAAGAATATGGTATTTGTGCTCAAAAAGACGTTTGTTGTCTTTTTCAGAGATGTTCATATCGTTCAGAACAATAGAGAAATCGGTGCCTCTTAGTTCACGTATGATCTTGTCTGAAGGTTCAGTGGTTACCTTAACACTTTCCATATCAGCATCTCCACAAGAGATACTAAGTGCTGATAAGAAAATAAAGACGGAATAATAAAATATAGACTTCATACGTGTGAATGATTATACGTTATAAGATATGCTAAAGTACTGTTTTTTGAGTTTCTATAAAGATTTGAAAAATAATAACCTTTTTATTTAGTTGATTTTATGTTTTTTAATGCCTTTTCTTTGATCTCCACACCGTAATAAACAGCGAGCGTATCGTCTTTTGTTTTTTCTATAGTAAGTAGTGCATCGTCACTTGCGTAAAACATAAAAACCTCTGTTTTTTCCCAACTCGTGCCTAACGTTTGGTTTTTAGAACTCCCTCTATAATGCTCTTCTTGTTCATATTCTTGCCCGTCATAAATCATAATTTTGGTAGCCATACCATCTTTTAAGGTCTCTTGTGGAATCTCTATGCTTTCGCTAAAATAAATCTCATAATCACCCTGATAGCGCTCTACTTCCAGGTAAGCTTCGCTATTATTTTTTGAGCGTATTTTGTATTCTACGCTTTTTCCATCTACACCCCAATCATAATCAGATATTTCTATAATCTCCCAAGTGTTACTTTTGTATTTAAAAGTAGTCCCTAGGCTAAGGCTATTAAGTTGTATTTCGTTTTTATTTCCAAACATCTATTATTTTTTTAGTTCCTTCCCGCAATGTGGACAATGTTCACAAGAATTATCTTGTGCTTTTTTTCTGTTGTGTTGTATTTCTTCAATATAGGCAGAGCTTATAATCCCTGTGGGGAGAGCTACAATGCCGATTCCTAATAATGCAATGACGCCACTTAGTACTTTTCCTATTCCCGTAACAGGATAGATGTCTCCGTATCCTACGGTAGTAAGTGTAGCTACTGCCCACCATAAGGCTTCCCCTATATTTGAAAAAGCTTCAGGTTGTGCTTCATTTTCTATGTTGTACATTAATGTCGCAGAGAGAATAAGAAGTAAAGAGACGATAAATACGGTGATTAAAATATCTGCCTTGGTCCTTTTAAAAACCTGCGTAATTAATTTTAAAGAATTAGAATGTCTATTTAGTTTTAAAAGACGTAAAAGGCGGAATAATCTCAGCACACGTACCACACGTAAATCTATCTTTATAAAATAAGGAAGGTAGAAAGGAAGCACGGATACAAGGTCAATGATTCCCATAAAAGAACCTATATATTTTAATCTTGCCCTGTAAGGTTTTACCTCTGGATACTCCAAATCTGCTGTCCAAATCCGGATAAGATATTCAATAGAAAATACAATGATCGAAATGATTTCTATATACCAAAAAAGGGTTTGATAGTCTTTATTAATATTTTGATACGATTCTAAAAATAGCGCAATAACATTAATGATAATCAGTCCAGAGATAAAATAATGCACAAAGGCATCTCCTTTGCTATTATTTTGATCCTCATCTAATAAATTATATAAGGTCTGTTTAATTTTCATTTTTCATAGCATTATGTGCTTCAATTCTTTTTAAAGCGCCTCTTTTACTATCTTCTTCTTCATAGTGCGTTGCTCCAAAGGCTTCTTTAAGCCATAAAATACCTGCCTCTAAGGCATAGGATTGATTACAAGTAAAGATATCTAAGGCAACATAGCTATGTTCTGGCCAGGTATGGATAGCAATATGACTTTCTTGGATCACAATCACCCCACTGATCCCTATAGGAGAAAACTCATGAATCGTCGTGTTGATGACGGTCAGTTTCATTAAGCCGGCCGCTTTAAGGAGGGCGTGCTCAATAAAATCCCTAGCATTTATCTTTTCAGGATCACAACCATAAAAATCAATGGTTTTCTGATATCCGAGGTGTGTGTTCTTCATCATCCAAATATAATGGAATAATGTAAAGACAAAATAACTTTTTGCATGTATTACACTATAAATGAGTAAGAGTTCGCTTTCGCGAAAGCGTGTAAAGCCAAAGAATAGTCCGTTTTAAACTACGCTAGTTGCTACACCGTTAAATCATTTTCTGTCTGTAATTCGATGCCTCTCTGGAATACTTTTGCAATAAAAAAAAGAATAGCAGCAAGAAATAAAAATTCTTTACCACTCAAAGTAAAATCAATCTCAATTCCTTCTTCTATGAAACGTTGACCACCCAAAGTTAAATCGGCCTCAAATCCTTTTTTTATCAAACGTCGACAGTATCGATCCGCAATAATTGAAATGATCCCACAACCTAATGCTAATTGACTAATTTTTGAGATAAGAATCGCTGTAGCTTCTGTAAAAGGATGTCTTAAATTCCCTGTAGTTGCTATTTTTATAGCAAGGTATGCGATGTAGGCATGTAAGCTTACCACAGTGATTGAGAGAGAACCTACCGCCCAAAATGCTCTTATGTCTGTTGTACGAAGTTTAAAAAGATCAAGATTTAGGTATATAATTCTAGCTTTTTCAGGATCTATAGAACCCAAGCCAAAAGTGAATACTAATACACCTACTGTAATTAAAAGACTAATAAAGACGATCCAAAATATAAATTTCAGGATACTTATGAGTTGTTGTGTTTTCATACTATGTAGATTACTAATTGATTGTAATGAGGTTATTCTTCTGTATATTCCAAAATATCTCCTGGCTGACAGTCTAATGCTTTGCAAATAGCTTCTAATGTCGAAAAACGAACTGCTTTTGCCTTTCCAGATTTAAGAATAGACAGGTTTGCTTCAGTGATACCCACAATCTCTGCCAGCTCTTTACTCTTCATCTTACGTTTAACAAGCATCATATCTAGGTTAATAATAATAGGCATAGGTTATATGGTTAGTTCGTTTTCAGACTTTATATGCAATCCATTTTTCAAAACACTCGCAATAGTAATTAATCCAAAGCCTAAAATAATAGTGTACCCATTTTCAATAGCTTGAACAACATTATACGGCAGTAAGACATTGCTATATTCTGAGTAATAAAAAACAGTATATAATCTCCAAATGAGCATGATAATTCCAAAAAGTAAAAGTAAAATACCTGATAAACGAATTGATTTTATGCTTT
The DNA here is from genome assembly GCF_042653865.1 of Dokdonia ponticola. Lineage (NCBI taxonomy): Bacteria > Pseudomonadati > Bacteroidota > Flavobacteriia > Flavobacteriales > Flavobacteriaceae > Dokdonia > Dokdonia ponticola. The sequence goes on along the minus strand of NZ_JBHSFV010000009.1, from coordinate 146,767 downwards.
TTGAGTTGAAATACCCTTGAGAGATGATGTGCCATATCCCTTTAGATAAGGCAATTTGAGCTACAAAAAAGATCATTATGGTAAGTGCGTACACAAAAATGAGAAAATGCGCTTGCGTGTCTGAATTTAAAAGCTCGTCTAGGGAATTTAAATTAAAGAAATAGTAAAAGAGTTTGAAGAAATTGAAAAGGACAACAATAAGAATGATGCCCAGTAATATTTTTATTTTGGTCATGATGTGTAAAATTAGATGGTGAGTTCGTTTTCTTCTTTAAGCTGACTAGCTTTCTCAAAGGCTTCACTTAAAAACAAAAAGAAGAGTCCTAGAATGATAAAAATAAATAAAGTGGAATCTAAGCTAAAACCAATCTGGCTTTCTAAAAGAAGCGTTATAACCATTTTTACAGCCGTGGCTCCTATACCTACACCAATAAATAGCTTTCCAATTTTTTTAAAATTACCAATGATATACTCTGTAAAATAGGCTCCTTTAGAAATATGATCTACACTATTTTTAATAAGGTGTATAGACCTAAAATACAGAAAGAAAATAATGGCTATAAGAACGAGCGCAATACTACTTTTCCATAAAGTGATATCCGTAAGGTTGATTGTAGTACCCAAAAAAGAAATGTCATACTTTTTTTGAGTAAACAGTAAAATAGGAGCTGTAATAAGCCCAATGGCAAAAGCAAGTAACATCAAATAGTAATAGATATTAATAAGTGTTTTTAAAAAAGAAAGTGATTTCATAATTATTGTTTTACGATAACAAATATATAAAAATTATTGAAAAACAATAATAAATTGCTCTTTTTTAATAATAAAGTTCATTTTTATCAATTAAATTTTCAAGGTATATTTGAATGATGAAAAAAGAAAAAATAATCATCGCTGATACGCGAAGACCTCTTTGGCAAGTTATTTCAGCAGCTGTATGCTTCACGGCCTGTGCGTATGTTTTTTGGTTATATTTCTCTCAATCTCCAGCTATTGACGACTTAGAAACGCATAGAGATTTTATGGAAATGGGTGTTTTTTTGTTGATTGCAGGAGTAGGTCTTTGCTATAAAAAGGGAATACAAATAAAACCGCAGTCAAAAGAGTTTAAAGCAACCTTTGAAGTAGGACCATTAGTTTTAGGACAATGGAAAAAGATTCAATCTCCAGAATACGTATCGGTTTTTCAACAACCTTTGAAAGATGGAAATTATATCTTTGAAGTCAACCTATGGTACGATACCAATAAGCATTGGGAATTATACACCAATCCAGATTATAAGGAAGCATTTTTAATAGGATTTGATCTTTCAGAACAACTAAATATAGACCTGTTAGATGCAACAACGCCTAATGATTATAAGTGGGTAGATAAAGATAAATGGCGAAAGCAACTCAATGAAACTTCCTCATAAACTCCAAAAAAAAATAGCCGCTCGTGAAGCCAATGATACCTTGCGTACATTGAAATTACCAGCGAATCTTATTGACTTCTCCTCCAATGATTATCTAGGATTTTCAAAAAATGGACACCTTTTGGAAGAAGCGTCTCAGCTCCTTCAGAAAAATGGAATTTCTAGCCAAGGCGCTACAGGAAGTAGATTGTTGTCGGGGAATCATGCTTTATATCCGATCGTTGAAGCTGCTATTACACGTTTTCACGAAAGTGAAACAGCTCTTATTTTCAATGCTGGCTATGACGCTAATATTGGTTTCTTTCAGAGTGTACCTCAACGGGGTGATGTGATTTTGTATGACGAGTATATCCATGCAAGTATCCGCGATGGTATCACCATGAGTAATGCAAAAGCATATAAATTTTTGCATAATAATCTGGATAGCTTAGAAAGGCTTTTAGAGAAGCAAAAGTTAGCTTCTCCCCTTTTAGGAGGAGATACCCGAACGGGAGAGGAGGTAAAACAAGAAGATAGTATTTTAGAAAGAGAAATCTACGTCGTCACCGAATCTGTTTTTTCTATGGATGGAGACAGCCCTGACCTGATGATGATGCAAGCTCTCTGTGAAAAATACCATGCATATCTTGTTGTAGATGAGGCACATGCTACAGGAGTGATAGGCAGTCGTGGTCAAGGATTAGTGCAGACATTAGGATTACAAAAACGGGTGTTTGCTCGGGTGGTAACTTTTGGGAAAGCCATGGGTACGCACGGAGCCGCTATTTTGGGGAGTGAAGCGTTGCGAGAGTACTTGATTAATTTTGCACGTTCGCTTATTTATACCACCGCCTTGCCCCCACATACCTTAGCCACTATTTTTGTGGCATATCGTCACCTTAGTAATGACCGGATGCCGCATCCCGCTATTGGAGCATTACAAAAAAACATTCAAGTATTTAGATCGATAGCGGCTTCTCTTGGAATTCAGTCTTCGTTTATAGACAGTACCTCCGCCATACAATGCATCATTATTCCTGGGGTGGAAAGGGTTAAAACGCTTTCGCGAAAGCTTACCCAATATGGTTACAACATACAACCTATTCTCTCTCCCACAGTACCCGAGGGACAAGAACGCTTACGATTTTGCCTGCATAGTTTTAATACAGAAGTAGAAATAACGAATCTTCTAACGACTTTAGCTACTTTTATAGATTTAAAACAACATCATGAAGGATAATTATACAGTTCTAGAAGTTTTTGAATTCTCTAGCGAAGCTCAAGTCATAAAATCCAAACTCGAAGTAGAAAATATAGATGCTGTTTTGATGGATGAAAAAACAATTGATTCAGATCCTCTTATAAGCCAAGCTGTAGGAGGTGTGAAGCTACTTGTCTATAATGAAGATCTCAAAAAAGCAAGAGCTATATATAATGAGATAAGACAATATAGCAAAGATGAAGAGGGTAATGATATCCATTGTCCCCAATGTAATTCAACACGCGTATTAATAGCCCCACTTGAAAGAAAAAATATTTTCTATATGCTATTTCCCTTTTTTGAAAAAACAAAACATATCTGTAACGATTGCAATACTATTTTTTAAATGAAAAGCACATACTTCATAACAGGAATCTCCACAGAAGTAGGGAAAACGGTTGCTGCTGCTATTGTCACAGAAGCGCTAGAAGCTGATTATTGGAAACCTGTGCAAGCTGGAGAGTTAGACAATAGCGATACCCATAAAATAAAGCGTTTAGTATCAAACGATATATCGCAATATCACGATAACTCATTTGCATTACACACGCCCATGAGTCCGCATGCTGCAGCAGCGATTGATGGAATTGAGATACAACTGTCTGCGATTAAGCGACCTAAAACAAAAAACAGCCTAGTCATAGAAGGCGCTGGCGGACTCCTAGTACCTCTTAACGATATAGATACGATTATCGATTTGATCCAGCCTACCGATAAGATTATTATCGTATCTCGACATTATTTAGGAAGTATTAACCACACCTTACTCACCGTAGAGGCTTTAAAAAGTAGAAATCTTACTGCCGCAGGGATTATTTTTTCTGGAGATGAACACCCTACCACTGAAGACATTATCACAAAAATGGCACAAGTTCCTATCATTGGGCGTATCGATGAAGAGCCTTATATTGATGCACACGTGGTGAGTGAATATGCCACGCTATTTAAAGAAGCTCTGGAAGCATTGTAAACCAATAGAAAAGTCTCGTATGTAAGAAGTACGTAGCGGATGTTCGTTACCTTTGTAAGGCAATTAATCCTGTATTGTATATGAGTATTTCTAAGATAGATCAAGCACATATTTGGCATCCCCTAACCCAGCACAAAACGAGTAGTGCACCCATCCCTATTGTTCGTGCAAAAGGGGCATTACTCTATGCCGAAGACGGAAAGGAATACATAGATGGAATCGCCTCTTGGTACACCGCTATGTACGGACATTGTCATCCGTATATTATTGAGCAAGTGACTGCTCAGATGCAAACACTGGATCAGATTGTTTTTACTGGATTTACACATCAGCCAGCGACCACACTTGCCCAAAAAGTACTTAGTATTCTTCCAGATAATCAGCAAAAAATCTTTTTTAATGACAATGGCTCTACAGCGGTAGAGGCAGGTATTAAAATGGCATTGCAATACCATCATAACAAAGGAGAAAAACGCAACACGCTCATCGCTTTTGAAGATGGATTTCATGGCGATACCTTTGGTGCTATGTCTGTAAGCGGACTCTCCGTTTACAACGGTCCTTTTGAGGACTATTTTTTAAACGTACAGCGCATTCCTACGCCCAAAGTAGATAATCTCAAAAAAGTGCTTCACACATTACAAACTATTATTGATACGCATTCCTGTGCAGGTTTTGTGTACGAGCCTTTAGTGCAAGGTGCGGCTGGAATGCAAATGCATGATGCTACAGGATTAGAAGCAATTCTACACCTTTGTAAAGCAAATGATATTGTCACTATTGCCGATGAGGTCATGACAGGTTTCGGAAAAACAGGGAAGCATTTTGCGTCATTACACCTCACTACCTATCCCGATATTATGTGCTTGAGCAAGGCACTTACCGCAGGTCTCGTGCCTATGAGTTTGACAACCTGTACGCAAAAAATCTATGATGCTTTTCTAGATGATACGGTGTCTAAGGGTTTTTTTCATGCCCATACCTATAGTGCCAATCCCATGGCTTGCGCGGCTGCCATTGCGGGGATAGATTTACTGATTAGTGAAGACATTCAACATCAAATCAAGCATATTAAGGAACGTCATACCGCTTTCGCGAAAGCAATAAAAACCCACCCCAAAGTGTTGAATGCACGCGTACAAGGTGTCATTTTTGCCTTTGAACTCAACACCAAAATGGAACGCTACGGAAGCTTGCGGAATCAGTTATATACACATTTCATGGATCGAGGTGTTGCCCTACGACCACTAGGGAATACCATTTATGTCTTGCCTCCTTATGTGATTACAGATGCGCAGTTAGATAGTATTTATAAAGCTATAGAAGATGCGCTGGAGGTGTTTTGATGTTTAGCATGCGAGCCTACCGAAGCATTAAATCATTCCTTCTATTCGAGCACAGTCGAGAACTCAACAGGCATAATTTACTGTCCCGACGCAATCCATCTAGAAATTGAAGTACTAGTATGTGATTAGAATACATGCAGATTTATTCCTGCCTTATGTAGAGGTGATTTTTTGGGCTATAAAGCGATTAAGAATAGGTCTTATGTCTAATAGCGAAGCGGTCTTATGTCCTACCAAAGCCGAACCTTACTAGTTAAACATGTATTTTTAATACTCCTCCTCGTCCTCCTGATCCAGCCCTTCATTCAGCAAATCAATCACTTCATTGTTTTGATCGATACGTACTTCTTGCTCGCTGTAGGTCCAGACATCATTGCGTTTTTCGGCAACAACATAAATAATGCCTTCTCCATTGGGTCCTTTAATCGGAATCCTAATATCAGCATCTCCATCATTGTTACTAAAACTAATACTCCCCTGCATGATTCCAACTGTTTCTATAGGCTCGCCCAATAACTCAATGACCTGTTCGTTCTGTTGTGCTTTCGTAAGGCTATCTTGATACGGCTCTGAACCACTCATCATTTTGGTAGCCCCAAAAATCACCGTAGCTAAAAAAGCGATAAATAAAATAATAAGTGTCAAACAACCACCTACAGGAACCACCCATTTCCAGTTGCGATTCCACCAAGATTTTTGTTCGATAAGTTCGTTTTGATCAGTCATTAGTGTGTGTTATTTTGTAAAGTTAGTCATTTAAACTTTTTGCAAGGTCAATAACTTGGTCTGTGCCTTCTACTGTGATTGCAAAAACGGTATAGACCCATTTCCCATCAATTTTATCTGCTTTTACGATAAGGGTTCCATCTGCTTTTTGACCGTCTAGTTGCATTTCTAAATCTAGATGATCGGGTGATGCTTCAGGATCGTAGGTTTCATCTCGTATTTCAATGGGTTTTCCTAATGCTTCGGCGACTTCTGCATTTGATTGAAGTTCTCTGACCACATTAATAAATGCCATGATAGACGTACTTTTGGATAAGGTGTTAATACTAGTAATGACAATGATAGCAATAATGATCAAAATAGTGAGACATCCACCAGATGGGAGTGCCCATTTCCAATTGCGTTTCCACCAACTTTGACGTATCTCTTCTTCCATAGTAAACAGTTATTTCTAAATAAATAATATACTAGAACTAAACTTTGTGTCTAGATTCCACTATGAAGTGGGATTCATCTAACTAACAATGTTGAGTTTCATTCATAAGTAGGTGAAAATACAGATATGTTACGTGAAGACGTAAACAAACTTCCTTTTTTAGTTTTCCCTACATTTTTGAAATGGTATTTTTGTAAAAAATATTCTTTTTTGAAAACACCCATTGCGATTACAGGACTTGCTTCGATCTCTCCCTTAGGAGTAACAGATCACCAACAATGGGAGATGTATTTAAACTCAAAAACGGCCATCACATGGGATGAGGTGTTGCAAGCGCCTGTCGCTAGATTAACAGAGGAGGCATATGCGCGTATTGATGCTTTACGAAACGAAAACGCACATTATAAAAGGTTAGATAATTCTGTTTTGTATGCTGTAGTAGCGGCTCGTGAAGCTTTAGCACAATCTGGATGGGAGCAAGGTGATTTTGGAGTTAATATAGGTTCGTCCAGAGGAGCTACACAGTTGTTTGAAAAACATTATGACGCTTTCGCGAAACTATATGCCGACAGCCAGGAGCTAGGAACAACTGCAACACATGCTTCTCCTTCTACCACTTTAGGAAATATAGCTTCATGGGTAGCACAAGACCTCAAAAGTACGGGGCCTGATATTTCACACTCTATCACCTGTAGTACTGCTTTACATGCGGTATTGAACGGTGTGGCTTGGTTACAATCAGGGATGGCATCTAAATTTTTAGTAGGTGGGAGTGAAGCGGCATTGACCCCCTTTACCATCGCACAAATGCGCGCTATGAAATTGATCCCTTTGAAGAAGGAGACCGCTGCGCAGGCGGGAACCTCACGCAACAATAGGGAATCTCCTTCAATCAATAATTCACCATACTATTGCAAAGCGTTTGATCTTACCAAGACTTCAAATACGATGGTACTGGGAGAAGGCGCAGGCATGGCGTGTTTGGAACTGGGTAAAAAAGAAAATGCACTAGCCTATATTACAGGAATTGGCTACGCAACAGAAACATTGCAACACGCCGTATCACTATCAGCAAACGGGAGTTGTTTTCAACGTTCTATGCAAATGGCCATAGGCGATCTTGACACGTCAGAAATTGATGCGATTGTGATGCATGCCCCTGGTACAGTAAAGGGAGATCAATCAGAAATAGAAGCTATAAACGCGGTTTTTTGTAACAAACTTCCTTTATTAACTACAAATAAGTGGAAGATAGGTCACACGTTTGGTGCGAGTGGGCTGTTAAGTCTCAAACTTGCCGTACAGATGTTACAACGTCAAACCTATGTAGGCATTCCGTATTTGGAAGAGGCAACAAGACCCAAAAAGCTCCGTAATATTCTTATAAATGCCGTTGGTTTTGGAGGGAATGCAGTCAGCGTATTAGTCTCAATATAAAGCTTTGCCGTCATCTATAAAGTCGTTATCTTTTCCAAGTTAATTTTCTAATCATTTTAAAAAGTTTCATATGCAAGAATGGTATAATGCGCTCTCTAGTTTTGAGCAAGTCTTTTGGGGTATCGCTTTGATTGCTTCTGTGTTTATGGTTATTGTTTTAGTAACTACTTTTTTAGGTGGAGACACCGATGGTATAGAGGGAGATGTAGATGCCGAAATCGAAGGAGATACAGGAATCAGTTTTCAGTTTTTTAGCTTTAAAAATTTAGTTGCCTTTTTTACCATTTTTGGATGGAGTGGCATCTCTTTTTTGGATGCGGGTATGTCTAAAGGAATTGTAGTACTCCTTGCTGCACTCTGTGGCTTAGCGATGATGTTTGTGATGGCTTTTTTGCTGTATCAAATGCGTAAAATGACCAGTAGTGGTACCTTGCAAATGAAAAACGCGATAGGTCAAATAGGATCTGTATATCTTACCATAGGAGCCAATCGCTCTCGGATAGGCAAAGTACAAATTACGGTACAGGGAGCATTACGCGAACTCGAAGCGCTTACGGATGAAAATGAAGATCTAACTACCAATACTGTCGTGCAAGTAAAAGAAGTAACGGCAAACGGAATTCTAATTGTATCATTAACTAAATAATCTAAATTTTTATGTCAAAATTATTGCTATTACAAACAGATGGTATGGCAGGTGTTATAACCATTGGAGCAGTGGCTCTTATTCTTTTTATGATTGTCATTTTCATTATACGTCGTTATAAACGATGTCCATCAGACCGTATTCTGGTGGTGTATGGAAAAGTAAGTGGGGGGCAGTCTGCCAAATGTATTCATGGAGGTGCTGCTTTTATCATCCCAGTGTTTCAAGATTATGAATTTCTTGATTTAACACCTATGTCTATTGAGGTCAACCTTGTGAATGCGTTAAGTAAGCAAAACATTCGTGTAAATGTACCTTCTCGATTTACGATTGGTATCTCTACAGAACCGGGCGTGATGCAAAATGCTGCAGAGCGCTTATTAGGATTACGTATGGAAGATGTAAAAGAATTGGCGATGGAGATTATTTTTGGTCAGTTACGTCTGGTGGTTGCATCTATGGATATTGAAGAAATTAACTCCGATAGAGATAAATTTCTGACCAACATTTCACAAAGTGTTGAAGGAGAACTAAAGAAAGTAGGGCTTAAATTAATCAACGTAAATATTACTGATATTGTTGATGAGTCTGGCTATATCGAAGCTTTAGGAAAAGAAGCCGCAGCGCATGCCATTAATGCCGCACGTAAATCTGTAGCAGAAAAAACACGTGATGGATCTATTGGAGAAGCAAATGCGGTTCAGGATGAACGTACACAGGTAGCGGCTGCAAATGCACAAGCGGTTGAAGGAGAAAACCAAGCAAAAATTGCAGTAGCCAATTCAGACTCATTGCGTCGTCAGCGTGAAGCAGAAGCAGAGCGTGTCGCAATTGCATCTGAGAAAGTACAAAGTGCCAAAGCATTGGAAGAATCGTATGCAGCAGAAAAAGATGCCGAACTTGCCCGTGCAGATAGAGAGCGTTCTTCGCAAGAAGCAGATATTATTGTTCCTGCTGAAATTGATAAACGTAAAGTAGAGATTGATGCTGAGGCTGAGGCTGAAAAAATAAGACGTCGTGCCAAAGGAGAAGCAGATGCGATTTTATTTAAGGCAAAAGCAGAGGCACAAGGGTTATATGAAGTATTAACTAAGCAAGCAGCCGGTCTTGATCAAATTGTAAAAGCAGCAGGAAATAACTCGAAAGACGCTGTATTATTATTAATCGCAGATAAACTGCCCGAACTTGTTGCAACACAAGCAGAAGCCATCAAGAACATTAAAATAGATAAAGTCACCGTTTGGGAAAACGGAAGTGCAAAAGATGGAAAAACATCAACGTCCAACTTTATCTCAGGAATGTATGGGGCGGTACCACCATTACAGGAAATGTTTAACATGGCAGGAATGGATCTTCCAGAGTATTTAAAAGGAAAAGACAAATCAGCGCCTACCGATGCGATAGAAGATGCCGAAGAGGTAAAAGAAGATGAAGAATAGGCGATACTCAACCGTAACGCTTACAAATAAAAATCCGCTGTCATGGCGGATTTTTCATGTTGAAACAAATTTGTAAGATTCTTTATACGCTTTCGCGAAAGCGGACTTTTTAAGTATATTTATCGAGAAGAAATAAAATCATAACCACTGTTTTCTTATTTTTGACGTATGAGTGAAATCAGACACAACTGGACCAAAGAAGAAATCCTATCTATTTATAACAAACCCATGATGGAATTGCTGTATGACGCAGCAACGGTGCACCGTTTACATCATGATCCTAATACCGTACAAGTATCTACTTTGCTTTCTATCAAGACAGGAGGCTGCCCAGAAGATTGTGGATATTGTCCGCAAGCAGCGCGTTACCACACTGATATAGAAGGGAATGACCTAATGTCTGTGCAGCACGTAAAAGCGCAAGCCTTACGAGCTAAAGCCTCTGGGAGTTCTAGAGTGTGTATGGGAGCTGCTTGGCGTAATGTAAAAGATGGGCCTGAGTTTGATGATGTATTAGAAATGGTGCGTACCATTAATAAATTGGATATGGAGGTATGCTGTACATTAGGTATGGTCACTGAGAATCAAGCACAACGTCTTGCAGAAGCAGGATTGTATGCATATAACCATAACCTAGACACCTCTGAAGATTATTATAAAGATGTGATCTCTACACGTGCCTTTGAAGATCGTTTGGATACGATATCTAATGTGCGTAAAACCAATGTAACGGTTTGTAGTGGAGGAATTATAGGCATGGGAGAAGCGGTAGAGGATCGCGCAGGAATGCTCGTGGCATTGGCAACCCTAGATCCACAACCAGAGTCAGTACCTATTAATGCACTGGTTGCTGTGCCAGGAACTCCAATGGAAGCTATTGAACCGATCTCTATTTGGGAAATGATCCGAATGGTGGCGACGACGCGAATTGTGATGCCACAAACGCAAGTACGACTTTCGGCAGGAAGAACAGAAATGAGTAGAGAAGGGCAAGCCATGTGTTTCTTTGCAGGAGCTAATTCTATTTTTGCAGGAGATAAGCTATTGACAACACCTAACCCAGACGTAGGAGAAGACATGAAAATGTTTGAATTACTGGGATTGACACCCCAAAAACCTTTTGTAAAAAAGGCACAACCAGAAACAGTAGAAGCGGCAGATTCACAATACGAATCTCTTGGGGAAAAACCCAAATGGACACGCCCAGATCATAAAATAGAGCGTAACGAAGAAGCAAAACTTGCTGCAAAAAGTAAATAGCTTTTTAAAGAAAAATAATTTTATAAAGCCCATTTTTGTAACAAAAATGGGCTTTTGGTATCTTTAGGGGTACAATCATCTTGTTTATGGAGTTACAACAAATAGCGCGCGTACATACCATTTCGAAAAAAGCATTTGTAGCCAAGTATGTAAAGCCACAAAAACCAGTGGTTATTGAAAGCCTTATAAATGACTGGCCGGCCTACACAAAGTGGTCTTTATCTTATATACAAGAAATTGCAGGGAACAAAAAAGTGTCTCTTTATGACGATCGTCACGTAAAGCATGATGAAGGGTTTAATCAAGCACATGCCACCATGAAAATGCGTGATTATATCCATCTTCTTAAAACAGCACCTACCAATTATCGTATTTTCTTATACAATCTGATGAAAGAAGTGCCTGACTTGAGACAGGATTTTAAGTTTCCTGACGTAGGACTTCGGTTGTTAAAACAACTGCCTATGTTATTTTTTGGAGGAGAAAATAGTAAGGTGTTTATGCATCATGATATTGATTGGGCAAATATTTTGCATTTTCATTTTGAAGGCAGAAAACAATGCATTCTTTTTCCGCCAAGTGAGACCAAAAACTTATACAAAGTTCCTCATAGTTTGATTACTAGAGAAGATATTGATTTTGACCATCCTGACTATGAGAAGTTCCCTGTTCTAAAAAAAGCAAAAGGCTATATCTGTCATCTCAATCATGGAGAAACTTTATATATGCCAGAAGGTTATTGGCATTTTATGAAGTATGAAACGCCTGGCTTTAGTATGAGTTTACGTTCGCTTCCGCGAAAGCCGAAACATCTTGGCTATGCCTTGTATAATATTTTTGTAATGCGTCATTTTGATAATTTTATGCGTCGTCGCAAAGGGCAAGCGTGGATTGATGAAAAGAATGAAAAGGCCCTCACAAAAACGCATGAATTACACGGATTGATGTAGGGCTTTTATCGCAGTTTTATCCGCTCCTGTCTGTCGACAGGCAGGTTCGAGAAAGCATAACCTGTTTAAAAGGAAATACTGTTTTAAAAATTAATTTAAAAGCTTTTGTTGTAAATTCTCTTCAAGGTCAACCACTTTACTTTCTAACTCGTGTAGGCGTTGGTAAATATCGACAGGTTCTGGCATTTGTTTGGAAGCATACATTGTGACATACCATACTTCCATAATGTCTTCGGCATTCATGGTGTAGGTAGGGTAGTTACCGTCGGTATTATCACTCTTTAAAATAAGTTTTCCGCGCTCTGCAATTCGATTAATCGTGCGTTTTAAAACAATACCATCATTTTTACTTACGATGATATACACACGACCATCTTTAATATCGTTTAAGTCTTCTACATATTTTCCAAAAACAAGATCTCCGTCAAAAAAAGTACGTACCATAGAGTTGCCGTGCACTTCAAAGCAACGGTAGGTGCCGTTGGTGAGGTGTGGCATGTGAAAGGTAGGAAGTGTCTCGATATATTCGGTATCGCCATAGCCGTCTAGATAGCCTGCTCTAGCTTTTATAGGTACATATACGACATTCTCTTCGCCAGATTGATTTACAGCGACCACTTGTGGCATTCCAGAATATGTTTGAATTTTGGAAGTGTCTTCTCTGAGCATGATATCGCTTTGTCCAAAGAGGTAGTCTGGGTTGATTTTAAAGGTTTCTATGATAGACAAGAGGACATCATACCCAGGCTTTGTTTTCTTTCGAGAGCCATCAGGTTGAGGTCTACCATTTACGATACTGTCGACTGTGGTTCCGGTGACACCGATTTCTTTTGAAAAGGAAAAATTATTGAATCCAAAATGCCGGATAATGTTTTTTATCTTATCATTTATAGTTTCCATAGGGGCAGTTTTTTATTTTGCATTTTGTGAAAAAAATAACACAAATGTTTGTTTTAAGTTGCAAAATGTTTTATATTTGTACGGTAGTTAGCGCTAAATTACAAAAAAATGTCGAATAATTAAACATTTGTAAAATATATTTGACATTATACAATAAACAGATGGTAGCAAGAACCTAGGAGTTACGAGTGATTATTGTAGAATATATGAAAATGAAGAACACTTTTCAAGCACCACTTTAAGAAAAGCGTTTATAAGATCCTCAAGTGAGGATGGGTATGAACTTAATAACTTTTTAAAAGCTGTGAAAAAATTAATGATCCTTTAGTAAACTCTTTTTTTAGGGACAGTATGCAAGGCATATTGACATCCCTTACATACTAACAGTCCTATTTGTATAAAGAGCGTATCTTTTAAGAACACGCTTTAAAAAAGAACGATATTCCATAGTTTTCTAACATATGTGATGCTTTTTTTAAGAAGTTATTTTTATAAAAATAGAAAAAATCTAGGGGTATATTAAAACTTCATGTTGAGGTAATAATAAATTGACATTATACCTGTCAGCATGGGATTCCTATGCCCACATGTAACTGTAGCAAATGATAGACAATAAGCCTACAATAGGCTATCATCATCTGGTTTTAATACAACCCACTAGATCTGTATGGAGTGCTTTTAAATAAAAGCCTCTTGACCTTTACACAATGCTAACGCCTAGCATTTGTGATCATCTTACCAAACACCTCCAAAAAAACGAGACCATAATCTCAATAGGACACCTATGTCCAATTTTAACTTTAAATAATAAAAAATGAATAAGAAACCTTCAAAAGCAAACCTGTTTAGGTTTGTCACTTTAAGAAACCCGCAACTAGTAGATGAAAGCACCAATACGATAGGGTTTGTCTTTCATCCGGATACAACTCAAAGTAATTTTATTACAGTGGCAGAGACCAGTGATGAGGCATCAAAAAAATTAAATTTAAAGGCAGCTCATACAGCCTATACTGCTTTTCAAAATAAAAGCGAGATTCGGAATCAGAATCAAAGTTTGTATGATTTTTCGTCTTGGCTAATGCGTACTAAGAATGTGTTATCCTATGCTAGTATTTATGATAATAAAAAAACAGCCGTTGAGTTAACAGAAACTCAAGAGTTATTGATTTGGGAAAATCTTTTATATCAAGCTTTTGAAAATACAGCTACTCATGTGCGAAATGCCTTAATTCAAGTACTCGTTGCAAACCAATTTTTAAAGGCATTTGAAACGTTCAGGGCAGGGTCTACAGAAGAAATTACCTTTACTGAAGATCAAGTAGAAGAGTTTGTACGAAGAGCAAATGCAGTAGTTGTGATTCCAAATGTTCTAACGCAATTAGAGTCAAATAAATATAATGGTATACATAAAAAGCCTGTTTATAAAGAAGCTACAAAAAGAGAAAACACAATAAAACGAGTGCTTTTAGAAAGAGAAGTTGAAAAATATCAAGAAGTACGCTCAGAAATAGAAAAAATAGAAATTCTCTATGACAAGGAAAATAAACGTGCTTTTAAAGAAGCATTAGATCTATTTAACAAACGAGTAGATGATGTGATTGCTGATAACCCTAATAAAGGAGAGCCTGAAGGAGATGTCCCAGCGACAGATAGGAGTGCTGAGTTAGTGGCGATGGATAGAGAAACATTTACATTTACACCTATAGATCCAACAGGCACCTATTTAACGACTAGGTTGTCAGAAAAATCCTTAGGATTTATGACTTCTCAAAAGCTAGTAGAAGAGCTTTCTTTGTATGATACGTTAGAGGAGGTTAAAGAGGTTATAACAAAACGTATTCAAGAGCGTACGCAAGAAATAAGGACATTAGCACCGTCATCTCAACCTAAGAACATCCGTATTGCAGGAAATGTGGTGCCATTGGAAACAAGAGCTGAAACAGAAGAAGGGGGGTATGATTATAGTTTCATTCCACTTCATGAGCAAACAAGCGATGGAAGCCGTAATATAATAATGCAAATTTTTAATGGAATAACAAGTACGAATCTTTTTGAAATAGATTATGAAATTACGTTTTTTTCATCAGGAGATCAATTTGATAATGTCTCTTATGAAGTATTAAACGATGGAGACTTTTTAACAATAGCATTATTTCCAGAGGGGGTTATTTTCCCAGAAAACACAACATATTATGATATAGAAGGAGAGATTTATACTAATAATGGAAATTTTATTTTCACTCATAGAGTTTATGTAGACAGAGCAACTATGGGATATTTTAATAATAGCATACCACAACCCAGCACAACACTCCCAGACAAAAAAGTCTTCGGTTTAACAAGTCTAGGGATTGCAGATTTTAGACGTGTAGAACAAGAAATCTTATGTTATGTGCCAGGAGAAGTATCTCATATTGAGAATATTCTTGCACGTGAATATAAGGAGCGTAGTACCCGTAGTCTTACCAGTTTACAAACAGAGACAGAGACAACAAGTGAGCGTGAAGTAGAAAATCTAACAGATACGACCACCACAGAGCGTAATGAACTACAAACAGAAGTGTCTGCGGTCATCAATGAAGACGAATCTCAAAATTACGGAGCTACAGCAAACTTTAATTATAGCCCAAAAGGAGTAGGAGGCGTTTCTTTTAACTTAGGTGCCTACGCAGATTTTTCTTCGTCGACTTCTACATCAAATTCAAATTCACAAGCACAATCGTATGCGCAAGAAGTAACTGAGCGTGCTCTAGAACGTGTGGTACAAAAAGTGAGTACACGTCGTACCTCTATTATGTTAAGAGAATTTGAAGAAAATAATGTGCACGGTTTTGATAATACGCTAGGTGATCAGCATATTACGGGTGTATACAGATGGGTTGACAAAATCTATAAAAACCAATTGGTGAATTATGGCAAACGACTCATTTATGAATTTACCGTTCCAGAACCATCACGTTTCTTTAAAGAGGCCATAAAAAAACGTCTTGAGAATGGCGATACTAATACAAATGATATGGTGGAGCCTATACCACCAGTAACCTTAGAGAGTCAGAATATAAATAGCCCAGCAGATCTTGATGCAGAAAACTATCAAGATGCTGCAGCATTATATAATGCCGAGGTAAATGCATATCCGGCTCCTCTTTTAAGAATAGGAAAGTCCTTTAGTCATAAATTTTTTGGAGAAGAAGCGGAAGGAGTTAAAAATCTTAGTAGAAATACGAAAGACTATGAAATAGAACTTCCTGAAGGCTATAGATGTAGTGCGGTAGATATACGAGGAAATATCATTGCTGAAGGGACTGATGACCTGTCTAGTGCAGCAATCTATGTAGGAGATAGCAAATTTTCATTTGGAACTACTGAGGTTTGGAAAGATCTTATAGTAAATAATGCCCCTCTCAATAATCTGATCACAGGGGTACTTCCTATCTCTATCGCAACAGAAGACGTAGAACCTATTAATTTTAATATTGTAGCGCATTGTTACCTTAATTCTGAACCAAAGCAACAATGGCAGAACGAAACCTATAATGCCATTAAAACAGCGTATCAAGAGCGTCTTGCTGAGTATAAAGATGCGAAAGCTATTTTTGATGCGCCAGTAACTGAAACTACAGAGGATGTTAGATTTAACCCGTTGTTTAACAGAAGTCTTGAACAAAAAGAATTAAAGCGTCTTTGTATCGAGCTGATGGCAGAACAATGTGATCTGAATTTTGCTCAAGATCATTATCAGGGTATGAATCCAGAGACCTGTGTGAGTCCAATTAACGCATCTCAAGCCTTACAAACACATGCAGAAACAGTGCGTTTCTTTGAGCAAGTGTTTGATTGGGATTTAATGGCTTATACCTTATATCCATACTTCTATGCAGCTAAAAAAGATTGGGTAAAATTATTCCAACAAAGAAATGGTTCTGATCCATTATTTCAAGCCTTTTTACAAGCAGGAATGGCACGTGTGGTTTTACCAATACGACCAGGATTTGAAGCCGCTGCCAACTGGTACTTAGAAACAGGTGAATTATGGACAGGTCAAGGCATGACTACAGATAATGAAACCTACCTTTCTATTATGCAGGAATTACAAAGTACAGAAGGCGAAGTAGAATCTACTTGGGAAACCAGAGTGCCTACCTCACTTACCATTGTACAAGCAAAATCTGCGATACTTGATGAAGGAGGACTTCCTTGTTTTGATCCTAAAGGAGAGCTTGAAAATACAATCTTAGAGACTACAGAGACTCTAAAAGGAAAAACAGGAACAGAAACTCCTCCAGAAGGAGGCGGTGGAGAAGCTGCCTTTTAAGAGGCACTATTTAAAACCTTATCCCTTTTGCGAGCGTTAGTAGTGGTTACGCTCCTGCCTGCCGATAGACAGGTTCGCGAAAGCAAAAACAGTCCATATCCTATAATTCAGGATATGGGCTGCGATAAGGCTATGAGGCACGTGTGTGCGTGTAGATATAAATAAAAAAAACATAAAAAATGAGCAAATTTAAATTTGCAGACCAATTAGGGTTTAGTCCGCCCATTGTGTTTGAAGAGGATACAGGGTCTGGAGAGGGTTTTTTTACTTGGCCAATAGACTTTGAGGCTTTAGGAAAGGATTTGGCAAGTGGTACCCCAATTCCTTATTACTATAAAAATTATGAGGCAGATCGACAGACAATAGTAATAAAGGATGAAGTTGGCGGAGATCAGGAGATTGATTATGAAAGTCAAATTCCTATGAAGATAGATTCTTCTAGTGGAGAAAAGCGAAGCTTACAATTAGTAGGAAAATTAAATAAAAAATTAGGAACTGTTTCTATACGACAACATAAAGTGTTGTTTGATTTTAAATTAGAATTAGGGAAGTCAATTTCTTTTGTTAAGAAGATTAAATACGCACATCAAGATGAAGTAGCTATTGAGTTAACATCAGGTAGTTATGAAGATTACTCTGCTTTGTCTAATTATATAGGTGCTAGAGAGAATGAACAAGTTAGAAACAAGATCATTAATGCCTTTAATAAAGCTTTCAGAAGTACTTCTGAAGATGAAGAATTATTAAAATGGTTGTATCAGAGAGCTCCGAGATTTGTTATCAGTCAACGTGGAGATGAACAATTGGTTAAAGATTTAAAATTATTAACTGCATATGATTTAGACAGTTGGTTTATAGACACAGGTTCTGCAATATTAAATATCATGTATGGATTTAATGATCTGACAATTGCCTATAATGATTTTAAAAAACATCCAGAAGATGTACTTAGGATATATAATGCTCTAAGCGATGCTAAAAAAGTAGATTTTACAACTTTTATAACTTCTATAGCTAGCTTTATTAGCGGGGAAGCCTCTGTTGCAAAATTTCTTATAGGAAAAAATTATATAGTAGATAGTAATCTGTCTGTAACTGATAGTCAGAATACAGTGTTTTTACAACAATATACATATAGGGAAGGAGCAACGGTGACAACATCTGCTGGTGGCGTCGGATTTCCTGGGGGGAGTATGAGTATCGGAACTTCTAAAATTAGAGAGGTTGTGCAACAAATCCAAACAAAATTTAACCCTTTGGATCTTATAGCTTTAGAAGATGAAGTCACTGGTGATATACGTTTTGCATCTGCCTTAGAAGTAAAATTTTTTTCTAATGAAACAGAATGGAATACTATTATTACAGGAGTAGCTATAATCGCTACTGTAGTTGCAACACTAGTTTCTTTTGGAGTACTTGGGGCTGGTGCGACAGGAATAGTTGCAGTCATAGCTGTTACAGAAATTGCTGTTGGTCTAGGTGACCTTATTCTTATTTTTAGAAAAGCACGTTTAAAAGGAACAGAAGAAGGTGATTGGTTTATAGAAAATTGGGAAAAAATAAGTATCGCAACTGCTGTTGTGAGTATAAGCTCTGCGATACGTCAAGGTGTTATAAAAAATGGACCTAAAACATTAGCTAGATTGCGTAGATTAAAAGGTGCAAAAGCCGCTGCAATTAGGGAACGTATACGTGTATTACTTTTTAATGCAATCATTAATGTAGAGATCGCAAACTTTGGTAAAGTTTCTTTTAAAATAGTACCTTTTGAAAGCATACGGGCTATAAATGGCTTATCTATAACTATACAAAAAGCACAACGCTTATGGAATCTTAATGTTTTGGTATTAGATGCTATAGTAGATGGTAAATTAGTTTACGCATTATACTATAGAGGACAAGTTATAGCAAGTGGTGCGGCAAAAGAAATTAATGGTTTTATAAAGAATAAGATATTTACCCACGCTGCAAAAGATCAAGAGATTTTAAAGTTTTTGGATGAATTGTTGGAAATAGAGAAGTTAGGGTTAAGATTAGAAGCAGGAAATTGGTTTTGGAAAAACGCTTCAGGAGTTGAACTTAGATGGGCTAAACTTTCTGAGAAAGTGATTTTAGAAAATATTAATAAAGCTTTTAAAAGCCCACCTACTATTGGTGCAAAGTTTGAAGCAGAGGTTGCAAAGAAAATGTTTGAATTAGCAAAGCGTTTTGGAGATGAAATAACAGATTTTTTTAATAATGTAACACAATTAAAGCCTCAAAAAAGATTGAATGGGGATATTGATTTTGGAACAAAACAATATATTATTGAAGCAAAATCACAATTACATAACAGTCATAATATTGAACAATTAAAGGTTCAAATGCAAAAATATTTACCTATCAATGAAACCACTTCTTTAAAATATATGAATCCTTTTAAGAAAAAAGTTGTTGTAGTATATGACAATTTAGGTACATTTAATTTTAATAATATTATTCTAAAAGAATTAAAAGACCAAGGAGTTATTTTTATTGAAGGGGTAAACAATCTTAAAAAACTTTATTAAAATGAATAATAAATATTTACTACTAAAGAATTACAAGGAAAAAGAAATTATTGTTAATTCAATTGAAAGCATTGCGGATAAATTAAATCTTAGAAAAGAGAAAGAGAATCTGTATTCTAGTTTAGCAGATTTAGATTTATATTTAGATGTCAATGATGAAGATTTTCATTTTTTAGGAATAAGAGTAATGAATTCTGAAGAATTTAAGAGAGATAAAGTAATTGTAGATGAGGAAGAATATTTTATTGCGCTATCTATAGATCACGAATCTTTTGAAGAACGATTTATACATATGTTTTTAAAAGAATTTTTGCCATTTTATTCAGAAATGATAATTGCTGATGAGTCAACCACACAATTTTATACTATTGAAGATTTACAAAATAATAATATTCCTTGGTTACAAAGATCGTTTTAGAATAATCAGAAAACAACAATATATCTTATGATGCTAAATCATAGCTTTTTGTATTTTGGGATAGCTAGGGCGCCTCTTCTGGTTGAAGAAATGAAGTTATAATTGTTTGGGTTTTACTCCATACGGCACCCGTCACAGACGGGCGCTAGCCCTTAGTTTAGCATTGTTATTCACATAGAGACTTAATAACGAAGTTAATAATACTGTAAGTGATTGATTTTCTTTTGTTTTTGCTTCTTTTTATTTTCTTTGTTTACAATTTCAATAATTGTGGATAACAACCCAACCGATAAGGGGAGACAGAAGCAACAGCATGGAAATATTCAAGTGCTCGGAATTATGCAGAGGATCATACGATATTAAAGATTGATGATGTAGGATTTATGGGGTAATCTGTGTATTAGATTTCTTACTCAGAATGCCACCAGTTACAAACTGGCGGGAGCGGGGTCCCTAATAAAGAATATTCTCACTTCTACTAACTAGTTATATAGTAAGTAATCCGAAACGAAAATAAACAAAAAGCTATGACCAACCATCATAGCTTTTTGTATTTTGGAATAGCTAGGGACGCCTTTTCTGGTTGTAGGAAATGAAGTTGTAATTGTTTGGTTTTTACTCCATACGTCACCCGTCACAGACGGGCGCTAGCAGGGAGATTTACATTTTCAGGATTAGTTAACGAGAAAATTCGTCGTATAAAATTAAACCTTCCTGATTAAGGATTATTGAAAAGTAAAAAGACCGTCAGAAGTGATGGTCTTTTTATTTTTCGCAAACCTGCTTATCGATAGACAGGAGTGTAAATTATAAAATCTTTTAAAAGATGATCACTCCTTTATAATCTTAACCGTCTGTGACGAGTTTTGAACTTGATCAACAATCGCTAAAAAGTAAATCCCTGTGGTGAGTTTTTCTACATTAAGCGTGGTGTTATTTGATGTCATTTGCTTGGTTTCAGAAAGCACCCTTTTTCCATCAATGCTATACACGGTAAAAGATACATTTCCTTGATAATTCCCTGAGATTTGTAAGAGGTCATTCACAGGATTTGGAAATACAGTAACCGGTGTCAGAGTAACTTCTTCAGTGCTTAATGCAGCTCCAGAAAAATACGCAAGCCCTCGCTCATAGACATCTTGCCCAATTTGTTCTCCCAATATACGTCCGGGAATATCGTCTATAGGGGGGTGAATCCCTCCCCAGATTCTTGATAAACTGGTTTGATCTGAAGCATCTTTATAGGTAGCCCATTGTAAGGTCATATTCACAGAAGGTCCTTCTTCAAAAACAAGAAATTCATTTTGAACGACTTCAAAAGTACCAACACCTCCTGGAAAAAAGGGATCACCAGTCACAAGTGCTAAGATTTCTGCTGCAGCACGAGAAAACGTAGAGTGGCCAGAAATATAGCCCGCAAAAGGAGGTGTTACAAAAGTACCACGTTGATAAGGCCACCATCTGTTGGCATACACCCAATCCACACCCGCCACATCTATATCTGGGTCATTTATATAATCAGGGCCTTTCCAAACGTTCATTTTAAGATCCCCTACAAACTCATCATTGTCCCCCGCAAGCGGATCGCCTACTTGGATTACTTCAATAAGTCCGTCGATAAGTGGAAGTCCGTGCGGATCATAATTAGCTAATGTATTATCATCACTCTGCCCTTTACCCGCCATATAACGCAACGCAGAAATAGGACGTACATAATCATAATAGCCTTTTAATCCCCATGTATTGACAGCACTATCATGCATGGCAGCACCGAGTAAGAAATAGGTTTTAATATCCCATTCTAAATCACTCAAGGTTTCTCCTTCGCCACCAATTTTCTTCACCGTCAGCGGATTGTCATTTACGTAATTTAAAATGGTAAACCAGTGCCCAGGAGGGGTTTCTGAGTCAGGGCCATCTGCCCAAAACTCAGCAAGTACTCTCGCATAATCGCCTCTAGGCACCATTTGTGTTGGGTACGGCTGTCCAGTGACAGGATTTACATCGTGACCAATACTTGCATCTCCACCATTTTCAAAATCGTAAAATGCCTGATATTCTTCAAACGTAGTAGGATAGCTTTGTATATTTCCAATACTAGCAGGCGAAATATCAATCATCACTCCATCGGCAGGATCTAGGTGTTTTGACCAAGAAGCGACCAATCCAAATCCCCACTTATAAGGATCTTCTAAGGCGTTGCCATCAGAATCTTGAATAAGAGAAGGTGCTCCTGGATCGTTATAGACGTAATAATCAAAACCATTCACAGGAAAAATATCTAAATCTTCTTCGCTTAAAGCGAAAGGTGTGACTTGTCCCCATTCTGGACTTAAAAATTCAGGCACCCCACCAGGAATCACATTACCTGACTGATCTATAAAAAACTCAAAAGCCAGGGGTTGCCATCTATTAGGATCAATATCATTGGTTTCTTCGTATACATCTAAAACTAAAGGATCATTGACAGGAAGATAGGACGTATTTCCATAATCAAAATCTTCATTAGACCCGTCTTGTAATCCAAAAGCAATCATTTGCTCGGCCATATAGTTTCCTAAAGCCGCATACGATCCTGTGCTATAATCAGTATCTGTAAAAGAGGCATCGTAGGATAATTCAGCAAATTTCGCTTCCAGTGCCGGCAAGGTGTCGTCTTCGCCTGGAGATCCATCAAAACGATGCATTAATAATCGAAATACGGCATAGCTGATGACTTCATTTCTAGCTGCTTCCAAATCGGCTTCATTATCGGGAATTGCAATGCCATCAAAAGGGATTTGAAAACCGCCAAAAGACTTTCCTAAAAATAAAGGGACAGCCGTGTCGTCAAAAATAGCCCACGCATCATACATTAATGCTGAGGTATGAAAAAGATTACGAGCATGAACCGTAGGTCGTGCAAAATCATTACGGATCGCCTCTAGAAGTTCTTCGTTCCATTCCCTTGCAATAGATTCTTGCGAAATGGAAGAAACAGTACCTAAACAAATAATGAATACACAGAGTAATGTTCGTATCATGTCTTTTTTTTTAAATGGTGAGTAATATCTGTAGAATGGTCAATAATTCCCTTTTTTTACTTGAAAAAGGGGTGGTTGCTTCTCAAAGATAACGACTATTTAAAAAATACCATAGATTTTTTAATAAATATTTTAAGATGGAATATGCGTAAGATAAAGGGTGTCAGTGGAATATGTTAAAGCCGTATGAGATATTAAGAAATTGATTACAGCTTTAAGAAGCAATACACTTTAACGAAGTCTTAACGCATCATGTGAGTTACAAAAAAAACGCCAAGAGGAACCCCTTGACGTTTTGGATATAGGATCACTATTTTGTTGTAAATAGTTCCTTTAGCTGCTTTACCATGCCGCTGTTTCCAGAGAGTGTAATTTCGCCAACTTTATCAGCGATTTTTTCTACATACTCCATCTCTTTAAGCTTGTAAAGCATCTCGTTGTCTTCCATAAGCTTTGCCGTGTTCAATAAACTACGGGTGCTTGCGGTTTCTTCTCTACGCGTAATCACATGTGCTTGCGCTGTTTTTTGTGCAATCAATACGCGGTTCATGATCTCTTTCATATCTCCGGTGAGAATCACATCACGCACACCGCAACTCAACACAGTAACCCCTAATTTTTCTGAGGTCTCTTTACTGTTTTCAAATACAGACTGTGCGAGCGCTTCTTTGCTTTCTAGCAACTCATCTAGTGAGTAACTTCCCACGTAGGCACGTAAAGCAAGTTGTAAGGATACATATAATTGCTTTTCATAGTCTTTGGTGTCTAGCAACGCTTTTTCAAGATCTGTCACTTTATACTGCGCATGAAAATTCAAACGTACCGTCGCTTTATCTTTCGTCAGTAATTCTTGACCTGCAATTTCCAGCTGTAACTGCCTCATATCTGCTTTTGCGATCTTGATCGTCGTGTCATTGCGCCAGAAACGATAGGTACCCCCTGTTAAGGTTTGTACATATTCATCATTGACGAGCATGACTGCTTTCTCGTAAGACGCTACTTCAAACACACGAATATGCTTTAGTAAATCGTACTTAGCAAACACTGCGGTATCAATTTTTTCAGTGATGTGAATCTTTGTAAGATCGGCACGTGTAAATTGATAATCTACAAGCCCTTTCCAGAAAACATAACGTCCTGCTGTAAGCGTCTGACTGTATTTTTTGTTTTTATATACAATCACAAGTTCGTGATCCAATACATCAATTACATGCCATAAAGCCACGAGTGCTTCGTCTCTTAAAAAGACTTCTAGGTCAATGGTATTTGATGTAAAAGAAAGAGCGGTGTTGTATAGGGTTACGCTTTCGCGAAAGCCTACCCAGTGGATCCCCTCTGTTAGTACACGGTGGTAATCACCATGCCTAAATACTAAGCCGATTTTACCGGCGTTGATACGTACTCTTTTCATAATTTTTATACCCGCCTATGCGGATATCTCTTTGTTTTTGCTCCCATTTTTGGAAACTGGTTACACTTCAATTTTGCGGGGATATCCCCTATATCACTTCTATGACCGGTACACAGAGAAGTAATGTTCTATATTCATTTCGCTACTTTTATTAGTGAAACGCTATTTTGAAAAAATCCAAAGGATGAATTCAAAATAACTAGTTGAACTAATCCCGCTTTTTAGCGGGACCTATAGTTTACTATTTCGACCTTTGGTCGATTTTCAGGTTCCAAGGCTTATAGTGGAGTTTAATATCTCTATTGTGCCTGAGTAAGCTTTCGCGAAAGCGGATTTCTAAAAAAAACAATACAAAAACCATCATCTCGCACATACGGAATAACCGATGGTATCCATCTACCCATGAGTGGTTTTTAAAAGATTTGAAACGAGAAATAAAAGATCAAAATCCATTATTTGCCGAAACGAATACAGGAAAAAAGCACTCATTTTGTGATGGCTAGCATCCATCATTCAAAGTACATGTTAGATCTGTTTTACTTCAACGAATTGAAGTTTAACGGATCGTTCTTGTATTGTTCAATACTTACAGATGAACTATCTGTTGATCAGTTTTATAAGGTGATCAGCTTGGTGGTGGAGATGTAACGTATCCCCAAACGTCAAAAAAGTGTAGTGCTCTACCCGCTGAGCTACAGGTCCATATTTTTCTATATGATGTAGTGGACCTGATAGGATTCGAACCTATGACAGCTACGTCTCGTTTTGCCAGAGCCTAAATCTGGTGCGTTTACCAATTCCGCCATCCTGATATCAGGAGTGGGACTCGAACCCACATAACGATGTTTTGATTTTTGGAAAATCAACAACCTCTATGTCAAGTTGGATATACAACCATCATACAAATACTGCAATGATGTATACAATAGCGCCATACAGAAACGCCCAACAAGACTTGCATAGTGTGAAACAGATACGAGTCGAACGTATATCTACCCGTCTTCAGCGGGTCGCTTATACCACATAAGCTACTGTTTCAAGTGTACATCAAGACTATTGATGTACGTGTCTCCCGAGAATCGAACTTCGGACTTGCAGGATATACCCACCGTGCTAGCCATTACACTACAGACACTTTACTATATTGAGCGTAGTGATGTACTCACTTTGCAGATAAGTAACATCCTTAGTTTGGCAATGCTTACTCCTAAGCTGATCACCACCATCAGACTACGCTCTTTACATATGAACATACATGCCCACACGTTTTTTATTATTATTTTAAATCCCGCCATACTCCATGTTATGGCGGGATACCCCAAAAAATACCTCAACAGATTCCAAAAGGTGAGGTATTCAATACATAATTACCCTGCAAATGTGAAGTGGTATTACGCAGTCTTTTTGCGTAGTATAAAAAAGACGTAATTTTTTTTAAAACGTATTTGTCTTTCAAATTGAGATGATAGATTTTTTTAAAAAAAACGTGATTTTCAGGGAGCGCAATGTTGTTTTATGGGTATGTTTTCTAGAGGTGTTTTATGGGTTTACCATAGAAATAAGGGTTCTCGTTCTTTTTAGGAAAAATCCTGCTATTAATGAATATGTTTTTCTTAATTTAACTTATAACTAATTTATTTTTAACAACCTATACTAATTAAAATGAAGAAAATTACAATCGCTATTTTGTGGCTTTTTTGTGCGTTTACAACCTACGCCCAAGACGGATCCATGTCACCGACCTCCATTGGTCAGGCGACATATATGAGAGAAATTCCAGCGCTCTCTTCTATGGATAATATTATTGCAGCAGCTGGACTTGAACATGTAGCTCCTCCTAAAAGAAGAGGATCTAATACATTTATTCCAGGCAAAGGATTACCTGCAGGACCCGATCCGCTTATTCAAAAGCAAGGAGCCGTACAGCCTATTCAGGGAAGGGCTCCTGTTGCTTCTTTTGGAGCACATCAAGGAACGGTCTTAAATGATCCCACGGGAGCCATTGGCCCCAATCATTATGTGTATGCATTTAACTCTGGATTTGGAATTTTAGATCGCTCTGGAAATGTATTATTGCCTGAAGCCTCTTTAGGTACATTATTTCCAGGAGAAACCCTTGGAGATCCTGTTGTGGTGTACGATCGCTATGCAGATCGTTTTATTGTGATGCAATTTAGTAATACACCCAATGGATTTTTAATTGCTGTTGGGCAGGGACCAGATCCTGTGAATGACGGATGGTTTACCTATCGTTTTAATACAGGTTCATTTCCAGATTATGAAAAATTATCTATTTGGAGTGATGGATATTATATTACTGCCAATAAAGATCAAGGGTCTATTACAACGAGTGAAGTGGTATTTGCTGTAGAGAGAGATGAAATGCTGGTAGGAAACCCGAATGCACAGTTAATAGGTTTTCCATTACCGGGAGCGTCTAATAATGGATTTTATAGCCCCGGAGGATTTAATGCGACGGGGCCTACATTACCTCCTGTTGGCGTTCCACATCCCATTGTATACATGCAAGATGATGGTTGGAGTGGTGTATCACAGGATAATTTGAGTATTTGGGATGTGAGTGTCAACTGGAATAGCCCTTCAAGTTCTTCTATTTCGAGTCCGCAACAAATCAATACGGCTCCTTTTGATGCCGTATTTAATGGGGGTTCTTTTAATAATTTAGATGAACCTGGAAACGGTCCTAACATTGATGCAATACAAGCAACGATGATGTATATGACCAATTACAGACGTTTTGGAACGCATAACGCTGCGGTGATGAATTTTGTAGTAGATGTAAGTGGGAATGATACCAAAGCAGGAATACGCTGGTACGAACTTCGCCAAACTGGCGATAACCAACCATGGACTATTTATCAAGAAGGAACCTATTCACAGCCGAACTATAGCACCTTTTGTGCAAGTATAGGTATGGACTTTCAGGGAAATATAGGATTGGCCTATACCATTGTAAGTAGTTCGGTATTTACTTCTTTGCGCTATACAGGAAGATTGGCATCAGATCCTTTGGGAACGATGACGGTGGCAGAGCAGAATATTGTAGACGGAAATGCACAAAACAATAGATCAGATGGGCGTTATGGAGATTATGCGCAATTAACGATTGATCCTACAGATGATTTGACCTTCTGGCATATCGGAGAGTATATGAATGGTAGTGCGGCAACGGTACGTAAAAGCCATGTAGCTGCGTTCCGTATTGGTTCTGCAGTGCCTGATTTTGATCCTCCATCAACACCTACAAGTTTGATTGCTTCAAATACAGGACCTACTAGCACAGATCTTTCTTGGAATGCTTCTACAGATAATATCGGGGTTTCTGGATATGATGTGTATCGTGATGGTGTTCTTATTGGAGCCGCATCGAGTACCGCTTTTACAGCAACTGGTTTAACGCCTTCTACTACGTATAGCTTTTTTGTGATCGCCAAAGATGCAGCAGGAAATCAATCTGGGCAGAGTAATTCTGTGAGTGTCACCACATCGGCAGTGACTGCATGTAGTGGTGGGATTTCTTCGTTTCCTTACTCGGAGAGTTTTGAAAGCTCTTTAGGGGCTTGGACGCAGGCAACAGGTGATGATTTAAATTGGACACGTGACTCTGGAGGAACACCTTCTACAGGAACAGGGCCTACAACGGGAGCAGATGGTGCTTTCTATCTATTTGTTGAGGCATCAGGTAATGGAACAGGATTCCCAAATAAACAAGCGATTTTAAATTCGCCTTGTTTTAACTTAAGTAGTGCCACACAAGCAACTTTTTCTTTCCAATATCATATGTTTGGAGCTACCGATGCAGGAACGATTGCATTAGAAGCGAGTAATGATGACGGAATTTCTTGGGTTTCTTTATGGAGCCAAACAGGGAATCAAGGAAATCAATGGATTCCTATTGATATAAATCTTGCTGCGTATGTAGGAAGCGGACTTCAATTACGTTTCAATAGAATCACAGGAGGGACATGGCAAGCAGATGTTGCACTAGATGCATTTGAACTTACAGCTTCTGGAGGTGCAGATACACAGGCGCCTAGTAATCCTACGAGTTTGACTGCTACAAATACAACAACCACAACGACAGATTTAAACTGGAGTGCGTCTACAGATAATGTAGGAGTAACAGATTATGATGTGTTACAGAACGGTGTTTTGATTGGAACTACAGCGAATACCTTTTTTGATGTTATAGGGCTAACACCTGCAACCACCTATAATTTTATAGTAGTGGCAAATGATGCAGCTGGAAACCAATCAGGCGCTAGTAATACCGCTACAGTGACGACTGGGAGTGTTGGTGGTGCTGGATGTACAGGTGGGATTTCTTCGTTCCCATATTCGGAAAGTTTTGAAAGTTCTTTAGGGGCTTGGACACAAGGAACAGGTGATGATTTAAATTGGCTGCGAGATTCAGCAGGAACGCCTTCTTCAGGGACAGGACCTACCACAGGTGCTGATGGTACTTGGTACCTATATGTAGAGGCGTCAGGTAATGGGACGGGTTTCCCAAACAAACAAGCCATTTTAAATTCGCCATGTTTTGATTTGAATGGTGCTTCACAAGCCACCTTCTCTTTCCAATATCATATGTTTGGATCTACAGATGCAGGATCTATTGCGGTAGAAGCAAGTGATGATAATGGTAGTACATGGACGTCTATTTGGAGTCAAACAGGGAATCAAGGAAATCAATGGAATACGGTCAGTCTTAATCTAGCTGCTTATGTAGGCAATGGTCTTCAGTTACGTTTTAATCGAATTACAGGAGGCACCTGGCAAGCAGATGTGGCTATAGATGATGTGTCTCTTACTACTGGAGGTACCCCTAATAATTGTGCGGCTTCTGATCTGACGCTTACAATTAATCTTGATGATTATCCAGAGGAAACAGCGTGGACACTTACTTCTGGAGGAAGTACAGTAGCGAGTAATAGTTATTCCACAGCAAATCCTGATGGCTCTACCGTGGTAGAAAATATTAACGGATTGTCTTCTGGTGATTATGTCTTTACCATTACAGATGCTTTTGGTGATGGTATTTGTTGCGGATTTGGAAATGGATCGTATACGTTAGAAAGTTCTGAAGGTATGATCGCTTCTGGAGGTGATTTTGGTGCGTCTGACGTGACTACTTTTTGTGTAGATGATACCAAGTCTCAATCGTTAAGAACACAGCCATTAGCTAGGGAAGACAATAATCTATTCAGAATATATCCTAATCCAGCAGAGACGATACTTAATATAGACGTGCAAGATGCTTCTATAAGTAATATTAAAGTATTCTCTATGTTAGGAATGTTGGTGACTGAAGTGAAAGATGCCGGCATTCGAAGTATTGATGTTTCTAATTATAAAACAGGTACGTATTTTATTAGAATTACATCAGGAGATACAATTATTACAAGAAGGTTTATTAAAAAATAATCTTCTGTGTAGATGAACCATTTTAATTAAACAAAAAAAAACCGTTGAGGCTCGCTTCAACGGTTTTTTGTTATACCTAAATAAGGTTTTGAATTATATTTTATTGTATGGTCGAAAACAGTCGAGACCTTTTTCCTTGAAAGTAGTTAAGATTAAATGATCTCTCGACTGCGCTCGAGGTGATAGCTTTAATATATAACGTGTTAATAGCGTAGTTTACATTTTTAATAGTATTCGAATTCAATTTATAAAATTAAACAAGGGTTTTCATCCTTTTTATGCTCCTGCCTGCCGGCGAGGCAGGTTCGCGAAAGCGTATTCTTAAAATCTCCCATAGGTAATATGTAATTTATTTTAATAGCTTTTATTAAGTAAGTGATAAGGAGCATTCCTACGTTAGTTTCATCGTAAAGTCTTGGTATAATTGTATTTTCGAGGTTTAAATTCAAAATAATTTCTACCTTTAACGAATGAGAGAAACCATCATATGTTATGTTGATGTATACGATTTTGATTCTTTAAAAAAAGTGTGTATATGAAAATAGGTTTAGCACTTTCTGGAGGAGGAATAAAAGGTGTTGCCCATATAGGAACACTCAAAGCAATTACAGAACAGGGTATAAAAATTGACCATATAACGGGAACGAGTGCAGGGGCAATCGTAGCAGCGCTTTACGCGGCGGGGTATTCTTGGGAGGTGATATTGGATTTTTTTACAAAAACTTCTATTTTTAGTTTAAACCGATTTGCGCTTAGAAAACCAGGCTTTATAGACACCATAAAGTTTGAAAATGATTTAAAACTTTATTTTCCTGAGGATTCTTTTGAAAAACTAAACATCCCGCTCACCATTACCGCCACCGAAATTGAGAGTGGAAACTCCAAAGTATTTAATAGCGGCCAACTGATTTGCCCGATTTTGGCTTCTTCTGCTTTTCCAGGTGTTTTTACACCTATTGAGATTGATGGCGTCTTTTATTTTGATGGAGGAGTCATAGATGATTTTCCTGTAGAATATTTAACAGGTACGTGTGATTATATTATTGGGTCCTATGCAAACCCACTAAGTGAGATGTCCATAGATTCTTTAAAATATTCATATCAAGTTCTGAATAGAGCTTATGAAATCAATCTTCATCATCACGTACATAATAAATTCAACAACTGTGACATTTTTATCTGTGCCCAAGAGCTTTCTCAATATGGCACCTTCAGTATGCGAAGTGCCAAGAAAATATTTGACATAGGATATAAAGAAGCCAAAAAAGAGCTGCTCAAGTATACTGCTCAGGAATAAGGGATATATAAGCAACTCTTTCTAATACTTTATTATTTAGTGTATAAATTTATCCGAATCCTGTTATTTATCTTCACGACCCAGTATTTGCCACATAAGGCGAAAATCATTTTAATTAATAAAAATAAACTTTTTTTAAGTCAACTTAATAGAGTATGAATCATGTTAAGAACTTTTAAATATTTAACTATTTTTATTTACGAGCTAAGCTTCTCAAAAACTTATCTTACAGACTAATAGTAGAATGAAATATAATTTAAATTATGAGGTTAGAACATCTTTATTCTTTACGCAGTAATTTTATGGTAATTGGTTTAACTGGACGCACTGGATCTGGTTGTTCAACAATCGCAAAGCTTCTGTCTGGACCATATTCTGATCTGAAAGAAGAAGGTTTAAGAGAATTTAGTTCAGAAGAGGATTTAAATTCAACTTTTTCAAGGAAGTATAACATTATTAATAAATTTATGGAAGCTGGTGAAAATTGGATTCCATTTGATGTTATTAGCTATAAAGACGTCCTTCTTCTTTATTTGATAAAAAGGTATGGAACAGAAAATTTTGAACCACTGAAAATTCTTAATGATTATTATAGAGAATCTAAAGAAGAAGATAATAAAGAGATTGTTCAAAAAATATTTAATGAATTAAAGCAAATAGTATCTCGACATAAAGTTATTGTAGATAGTATATTATCATTAAAAGAATTCAATGAGATTAAGTCTCCAGATGAACTAGTAAAATTGAATAAGATTTTTTTTGATAAACCATTTAGAGAGTTAAGTGATGAGGTGTTTAAAGTTCTTAAACTTAATGGATATTACAGAAGAGCATATTTACTTCATAATATATCTCGTAATATAAGACAATCGGGAAACCCTAAAGGCGGAGAAACAAAAAATATTTCAAACCTCTTTGAAATTGCCAGTATAATAAATCGAATTATAAAAGCTAAAAAGCATGTTAATAATAGTGTTCCAACAAGAATAGTAATCGATTCGTTGCGTAACTCATTAGAGATAATGTTTTTTAAGGAACGTTATTCGGGGTTTTATATGTTGTCGACTAAAGATGTACTTGGGAATTCAAGAGATAGGATTGAAAAAAGATTACCAGAGTCTATAGGTGATAAATCTGAGCGTGCAACGATAGCACAAAAAATATTAAATTTAGATAATACTGAGTATAAGACAAAAGATTTCTCAAAAGGGATTTTTTCATCACCAGACGTTGAAAATTGTATTCAGAAAAGTGACTATCATATTTTAAACCTCAATAAAGAAAATGTTGATAAGTATCTTGATATTTACAACCCACCTTACGGTAAATTAAATTTTTTAACTCGTGAAGAACAATTACTCAAATTAATTGCTCTAATATCTCAACCTGGAATTATTACTCCAAGTTCTGTAGAAAGGTCAATGCAGGTAGCTAATTCTGCAAAACTCAACTCAGGATGTATTTCAAGAAATGTTGGAGCTACAATTACAGATTCTTCATTCCATGTTAAGTCAATTGGATGGAATGATGTTGCAAAAGGTCATACACCTTGTAATCTCAGAAACGCTGAGGATATAATTTCTCCTGTATCCAAAGTTTGGTTAGAAAAATCTCAACACTATAGTCCTTTTGAAAAAGGAGAGGTTTCTGATAATTCTTCCTATAAATATAAGAATGAAAAACCGGGTAATTTTAAAGAAGCACTTACTGATTATTTTAAAGATTCTTTAGATTCCAAAAAAAATGATTTAAATGGGAAACCGTGTGCTTTTTGCTTTAAAACAGTACATAATCATTATGAAGGAGAGGCGAATCAAGTACACACTAGATCATTACATGCGGAAGAAAATGCAATGCTTCAAATTACTAAATTAGGAGGGCAAGGTGTCGAGAATGGAATCCTTTTTACCACGGCAAGTCCTTGTGAGTTATGTTCTAAAAAAGCATATCAACTAGGTATAAACACAATATATTTCATAGATCCTTATCCAGGTATTTCGAATGATCAAATTCTTAGAGGGGGAAGAAATGAAACACAACCAAAAATGATACCTTTCTCAGGTGCTATCGGATTGGCATATCATAAATGTTATGATGCTTTTATGTCATATAAAGATGAAGTTACAATGACTCTAGAAATGGAGGTAGATAATAAAATTGGAATTCAATTTAAGGAGTTATTGAAGTCTATAAAAAAGAAGGATAATCAAATAAGTGATTTATTAGGCAAAACACTTGATTTTACAGATGATGATGTAGTTGCCTTGCTCTCTAAAGCTTTAAAGGGAAAGAAATAATATATTGAAAATTTTTAATTTGAACTAAAAAAATAATTTGGCTAAAGAAATTACAAAAATATTCCCAGCAAAAATATCTTCAGAAATATCAGGATATAATAAATTAATAAGCTTTTACCGTCAGCTTGAATATCTAGAAAATAGTAAGGTTATATTGGATATGCGAAATACTTATTGGTTTGAAGCAAACTTATGCGCGGCTCTGGGAGCTATGATTGAGTTTTTAGATAAACGTAATAATTCAGTCAAAATTGTAAACGTGAAGGCTCCTCAAGATATTTTAACGAGAAACGGTTTTCTTAAGCCTTACGGTTATGAGTATCCGAAATTCACATATAATACAGAAATTGAATATAGAACATTCAAAGAACATCAGGGGAAAGGCTTTTCTAGTTATGTAGACAGTGAAGTTTTGAATAATGAAGATTTCCCTAAAGTTTCTCCACTTTTAAATAAAAAAATAAATCAAAGTATTTGCGAACTATTTGAGAATGCAAGAACACACGGACAATGTGAAAATATGCATACCTGTGGTCAATATTTCCCAAATAAATCAACAATGGATTTTACAATTGTCGACTTGGGACAGACTATAAAAAACAACGTTAATAATTTTCTAGGAGAATCTTTAAACGGAGCTGATTGTATAGAATGGGCTATGAAAGAAAACAATACAACTAAAACTGGTAATGTAAGCGGTGGTTTAGGGTTAGCTCTTATTTTTGATTTTATTGAAAAAAATAAAGGTAAAATACAAATAGTTTCTTCTGACGGTTATTGGGAGTTTAGAAAAGGAAAAATTAAAAAGGAGACTTTAGATTCTTCATTTCCTGGTACTATTGCTAATCTTGAGTTTAATTTTTCTGATACAAAATCTTATATGTTAAAAGAAGAGGTAGATATCAACAATATTTTTTAATTTTGCGTAACTTAACAGAATGGATTCAATAATAGTTTTTGATATTATACACGGAAATTTTGCTGTTACCACAGATGATGGTAATAGTATTTTTGCTATTGTAGATAATTATCTTGAAAAAAAGGAAAAAGTTACATTAGATTTCAAAGGGATATCTATAGTGACCACTGCTTTTCTTAACGCTGCTATTGGACAATTATACCATAAATTTAGTTCTGAAGATATTAGCCCATATCTTATACTTAGCAATGTTGATGATGAGGATTTAATTCTTTTCAAAAAGGTTACTAATAGAGCTAAACAGTATTTTGCTCATAAAGAAAGTTAAAGTCTATTTTTAGAAATTAACAGTTATTACCTTGTTTCTATTTTATAAGTATAAAATCTTCAATAATTTGGGTGTTTCTGGGATTCGAACCCTGTTATCTAGATTCACAGTCTAGCAGGTTACCACATAAGCTAAAAACACCATTGTACGCTTGGAAAAGCGTTTTTTTGATAACCTAATAGGATTCGAACCTATACTACCAGAGTCAAAGTCTAGTATGCTACCGTTACATCACAGGTTAATGAATACCTAAGAAATGGTATTTGTACTCCACCTTGGATTCGAACCAAGAAATCACACGGTTTAAACATGCTGCCTTTTCCAGTTTGGCTAGCGGAGCATTTGTCTAGTACAGGAAGAGAGATTCGAACTCTCAGGAGCTTGATTCTAAATCAAGAGCGCCTGCCTGCTGGCAGGCAGGTATACCGTTCCGCCATTCCTGCAGTTTGTTGTATTCCGTAGGGGAATCGAACCCCTAATTCCACATAGAAATGAGTTTACGAATTCAACGAATCCGATGTGTCAAATCCATGGTCAATAAGTTAAAGTGTGGCGTCTTCACCATTTAACCAACGGAACAGTACGTTGAAGTATTAGAATCAATGATTGGGGCTTAGTGTGCTTTCGCGAAAGCATACTTTAAACGGTAACCACTATGATAGTAGTTATTCTCTGATGAATGAATAGATCATACTTATTAGATGGCATTTTTTACAACAAAAACACGCGCCTGAACCTTCTACCATATAGGGGTAGGGCTCAGACTTGAGCGTGTTTTTGTTATACTGTTTTAGATATCTAGAGCTTGTGTATTGCGATCACAAACTCTAGATGAAAGTCCCTTCTAGACTTTATTAGTGAAATTCTGTTTTGTTAAGTCTGAAAGACGCATACAAAATAGATAGTTGAACTAATCCCGCTAAAAAGCGGGATATGGCTGATATCATATATGAATAATATTGCAGTACCGATGGGATTCGAACCCACAACCTTCCGAGAGACAGTCGGGTGCACTAGCCGTTGTGCTACGATACTATAAGTAATTTGTGGAAGTAGTAGGACTCGAATACCGAAACAAGTTCGGCACAAGCGCTAGATGCTCCGAAGAGATCAGATTTTAACTCTTGGTTTATATTATATTTTTTGGATTCGTTGAATTCGCAAGCTCATTTCAGTCTGACAAGTCAACCAATTGCTCAATACTTCCAAGTAATAGAGACAAGAATGAGATTCGAACTCATACATAACGGATTTGCAATCCGTAGCCTTAACCATTCAGCCACCTTGTCTTTTGCGATACGGATAGGGTTTGAATATTTCGACAGGCTCAACACGGTGCCTATTTTATATGAAACAGCTCTCAGCACTGCCAATTAAGCTACCCTATCAAAAGCGGAGAACAAAGGAATCGAACCTTCCCTGCTGTAACACAGACTCGCTTAGCAGGCGAGCGCAACAAACCAGTATTTGCCTATTCTCCATAGCGGAAGGAGCAGGAGTTAGATTCCAAAATAAATTTGGAACAGGCTCCACAAGAGTCATTAGCTCCTAACAATTTTACAACTGATGGTTTAAGTACATAAGACAGTTGTGAATTCGTAGATTCAAAAAAATAAAATTATATTTTTTTTAAAAAACTCATTTCAAGATTGCGGCCACCATCCATTGGCTTGTCCTTCCTTAAGTTGACACGATGAGGATTGAACCTGCCTATGCCGGCAGGCAGGTTCATAACCTCCCGATTAAAAGTCGGGTGCTCTGCCAGTTGAGCTACGTATCTGTATACTCGTTCTTTCATAAAGAATCCTAAATACACGATAAAAATAAGAAGTGATGTTGCATGAATTATATGCTTTCGCGAAAGCGTGAAAAACCGTAATCAAAACTTATAATCATGTACTAGTACTTTACTGAGTAACTTATACACATTAGTTTTTCAATATGTCAATGATCGTTGTGCATAAAAAAAGACGCCTTGTCTGGGCGTCTTTTTTATAGTGTGAGAAATCGTATATATGCCTATATGCGTTTCTGTTTTTGTTCTATAAAAAAGACATGTCTATCCGAGTCAATACATACCCTGAGCTCTCTTTGCGCTAAGCGACTTCCTAGAGGAAGTTGAAAACTTGGGAGTATAGTATATGCTTTCATGTATTACGTTTTTGTTGTTATGTAGAAACCATGTTTGATGGTTTCTGATTGCGGTGCAAAGATCAAACTATTTTTGAATTCTCCAAATAAAATTCAATTTATTTTACTGATAATCAATTATTTATATTTTATTTTAAGCATAGGTATCCTTGTCCGTCTTATGACAGATATTGGATTTTTTTGCAGTAGACTGTCTCTCTGTTGCTTATCTTCCAAATGGTTTTTCTATTATGTAATTATACTTTTTTCAATAGATGAACTATTTTTTTTAAAAAATTGCTGTTTTTGTCTTATTCATATAGGTATTGAACATTTTAGGTATAAAAAAAGCGCCCAATTTCTCGGACGCTTGCTTTATATGTTTGATTTTTCTTAGTTACATGATCATTGTGTAAAATCATTAGTATACATACAAGCGTCCTTATTCATGAGGATAAATTCATTTATCCCACGGTAGTCACACCACTGGCTTAACAGTGATTTTGGTGCTGTATGTTGTACTCTTTGTATCATTTACAGTGCAAATATGTTATAAATTATTGGGTTATGAAAAAGATACTACTAATTTTTACCTGTAATGATTGATTATCAAATTACACATTTAATGTTTTTCCTTCTTTGATGTATTCTTTTTTGACGCCTTCAAGGATGATTTTATGAGTAATAGTGGTCGTTCCTTTTGCGATTGTTTTTAGACAGGCATATTGAATAATGTTTACAATATTTGATCCAGTGATTGCAAATTTTCTAGCAATATCTTCTAATGAAATAGCCTCTTCAAGCGTAATTTTGTGGGGTAAATTATTTTTCCATAGTTGTAAGCGTTCTTTATGTGTGGGAGTTTCAAATTCTATGATAGATTGAAATCTACGGGTAAAAGCGGTATCAATATTATTTTTAAAATTAGAGGCTAGAATGACAAGTCCTGGGTGTGCTTCAATACGCTGTAATAAATAGGATACCTCTTGATTTGCATATTTATCATGCGCGTCTCTTACATTGGTTCGTTTTCCAAAAATGGCGTCGGCTTCATCAAAAAATAAAATCCAATCTTTATTGATGGCACGATCAAATAGGCTTGATAAGTTTTTTTCTGTTTCTCCAATATATTTAGATACGACCATAGATAAGTCTATCCTGTAGACATCTTTCTCTGTATATTTTCCAAGAAGTCCAGCCGTTAATGTTTTTCCTGTACCTGGAGGTCCATAAAACATGACTCGGTAGCCAGGCTTAATTTTACTTTTCATATTCCAATCATTCAATAAAATATCATTGAACTGTAACCAGGTTTCTATTTCTTTAATTTCGTGAAGCGTTTTATCATTCAGAACGAGATCATCCCAAGATAATTCTGTTGTAATCAGGCTTGCAGGAAATTCTTGACTTAGGGTGGGTTTGATCTCTAGTCCTGTTGTTAATTTAATAAGAACCTCATCATCGATTAATAATTTTCCACTCAAAGTAGGTTCTCCTTTTGGAACTGATTCTATGTATAGTGTCTTGTTTTGAAGTAGTTTATTTGAGGTTTGTAATAAAGTAATTGCTTGTAATCGATGGTCAATATGATTACCCGCTAAGATATATATGGCGGTTTCTGCCGTAGGTAGTATGCCTCTGTGATTTTTCCCTTTTATACCTCCAAACTCTGGAAATTCTCCTCCATTAGGTAAGAAATCTGATATAATAGTATTTAAAAATTCTGGAGAAATATGCGGTATTAAGGCAAGACACAAACATATAATTTCCTCAAAAGAGAGATTTTCATCTTTAATATATTGTCCTAGGATTGAATTATTGTCGTCTAGGTGTAGTGTTGGAACAGGTGGCTCTTCTTGTGTTAATTCTAAAGAAAGTCTATACGTAATGTGCTTTTTTAAAAAGCTAAATATTGGTCCAACAGACGCAGTAGTGCTTGTGTGTGTTATTTCGAGGTCTGCCATTTTTCTTGTGTTGATTGTTCGTATTTGTATTCTTCAAAGTGTTCTATACCTCTCTCTATTTGGGTGGAGTGGATTTAGAGTTATTTACTTCGTTAATTACATTTTCTATATACTCATTGTTATCTAACATGCTCTGTAAATAACAATAGCTACTTTTTCCCATATGTCTCGATAGTGTGGGTTCATAATAGGTCCAATTTTCAAAAAAACCTACCTTATCAGTATCTGTTTCAGAGAGGATTTTGTTGTTATATGGAATTAATAGTTTATAAAGCAGCTCTTTTTCGGTATCAGAATACGTACCCGCCATAAAATCTTCAATATCATCTACCATAATTTTATGTGGTAAAAAGATAGGGTAGTATGTTATATTTCCTTCGATGGTTTCAACTTTTGAATCAGATTGCCGTCCCCAACTTGTAAATAGGTCACTCAAGTATTTAGGTATTTTATTATAGTTAAGGGCTGTCGATAAATTGACAACCACATTATCTTTTTCAGATTCATCAATCGTTCGGATATCAAAATTATCTTCAATAAATTTTTGCAGGAGGTGATCAAGGTATAAATCTTTGCTATTAATAATATCAATAAATACTACTTTTTTATTGGTAAACAAAGAATCTTTTGTTCTAGCTTTAAGGTAATTATACACATCAAGATTGCCTAATAAACCACTATTATCTATAACCCCTGCATCCATATAGTGTCCGTATCCCTTAATTTTTGCTGCAGGGCTTAACCCGGGAAACCTATTGGTCATAGAGACCGCTTGATAATAGGGGAGGGTTTTATCTTTATTTTTATATAAATCGGCTAAGTTATCTGAATTTGGAAATATAGCATCAAAAGTATTATTGTCTTTTATAGACCATAAAATCCCTCTATTGGCTCGTACACCAGCCGTATTCATAATAAGTGAAGGAAAATATCCTTTACCACTTTCTTTGTTTTTAAAAGCCTTGGCCCAATACGCTCTATATGCTAGATCGTTTAGGATATTTTTATGGGGAGTACTCTCTATATAGTTTTGATATTTAATCATGGAGTAATATGATCTGTCTTGTAATCCTATCCCATTTGTTAGAGGCCAAACCTTTCTATACAAATCTAATCCTAACGTAAATGTAAGGTCTGCAGAGGCATAATCTTCTCTTGAGATCGCATCTATTGTTTCTCTTAGTTCTTTGTCATTGGTACCATATTCTGCATATAATCCAGTATATATTGCAAGTCCAAGAGATCCTCCAGAAGCACCAGATAGCGATATAGTCTGATTTAGAAAGTTATGATTGGTTTCTTCTTGAATTTTTTGAAGTACATTAATGGTCCACGCATTTGCTTTGAGTCCACCTCCATAAGAGGATACAAAGAAAACACGGTCTTTTTCTATTTGCTGAATTGCTTTAATAAAATCTGTTTCAGTGACGATGATATTGGGGTCTGTAACATTAGCTACGGTTTCTATTTCATGTGTTTTTTGTTCTGCAAAAAAGAAAGAGTAGATAGCAAGAATAGAGAGGGTTAGAATTCCTAAATAGGCTAATTTATAGGTCTTTGTTTGATAATATTTTTTTTCAGGCTGGGTTTCTGTTTGGTTAGCTGTATCTAGGTTTTGTAGTACTGTTAAAGAGCTATTTGCTACAAAAAAGTATTTTCCAATATTGGCGATGATCCAATAATAGGCATATAAATACACCAATAAAATAGGAATTACATTTCCTCCAAGAGAAATTCCCAATAGCGCTGCAATATTCCAGTAAACAATCCATATGATGGAGATGATGAAAATAAAAACAAATACCTTTAAATAATGTAGTGGGTCTTGAAAATAGATGAGGACTTTAATAAATAATCGAAGTTTGTTTTTTTTGTCTAAATTATCATACACATCTTTTGTATTTGATCTAACTAGTCTAAAAAACACATAGCAAAACATCATACAATACGTGCATAACATCACGAGAATAAACCCGTACCTGCTAAAGATAGTATCACTTAGTAGAATATAGGTAAGAAGTAACGCAGAGAGCAATGCTGCTAGAAAATAGTAGCGTGTTATTTTAGTGTATAAAGCTGTTTTATCTGTAATGACATTTTTTACGATTCTGTATTTTAGAATCGCATAAATAATAATAGGGAACGAGAAGAAAACACCAATAATCCAGGCAATTGCTTGTAAAGAAACCCCAAGATGCTCATTAAATAATAGATTAGGGCGTACGCTTTTGTATATAAAAATTACCCAAACCGCATATATAAAAATCCCCAAAGTATATCTTAAAATATTGGCTGCGAGGCTCATTTTATAATCCTTCTTTGTAATACTATAAATAAAGTAAGGGTAGGAGAGGGTATAGCGCCTAAAGAACGAAAAACGAACCTTTTTAACCTCCCAAGATACAGCGCCTTTACTTTTATTAAACCCTTTAGAATAATAGGTGTATATAGGATAATGTGATAAAGTAAGTGCTAAAGCATTAACATATATAAAACAAAGAAATAGCGAAAATTTATCTTCCTCAAGCATATAGACCATCATCGTATAGGCTTGATCCATCTTAAAGAGAATCAATAAGATAATACCTATGACTAGCAAACTCAAAAAGGAAGAGTAGGTAAAGTCTTTGATAGATCTTCTTAATCCTCTAATAAAAGTAACTACGATTTCTGTCATGGTAATGCTTGTTATGGGTACTACGTTTGTAAGTAGCTTATAATAAATATATTAATTTTTCTTTGTACGCTTTCGCGAAAGCGTGTAAATTTATTTTTTAATTTATTTAATGATATTTTAAACTAGTTTTATTGGACGTTAAATTCTTTTAAGTCCAAATCTACATGCGGGAATATTTTGGGTAAGAAACGCTTCATCAATTCGTGGTAAAACGTTTCCTCTTTAAGAACATAAATTAACTGCCAATAATGAAATCCTTTAGCTTTATATGCTAAACGGAGATACTCTTCAATAGTAAGTTTCATGTCATGTAAAGTCTCTCCATCTGTATGTACAAGCCATATATTATCTATGATTATATCTTTTTCTTTTTTTAAACAAGCTGTTAAACTCCAATGAATATCAAATGGAAAAAAATCTTTAGGATTCTTATTTAAATTTTTTAAGGTATAATGATAGGCCTGTTCTTTACAAAAATCAGGATTAAGAATATCTTCTACTTTTGTAATATTAATATACCCACTTAAATATTCTTGAATGACTCCCCAATCATAATTATTAGAAAGGTATTTTTCTTTAATAAATGTATTTTCAACAAACTGTTTAATGTTTTCTTGTGAATTATAGATTTCCCAAGAAATTTCTAGTTTGGAAGATTGCGTATAAAATTCTAAAAAACTATCAGGTAAACTAGGTACACTTTGTTCTATTATTTTAGGAGGTAGTGACATAGTTACGGGAGTTTTTAAACTCACTCCATGTTGAAAAGCATATCCAATTTCTTCCAACATTTTTGATAAAAAAAGATCGTTTACATTAATCATATTCTAAAATATTTGTATTAACTAGATTATTAAATTTTGGGAAGGCAGCCATAAATGCATTTTGATCATCATATAATGAAGAAACAATTGTTCTTACCTGGATTATATTTTGATATCCACCAGAAGGCCTTCCTTGAACAAGTCGTCTAAAGAACCCAGAAAGCCCTGTTCCGTTAGTTCCTCCTTCGGCTATAGCCTTTGAATTTAAAGCCCCATGAGATGAACTGTTAATTGTCACACGAACCGATGTGCTTGGAGGTTCTTGTGTAAATCTTTTTGTTTTTGTCGGACTACCTGGAGTGCTCGTTTCTACATCATAAGGACCAAAACTCATAACCACGACTGTTGGTATATCTTCAAATGCACCAGTGTTCCCATAAGAAACATCTACATTGTAAAAAATAACTTGATTATTATCCCAAACAGCTTCTTTAGCAAAGTGCTCTACCTGATTTTCCATATCCCTTAGATTCATATCTCTTGTGCCTGGGAAAAGATTATCAGTAATTCCTGGACCATGTAATCTATGGTTTAATAAGTGAGCTCTTACCCATGCGCCACTACTTCTTAATGATACAGGAATAGTATCCCATCCTTGTGGATTTTGAGTAGGCGTAGAGCCTCTTGTATTTCCAGGAATTTTTGATAGAGGGGCTGCTCTTAATATATAAGACCTTCCTTTACTGTCTGTTTCAAAAGACACCTCAGAAACTGGTAACTCAGTATCATGATCTAAAACACCAATAATAACCAAGTCTGCTGCAATATTAGTCAAATTAGTACGTATAAGGTCATAGGCTTCAGTTATAGGAGAATTACCATGCCCAGAGGTATATGCATTATCTACCGCTCTTTTGTATGCACCTATGTTGGTTCCTAATAAAGTTTTTTCACTAAATAATCTTGTAATCGCACTTGATTTTGCTTCGTACTCACTATCTGTATCCTGACTGTCATGAATATCTTGTCGTTTATCATTTAAAAGCTCATTTAGTGTTTGTTTATCACTATAAACATTGACTTCTATGTTTTCTATAGTCCCTTCAATTTTTAATGTATGACCACCATCTACATTTACAGGATTAGAAAGACCTATAATATTTTCACTTCCTTCTTCTTGAGTTTCATTTCCCTCTTCCTCAGCTTCTGCCTCATCACTTCCACCCAATCCAAGTGCGCTTAAAAAAGCGGTTCCAGCGGCTAGTGCTTGCTCTATTAACCAATCAATCCCTTCATTAATCATGGCCCGGGTATTCTCGATCATTTCAGCAATTTTCTCACTGATATCTCCTAACCCTAGTTGTTTTGCTAAGAAAGATATCGCTACAGGAATCCCATCGGCAAGAGCCGTCTCTAAGAAGTTGGCAGCAGATTGTATATTCCCTCTTGCTATGTCTGCAATACCCGCTACAAATGAATTGACAATCTCTAATATTTCTCTAATCTTTTCAATAAAAGAAGTAATAGCATTAAAAGCAGTTTGAACCCCCCTTATTACAGGCATAATTCCTGTTACATCTAGGAAAGATAGTAACCACCCAATCGCTTGTTGAATGACTCTTTCCTGAATGAAACCCATAATACCATCTCTTATGACATTCCATAAATTACTTATTTGGTCTTGAATGTATTCCCAAATAGCAATAGGACCACGTTCTATCACATCCCGTACAAATGCCCAAACGCCCGTGAGTGTGTCTAGCACAGACCGTATTTGTTC
The DNA here is from genome assembly GCF_042653865.1 of Dokdonia ponticola. Lineage (NCBI taxonomy): Bacteria > Pseudomonadati > Bacteroidota > Flavobacteriia > Flavobacteriales > Flavobacteriaceae > Dokdonia > Dokdonia ponticola. The sequence goes on along the minus strand of NZ_JBHSFV010000009.1, from coordinate 102,685 downwards.
TACACGCTCTGGTCCAATTCGTATCGCTAGGCGCTCTAAAATATTATCTAATGTAATTCCTAATACCTCCATTGCCATGCCTAGTAGGGATCGGATACTTAAATCAGAAGGAATTTCAACACCTGCATCAGCTAGGGTTCCAAATAACCAATTCTGTAATCCGCTTAATAAGTGAGCCCCTATGTTATTCAGAAATTGGAGGAATCCAGTTTTAAGAGCATCCAGTAAATTCATCAAGAATGCTACAGGATCATTTTTGATATCTTCAAAAGCAGACATGGCGTTTGCTATGATATTAGCAATCATATCTGGTGGAATACCCATGATTTCTAAGATCAATTCAATAAGCACTTTAACGACCTTGACTACAAAGGTGAATAATTTAGTAATGGGTTCTCCAAATTGTGCGGTGATTCGTTCAAATGCAGGTAGTGGGTCTACTAAATCGTCTATAGTAAATGAATTCCATAAGTCTGTGAAGAGTTGGATAATAGTCGCAGCAGACATTCCCAACTGCGCTATTAAGGCTTCTATCTGTCCAGCAGCTCTTGGGATTACTCCAGATTCTCTTAATTCTTGATATTTGGCTTCACCGCCAGGTACTAACCCCATAAAGCCTCTAATGATATTTTGAATCGACCTTTCAACAACTTCCCCTGTAAGCGGATTTGTTCTAATAATAACGGTAAGAAGTGTAAATCCAGGAATATCTGCCGCAACGGTACTTAACCAACCTAATAGCGCATCTTTTATGAGTTTAAGTACTTCTATAGCGATGGTGCTCGCAAAATCCCATAACCCTTCTAAGAATGTTCCTGCTTGTGTAGCGAGTGCTGTAAGACTCTCTAGAATATTGGGTAAATTCTCTGGTTGTATCGCATCCCATGCAGCATCAATTAAACTAGTGAGCTGTCCTAATAAAGAAGAAAAAGCCCCCATTTGAGTGTCTAGCCAATCTGCAGTCTCTTGCAAAGTACCTCTTTCTCTCATCTGTTCTAACTCGGTTTCTTTTCCAATGAGCATGAGGAAATCTTCAAGAATTTCTACCGTTTCAGCTTGCACCTCTTCATCACGTAAAGGGTCATAATGAAGTACTTTTTTAAGAAGTGACCACGCTTGGTTTTCTTCCAAATACGGTTCGGCAACATCAATAAGCGCTTCTTTGATCCAAGTGAGTAATTGATCCGTAAGGGACGAAATAAATCGCGTAACTCGGTTTAATAATGTATTGAATTTACGAGTTAAAATCTCTAGCGCATTGGTGTATGGAAATTCTAATTCGTCCCATGCTTCCCCTATTAAATCTAATATGGCTGTAGAGCTTAACCCTAACTCATTAAGTTGTCCACGTACCCAATCAAAGGCTCTTTCCAGAATACCATATTCTTGAAGCTTATCAAAAATGGCAGGCCCAGCTACTGGAATGAGTTCTAATAATCCTTGAACAAGATTAATAGCTGTTCTTTCTACTCTTTCATTTGTAATGGGATTGTATTCTATAACAACAGTAAATAGGGTATATCCAGGAATTCTTCTGGCAATATCTCTAATTTCATTAACGGCAAGACTCGGTAAATCACTAATAGCAAACCCTTGAACCATTACTGGTGCTGATGATATTTGTAGGGGTTTACGTTGAATACTAGCCCCGCCTTGTTGTACGGTATGCGTTAACTCATGGGCTAATAAATGCTTTCCAGAATCACTTCCAGGATTGTAATTCCCTTCATTAAAATAAATATCAGAACCATTGGTGAATGCCTGTGCACCTAACTGTTGGTTCATTTGTACAGCAGTACTATCATTATGTACACGAACACTACTAAAATCCGCTCCAAAACCAGACTCCATTTCTCCTCTCGTATTGGTGTCAAGAGGGCTTCCTCCACCTTTTGTACTTTGCAATGTGTTTTCTACAGAAGGGCTTACAGTGTTATCATCTCCAACATCTCCAACGGCTTGTTTTTGTAATGTCTGAACTTCTTCTTCCTCTTTTTCCTGAATTTCCTCTTCTTCTTTTTTCTGAAGATCTTCACTAGACATTTGTTGTACACTAGGAAGGGTAGAAGTAGTTTCTTGTGATGTTTCCTTAGACTGAATCGTATTTTCTATCGATGATTCTTGGACTTGCTCCAGATCTGTCATCATTTGAAGATCTGCTTCTTCAGATGTATTCTCTTCAGATTTTTGAACTTCTTCCTCTTCTACTTTTTGTAAGAAAGAGGTTTCTTTACGCTGTATTCCAGGGATAATAGGATCTACAACAGGTTGTTGTTGGATATCTTCTTCTGATTGTTTTTGAATGATAGGTGTTGCGGGGAAGAATGGTGTTGAGGTATCATTACTTCTCGCTACAATCTGGTCTGCTGCCTTATCTGCTTCTACTTCGTATTTGTCTCCAGGTTTTCCTACTTCTAGCTTCGGCTGAATAAAAGGAGTACTCGCTCCATGACTAAATAAGCTTGGATTTCGAGAGGGAGTACTACTTTTAGTTGCAGCTGCAAACATAGATCTATTACTTTATGTTGTGATACAGGGGGCGTTGTCAATGGTTTAAATACTTTGTTTTGTTATTGTTAGTTTTTTTTATGCTTTCGCGAAAGCGTATATGTGATGATTACTATTTTTAAAAATATCTTACTTATGGTTTCTTGCGTAATATGCTCAATAATTCTTTTGAGAAAACTACTTTATAAGGAAATGTCCCTAAGAAAGTTAATGATTGGTTTTCCCCTTTTTCCCTTTGAACTTCTTGATGTTCAAAATCAAATACAATGATAATGGTGTTACATTTTTGAATTTTTTTCTTGTTGGCTACTTCTATAGCTTTATTTGCATAGCTTTCATAGTAAGAACAATCTTTTATAAATTTTGAAAACAAAATGGGTTCTTCTGTAAATCGTATATCTTGAAAATCGTGGTCATACCATCCTGTATTATAAGTCAGCATAAACTTTGAAAATCCTTCTTCATCAAGATTTCCTGTGTTGTATTTTTCTTCCATCCACTCTTTATGAAACTGTTCATAAGTAGTATTAGGAATTGTTCCTACCCACATAGATAAGACTCCTTCTTTTTCTTCTCCCATCGTTTGTTATTTTAATAGGGATTCCCATTTTTGAACCATTTTTTCGCTGTAATCAAAATCATCAGGATCAAATTTATAGAGTATCTCATCAAAAAGGTTGAGCCCTTTTTTCTGAATCCAATGCTGTAAAAAGCTTTTAAATACATCAAAAGCATCTTCTACTGGGATTTCATCAGGAGTCAATTTTTCCCAATCCATCCAAATCTCTACATCTGCAGAAACACCTTCAATAAGTAGTTTCATTCCGTCTGTAAATTCTTTAAGGCTTGGATGCTTTAAAGATGGGTCTTCTTGTATCCAGAGAAGGAATTCTAGTATTTTTTTATATAAGTCTGCTTTTTTTATCATAATGGTTTTTTTAATTGTTCTATACGTAATTATTTATCTTCTTAATCCTGGTGGCAGATCTGATACTCCTCCCACAAGTGCGGTTTTTGCCCACGCACTAAGTCTAGTTGCAAAGTCATCTAGACCACCAGAATCATTTATGATCTTTGCTAGTTCCTTATGCATAAGTCCAGAACCGTGATCTCTAGGTGGCGGAAATCTTTTTGTAAGCCTAATATCTTTTGTAGGCGTTCTATGTAACCAGATTTCTGCTATGGTTGTTCCCCATTTTTTAACATGAGGGGTTTTAGATACCATAAGCCATTCATGTTGACCTCCTGGATGTCGTATTCTATTACCTATTGTCAATTTATTTGCTTTATTGGTCATTAACAAAGCTAGTTCTTTACTGCTCAATGCGTCAAACCAAGCTGCAAATTTACCACCTGCTACACCAGGAATATGTATTGCAGCATCAATAGCGCTTAATAGTTCTCTTAATTTTCCAGGCTTTTTTAAAACATCATTTAATTCATTTGCCGTTTTTAATACTTCTTTATCAAGTAGTTTTTGGAATTGTTTGAGATTGCTCAATTCATCGGTAGCGATTAATGTTTTTAATATTCCTACGTCAGAAATTGTTTCACTTTTTAATACCTTCACTAAATCTGCCATAGAATCTATTTTATCACTGGCTAAAAGGATATTAAGATCTTTTATATCGTCTATTTTACCAGTGGCTAGTGCATCTTCTATTTGTTTAGTACCTCCTTTAATTTTACTAAATTTAAATAGATTCTTTAAATCTTCTAGTTTTTTGACAGAAGGATGGTGTAATAATTCTGCAATACCTTTCCCTGAAAAATTCCCCTTACTTTTTACAATTCTTCCTAAGGCAGTAAGATCATCTATAGAGGTTATTAGTTTAGAATTAAGACCTCTTAATAATGTGTCTCCTGTAAATTTTGTTTGATTAAATGCTTTTATAATATTACTTGAACTAGGTACTTTTGCGCTAGCCAAAATGGTATTGAGTTGCTCTATTGATTTTATTTTTTGAGCATCTACAAGTTTCATAAGATCATCACCATTTGCAATTTTAGCCGATTTAAATAGGTCATCTATTTGATCAAGAGATGCCTTTTTAAATTTGTAGTTATTCATAAGTTTATTGAAGTTATCTCCACCTACTTTGGCGATCATCATTTCTATACGAGAAGCGTCCTTAAATTTGTCAAGAGCAGCTATCGCATCATCAACATTTTTAAACGCTAACACAAATTTTTCAATTTTAGAAATATCTCCTATTTGTTTAAAGAGTTTTTCTGCAAGAGCTACGTCTTTGGTTAGTTTTAATAATTTTTCAGCATCATCAGCACTACCCATGGCTTTAATTAATTTACTTATCCTAATTGGATCTGCATTTTTAAGCCCTTTTATACTTCGTGTTATTTTGAGAACTTTAGTGATTTTTAGATACCTAGCGGGAATTAATGTGAGTACAATTTCAAAAACAGCCCTTCCTACAAATTTACCTCGCTCATAGTCGCTAAGATCATCACGCGTTATAGCTTGGTGCACATAATAGATTACAAAAATTACTGCGACTATAATACCTATAACTAATAATACTACAGCAACAATGGCAAATTTAATAGCTAGCACGACAACCACTATAATAATAACTATAGCCAGGACTGCCATCCAAAAGCTTGAGAATATAAATGCTAGGAAGTCATAAATAGCTAAGAAAAATCCAACAAATATTCCTCCAATAAAATTTAAAGCACGTTCCCACCAGCTTTCATTTTCTATTCTCTCTGCTTCTTTGGCTATTTCTGCTTCAAGCCCTATAGACTTATCTTTAATCTTTTTAACAGCTGGTTTGACGTTTTGATCTACTTTCGCTTTAGTATCAATAATCGCTTTATCCCATCCATCACTTTGTTTTTTTATGGATTCAGCAGATTTTTCTTTAAAGGAGGTTGTGACTTTTGCGATGCTTAGTTTGCCATCTTCAGCAATCTTGTTTATCTGGTCTACAGTATTTATTCTGGTTTGGATTATATTTCCTAAAATAGTTTGTACACTACCGTCTATACCAGAATCAGCTTTGGTATTATTATTTTTAGTACTATCTAGTGTGTTGTTTTTTGTCCCCCCCATGGACTTGACTGTATCATTTCCTATGATGTTTATTTCATTGTTAAATGACTCAATCATTGTTACTAATTCGGTCTCTGCATCAGTAAACGCTTTTTTGGCTTTTTCCCCTTTAGAAGCGCTATTTTCTGTAGTCACGGTAGTAAGAAGATTGTCTACGATCTGTAAGGCTTCTAGGGTTTGATTGTCTATATGTTTTGTTGCCTCTTGAGCTTGTTTATCTAGTTCAATACTAAGTAAAGCAAGCAATTTTTTCATTTTATCTTCTTCTCCATCTGTTTTTGCTTTTAGAGCCTCTATAAAAAGTTGTCCGTTCTCTTCCAATTGTTTTACCGCATTATCCGCATGCTCTTTAATAGCTTTTGTAATGGCATCATGTTGTCTCCAGATTTCTTTTACACCTTCATCATGACCCTCATCAAATTTTTTGGCATTTTCATCGGCATCTTTTAGAATTTGGTCAGCTAAGTCGTCTAAGGGTTTTCGTACATCTTTAAGTTGTTTTACGATATCATCTATTTCCTCTATTCGAGCGCCAGCTTTTTCTTTAGCCATTGCTTTAATACGATTTGCACGGTTATAATTTTTATATTCATCTCCTTTCTTTATGGCTATAAAAATCATTTCTAAAGATTCTTTTTCGGCAGCATCTTTAATCTCTTTTATCGCAGCGTCCCCTGCTGTACGAGCAATTCCTGATTGTAACTTCCCTTTCGCCTTTAAGTCAGCTTTTTGCTGATCTCGTTCTTTTGATATTGTAATGACTTCTGCTAAAGAAACATTATATACTTCATTTACTTTTGTCCTTTCTGCCTTTCTAATTAAAAGCTTTTCTCTTGTAAGTGCAGTTTTGATCTTTTTTACTCTAGTTGCATGTCCAATTTTTAAATTGCTTTGCTGTGAAGAGAATCCAGCAATAATTGCTTGCTTTTCTTCCTTATTCCTAGCATCAATTTTTTCTTTTATAGCGTTACTATTCTCTATAATACCCTTACGATGGGTTAGTACCTTATTTTTAAAAGTAGTATACTCCTCTGACGCTTCGGTAACTTCTGGAAGTTGAGGCTCTTTATATATATCTTCAGATTGAGGGTCTTTTTTGTCTTTATCTTCGTCTCCTTCTGATTTTTTACCACCATCGTTTTCAGGATTTAAGTTGTAAATCTCATTTAGCTTTTCAGGATAACTTTGCTCTTTTTCTTTTCCGTCTTCAGTTTTGTCTTTTTCTGTTCCATCTTTTTTCTCTATCTCAGGAAGATTCTCTTTCTTTCCCTTTTCTTTCCCTTTTTCGGAGTTATACTCTTCTTGTGAACCTGTTTCTGTTTTTTTGCTTTTAATTTTTACATTAGGATCTTTTTTATCTTCGGTAGGAGGATCTTCATCTTGTTTTTGAATAACTTTTGCTTGTACTGAATTTGTAGCTCCTTGTTGTACAGTATGTGTTAACTCATGCGCAAGCAGATGCTTTCCAGAATCACTTCTAGGGTTGTATTTTCCGTCATTAAAATAAATATCATTTCCATTGGCAAATGCCTGTGATCCTAATTGCTGATTCATTTGAACAGCAGTGCTGTCATTATGAACGCGAACACCACTAAAATCAGTACCAAACCCAGATTCCATTTCACTTTTGGTGTTGCTATCTAACGGGCTTCCTCCTCCTTTAGAAGCATTTAAATCATTTTCTAAAGATGCGGTATTCCCTTCATCACCTGATGCTTGTTTTTGTAACGTTTGAACCTCTTCCTCCTCTTTTTCTTGGATTTCCTCCTCCTCCTTAGGTTGCACATCTTCGTTAGCCGTTTGTTGTGCATTAGGAAGGGCAGGAGTTATATCAGAAGTCTCTTTTGTTTGTAATGTAGGTTCAGGTATTTGCTCAACAGATGCTTCTTCTGTCATCATTTGAAGCTCTTCCTGATCTGATTCCTCTTGTTGTTGTACTTCTTTTTCCTCTGTTTTTTGAATAGCACTATCTTTTTTAAGTTGGATACCAGTAGTGATACCATCTACAACAGGTTGTTGCTGGATTTCTGCTTCTTGAGTCTCTTGTTTTTGGAGGTCTTCTTCAGATTGTTTTTGAATGCTGGGTGTTGCTGGGAAGAATGACGTAGACGTGTCTTTACTTTTTGCTACGATTTGGTCTGCGGCTTTATCTGCTTCTACTTCATACTTATCTCCTGCTTTTCCTACATTGAGTTTGGGCTGGATAAACGTATTAGCCCCTTTGTTCGTCGTAGCTGAAGGAGCGTTAGAAGTTGTTGTGTTTTTTGCGGCAAACATGTATTACGTTATCTCTTTTAAAACTTTTAAATTGTTGTGTACGCTTTCGTACTTCGGCAAGCTCAGCATAAACTTCACTTGCGTGAAAGCGTATAATAGCATGATATAAACTGTATATTATTAGTTAGCTAGTTCCAAAATCTTTGTAAAAACACTATCGATTACTTTATTTTTAAAATGCCCTATGCTAATCTTGCTCACACCTGTATTTTGAAGGGTTTTGAGTATAAGTAGGTCTTTTTGACTTTGTAAGAGCCATGCCAACTCGTCTTTGTCTATGTTCCCTTCGGCAAAAAGGAGCGTCCATTTTTTGAGCTTTTCTTTAGAGTGTGCTAGGTATTCTTCCATATCTACGATAATATCTTTGCCTTGCTCTCCAAATTTTTCTTTGGCTTCTGTAATGATCTCTTCTTTGAGATCGTTAAATAGTTCTTCAAAATTCATGATGTTCTCTTTTATAGGTTGCTTATAAAGTTTGTGACTGCATTTTCATTGGTGGTGTCTTTTTTCTCCTCATACTGAATCAGAATATTAAAGGCTTCTTCAATTTGTGGTTTTGCTTCTTGAATAAATGCAGTATTGAGACTTCCTTTTTGTTCCCATAATGAGAGATAGCTTTTGACAAGTTTGTTGTCATTATTAAGTACTTCCCACATTTTTTGGGTAATCTCATTTTTACCTTTACCTTTTTCATAAATAAGCATTTTTTCTAACTCATTTTTTAAAGCAATCACTTCGTTTTCGTGTGATGAAAAAGCATCGTCAGATTTGTCCATAAGGCTTAATGTCTTAAGCTTGATCTCTATAGTTTCAGTATACGTATAGTGATCATATAAAGAGCTTGTACTCGTGCAACTTGTTATGGTGGTAACTGTGCACAGGAGGATGAAGTAAATTTTAAGTGTTTTCATAAGTGGTATGGTTTATATGTTTTATTTCTGAATCCAATAAAATGTAACGGGTTCTGATTGAAAAAGACCTTGAACAACATTTTCAGGCCTTTTATCAAAGTAATCTTCATCAGCTTGATAAAAGGCTACTATTTCTAGTTGATGCTTCCCTTTTGGGAGGTGAATTTCTTGCCACTCGCTTAAGTCAAATGTTGTAGAGATTGATTCTTTTGGTTTTAAAACACCATATTCATTAAAATAAGTAGGTGGGCGGTCATAACTTTCTGTAGGAATTCCTATCACTTCTTTGGTATTGGCATCTATTATATTAAAATAGAGTTCTCTTGAAATCGAATTTTCATAACCAACACTCAATCGCTTGTTCACCATAAGCGTATCTTTTGAAGTATTTTCTAAGGTTACTTTTACTTGAAAAGGTTTATTAAAGTAAACCATTGAATCTTGAAGATGAATTTTTAATGTAAGTGTAGATGCATTCATAATATTAATAGTGTTTTTATTCGGGATGGTTGTTTTATTATTGTTACAAGCGATTAAGCAAAAACAGAAAAAATGAAATAAATATTTTTGTTTAAACATTTTTATCAATATTTAAGGTCTTACTTGTGCATTAAAACTGGCTAAAAGAGCAGTCCAAGTAGCTCTATTTGCTACACTAGCGGCTGCCCAATCTGCTTTGTCTTGGGTAGAAGTTCGCCAGTAAGTACCAGCAACTCGTTGTCTTATTCTATTACGAACTTGAACAAATCGAGCCCAATTAGTTCTTCGCTCTACTACTGTCATACCTGTCCAATTTACCAAAAGACGTCTAGCATCATTTTGCATACCATCAGTAGTTCTAAAATTGGTACCTGCATTATTGGTAATATTATGAGTTTGATTGAATAAGCGTTCATGCGGCATACCCACACTCATGATTTCAGTGGCTTCTCCTAAGAACTCTTTAAGATTTGAGTTTAATGCAGCGATTCCTGCTTCATTCTGTCTTACGTGTTCTAGTTCATGTCTAATCGTATGTACAGCGCCTTCAAAAGATTGATATAACCCTTTACGAACTCTCACTCTCGTTGGGCCATTAGGGTTTCTACTTGTAGAAGCGTTACTCGTAAATGTAGCACTATCTTCAAAATAAAGTGCTGTAACCATGTCTGTATGAGGCATATTATAAAAATCAACAAGCATATTAATAACAGCATTGTGATTTCCTGCATTTCTTAAAACTACAAATAAATGGCGTAGCGTTAGTGGTCCAATTTTCCCATCAACATCTGCTAATGAAGCTGTTGTGTTTTGTAATCCTGCAACTCTTTGTACAAAATCTGCGTCTACAACCCCTGTTGGTATCATACCTAAATGATGTTGAAAAGAGGATATTGATCGTGAGTCACTAAATTTCCTATTATTGTAAGCAATGGCACTTCTTATTTGTACTGGGGTAAGTACGGCAGGTGCCAAAGGAATTGGACCCATAATAGGATTTGGATCTGCAACTGCTAGTTGTGTATTCATCTCGTTTCTTAGAATAGTGGATGATCCAAAGAAATTTGTGCCTATTTCTATAACCCTTAAACCAGTTTCAAATCGCGTATTACTTACAGCATTTCTACTCGCATATACCGTAAGGGTATTTGCAGTTAAGTCTATATTATGAAAATCTGCAACCAATCGAATGGCTTCATGTCTTCGAGTTTGATTATTATTTCTTGCGGCTACAAACGAGTCCAATGTGGCAACATTTACAATTCCGTTATCTGCTACTCCCTGAGCTGTTTGCCAGTTTGATATGGCAGCTACAGTTAAGGGGCCTAAAGCTCCATCTACTCCAGTTCCCGTTATACTTTGAATAATACGTATGCTTCTTTCATCAAAAGTAGCCCTTCCATTGGTTATTGCAGCCCTTTCTTCATCAGGAGTAAGTGCTCTTCGTTGTACGTTTTTAGCGCTTTGACTAGAAACTGAAGGAGCCTGATTTTGTGCTTTTGTTGGAGTGTTATCTTTTTTTGGCGCTACAGCTCCTTGTTGTATGGTATGCGTAAGCTCATGAGCCAGTAAATGTTTTCCTTCCTTAGAATCAGTATTGTACTTCCCTTTGTTAAAATATACATCATTTCCATGAGTAAATGCCTGAGCACCTATCCCTTGACTCATTTCTGCTGCTTCACTATCATTATGAATATTTACGTTACTAAAATCGGCGCCAAAACCAGCTTCCATTTCAGATCGTGTATTGGAGTCCATTTTAGATCCGCCACTTCCGTTACGTAGCTTCTTTTCTATATTAGAATTTGCTGGAGCGTTAGTTGCTTTTTTTGTTTGCACTTCCTCTTCTTCCATGGCCTGCACAGCTTCTTCCTCTTCCTCCATCGCCTGTACGGCCTCTTCTTCTTCCATAGCTTGGACGGGTTCTTCTTCCTCCATGGCTTGAACAGGTTCTTCCTCTTCCTCCATGGCTTGGACAGGTTCTTCCTCTTCCTCCATCGCTTGTACAGCCTCTTCCTCTTCCTTCATGGCTTGGACAGGTTCTTCTTCTTCCATTTTTTGAACAGGTGCCTCTTCTTCGGCAGATCCCATTTTCTGTATTAAAGGAGTCACACTAGCGGCTAATGGTTTTTGTTGTACTTCTTCTTCGCCTTCCATCTTTTGAACAGCATCTCCATTGCCCGTTTTGGCAACGACCTGATCTGCCATACGATCTGCTTCTACTTCATATGTATCTCCAGGTTTCCCCATAGCCAGTTTTGTCTGGACTTTTGGTTTAAAAAATGAATCGCCGCCTACGACTTGATTGGGCGGAAGTTTTGATTGTCTCCTTCTCATAATCCGTATCTATTTATATTTTTAGCGTAGATATTACCAATTGGTATATACCAAATGATCCAACCATGGGAGCCTACATATACCTATTCCCCATGGAAGTTTATCTACCAAAATATCTTGTGTTTTTCGTTCGATGACAATTTTAGGATTGTCTTCTTTAAAACTTAATTTGCCTGCTCTTTGTAAAAATTCGTGACGTACTAAATCTGGAGATGCATTATTGAGTACTCCCCAGTTTTCAATCACAGATTCTAGTAATTCTTCTGCTTGTTTTTTGATAGTATCTGATAATTGAATGTGTCTCTGTATCGGTTTTTTTAAAGGGATGCCACAAAGAAATTTTTCAAATAATAGCTGACTTTCTAATTGTTGTTCTTTTTTTGTTGCCAAATAATGTAGCGTGTGTACAGCGACTTCTGGATCTATAATTGTATGGGTATCATCTATAATTCCACAGTTATAGAAAAAAGGTTTTAAATACGGATGTAAAATGATCAGTCCCGCATTTGGCACATGATAGGAACCTGTATTGGTGATAAACACTTCTTCTTGTTGTGAGGTGATTTCCTTTATATAGGTGTCTATGGTCGTATTTTCCAGAGGCTTTTCTTCGCCGAATTGATTAGTAAACGTTTCATAACGAGCTGCGATCTCTTCTTGAGAAGCTTCTTTTTGAGTCGCTTCATGTATTTCTTTGTGAGCAGGAGTTGTTTGATTGGTGTTCTCCCTTCTTTCTTGAGATCTGGTTATTTGGGTGTCTGTGCTTTTCACAACCTCTTTAGTAGGTGTTGTTTTAGCTATACTATCTCCCTTTTCTTGTGCTGTAATTTCTTGATCTTTTAATATCTTATTTTTGATATTAGATAAATTATTATGTTCTTCTTCGGTGGATTTAGAGGCTATCTCTTCAGTGGTAGCTATTTCATCTAGAATTTGATCTTGTGCTCCCTCTTTCTTTTGCTGTTCTTTTTTAAAAGTGGATGTAGTGTCGTGTAAAATTGCTGGTAAAATCGTGCTTGCTTCTTTAGAAAGTCCTACAGCATCAAATACGACAATCAGTTGTGATCCTAGTGTTTCTTCACTTTGAGGGCTATGTGTGGCTTGTTTTTGTAGGACAGCTGTGATCTCTGTTTTTGTGATGTTGAAGCCCTGTTGTATGATGAATAAGACCGCTTTCGCGAAAGCGTACTCACCCACATCCCCAATAGAGGTGCCCTTCACAAGAACCGAAGCGAGTTTTTCTATAAGAACTGTTACATTTTTTGATTGTAAATAGCTGATGACTTCACTCCAAATAAAATCTCGAGAAACCGAACTGAGAGGGCTAAGGGATTTTATGAATTCATCGTGAATAAACGCGACTTCTTTTGTATGCTTGAAAGCTGCTGTAAGAAGTATTTGTAACTCCTGATTTGTAAATTGCTGAATGCATCTTTTTTTACAAATAGGCTTTAGGAGCACATTTGCTAAATGGTTTGAAAAAGAACCTTCAGCGGTAATTTGTCTGATTTCTTGTTGTGTAAATTGATTAGCATCACTGGCTGTTTTCCACCAAGGCGTATAGCCATTTTCAATAAAAAACAATAAGGATCGCGCCTGATGCTCTTGCGTATTTATAAGCACTACCTCTTCTGTTGCTTGCGACGGTGCTTTTAAAATAGCCGCTATTTTTTGAACTAGTTTTTCTTTGGTCTCTGTTTTTAAAGCGTTAAAATGGTCTTGACTATTGACAGTAATATCCAATGTGAGCTGCGGAATCTGAACAATCTCTGCAGGCAATTGTTGTTCTATACTTTTGAAATAATTTTCTAAATAAGGAAGAATATCTTCTTTTAAGAACATGCCAAGCTGATCCTTGAGATCATGAGCCACTTTTGAGCTATGGGTCTCTACCTCAAGGAACACCTTGTTTATGATATGTTCTTGTTCTAGGATCATCCTATAGGTGCGATTAGATTTAAATACTCTTGTATACGCAGTTTGGTGTATTCTGATAGTGATTCATTTTCTAAACATTGCATTAAGAATTCTCTAAGAGTGCCTTCAAGCTTATCAGGTTCTGGATCTCCCACATCAAATTGCGTATTTTGAAGTCTTTCAAGAGCTGTTTTAATAGTATTCATAATTGGATTTAACATTTCAATGTCTTGATCATTCAGCTCTTTTTGACAATGTAGAATATGAATAATGAGTCTAATTTGAACCCTTAAGTATTTTGTGAATAACTGAATGGCATCAGGTTTACTTTCTTGAAGTAATCTATTGGCTGTCTCTTCAATAGTAGCTGATAACAAGCTGTTTAACTGCCCATTATTGTCACCTGCAATGTATTTACTTAATTCTGTACTAACAGTTTCGTAGGCTTGTTTGGTAGGACGAATTACAAAATCACCTACCTCCCCATCTGGTATTGGATCAGTTTTTATAGTATCTGCATCTGCATTGATTGCCGATCCTACTATTTCATTACAATCGCTAGGCTCAACAACTTCTTCATTTATGAGTATCACGACAGGTTTTGGTCTTGGCGCAGGATCACATAAGGTACCTGAAATAGTTAACCTTGCTGTGATAGCATAACTTCCTTGTGCCTGTGGTGGAACTGAAAAGGTTGCTGAGGTAGAACTCCCTTGTCCTTCTTGTAATGTTTGCCCTGTATTTGAATCTATGAACCTCCAGTTGAAAACAGCACTAGGAAACCTCTGTACAATAGCATTAGCACCTACTGCTGTAAATGAGATAGTTCTTGAGTTATTAGGTCTCGTAATACTTGGGTTGGCTGGCGAAAATGTAAAATCTGCTATAGGAGCTTCAAGTACATTTGCAGTTAATAATGTTTCTCCATTAATAGATAGGTTTCTAAGTCCTGCACCTGCAGCACTTGGTCTAAAGACAAATCCTCCATTGCCATTAGGTTGCACTCCTGTCCCTTCTACTTCTGTGTTAGGGATATTAGGTGTAATTGTAATAGGATATTGGAAGCCATCATTATCACAGAAATCATGATTTCCACCATTTAATTCTAATGTGAAATCTGGCGAATTTACCGTGATGACTACTTCTCCGCTAACAGGTTGGAGGGTACAAATGGTTCCTGAGACATTTAAATCTACTGAGATTGGAAATTGTCCTTCAAACCCAACAGGTACGGTGAACGTCTTGGTAATTGAAACTCCTGTAGCTATTGTCCCATCTCCAAACGTCCAATTATAAGTAGCACCTGGGATATTTGGACTTGCTGTAAGCGTGATGTCTTGTGAATTTTGTGGTCGCGTAATAGGTGGATTAGGCACCTGTACAATGACTATGTTTTGAGGTTCTTGTATCTGAACTGTAAGTAATATGTCTCCATTAATAGAAAGTGCTACATTTCCAGATGATGTTACCCCTGAATTAGCAGGCGTAAACACAAAATTTCCATCAACGGTTTGACTAACTCCGTCACCTTCTACAATAGTTCCTGGTATGCTAGGAGTAATTGTAATGGGGTAAGGAGTTTCATCGTTATTACAGTAATCAAGGACACCATCAGGTAATTCTAGACTAAAATTAATATCTCCTCTAATGGTGATATCTTCTCTAACCAAGGTGTTAGGACCACATTCTCCATTTACCGTGAGTGAGATCGTAATGACAGATTCTTCAAAGCTGAATACATCAATATCAAACCCTGTTCTATTTTGTCTAATAATCTCTTCTCCAGCTATATTCCATACATATGGTGCGGTACCTACATCGGATATATTTTCTATAATAAGCCTTCCATCTGTAATTTCTACAGTGAAGTTCGGAACAGGGCCGCTATTTAAGTTAATTGTGGTTGTTTCTGTCGTTCCTACAATCCGTAAATCAATACTCTGTGAGGTTAAGACACCCGTATTAACAGGTGTGAATGTAAATGTACCATCTGTATTTTTGGTTACACCTAATCCATCTATTTCCGTTCCTGAAAAGTTTGGAGATACAGTGATCTCGTAAGATTCTGGATCATCTGTACAATATGAATTCATTTCTAATGCAATTGAAAACAAAGGATAAGGGATATTGACTAGTGTTGTTGCCGTTGCTATACATCCATTCGTATCTGTTACAAATAGTGTTACGTTAAATTGATTATCAGTGTCTTGTTCAATAAGCGTAAATGCATGTTCGAAGAACCTATCTGTACCAACAGGAATTTCATTTATATGCCATTCGTAAGAAAGTGAATCAGCATCTACCTCATCAGGAAGCTGTGCGTTGAAAAAGTAATTTCTTTTTAGAACACCATCATCCCAAAAGAAACTCCCTGAATCTTCCGAAATGTTTATTTGTAGTATTTGAGAAATTATTATTTGTGCTGTTGTAGGAAGTGAACTTATGGTAAAAGCTATAGGTTCATCAAACCGGTTAAAAACACCTGGCGTAATGACTAAGCTTGGTGTGTCTTGATTTATAAACATGCCGTCATCATCACCCCCTACAATTTCTATTAGACCCCCTTCAGGGCTTATATTTGAGAAAGGAATTTCTACAGTGGCCTCTCCTTGGGCATCTAAACAATAGGTATTTTGTATCTCTAATGATACTTCTACTGGGTTTTGAAATACAATTCCTTCTAAAATAACTTCATTAGCGCAAAGTTCATTAGTGACCGTAAGTCTCGGGAATACGGTATTATTTGGATCAATGGGTAAGGTGTAGATATGACTTACAATACTATCTGAATTAGGTCTTTCTTGAACAATTGGGGTGCCATCTCCAAAATCCCAAGCAAATACACTATTTTCATTTAGCCCAGTTCCCGTTACTTCAAAGAAAACTTCTACTTGTGTTCTAGCCTCATTATAGTTAAAATTTTCTTCTGAAACAGTGACAACAGGTTGTGGGTTTTGATATACAGTAATGACCGCAATGGTTTCCTCGTCATTGACAGTAAATCTAATCGCTGTGCCGTATAAGCTCGGGTCAAGAAGTGTTGCGTCAAAAACATAAGCGCCTTCTTCATTTTGAGTGACACCTCCAGAGATCTCTCCTTCTACAATTGCTTTAACTTCACCGTCTATGGGAGATACTGTAAACGGAATAGGCGTCGTACTATCATCCAAACAAATAAATGGCGTAGGAAGACTTAACGAGACAGGCTCTTTAGGGACAATAAAGTTGACAGGCGCACAGTCAGAACAGCACATGTAGGGCAAAGCAAAATCAGCAATAACTGTATTTTTTGCGGTTACATTTCTTATAATAATTTCATTTTCATCAAAAAAGATCTTGTTATTGGTATTGACAATTGCTGGATTGTAGAACTGAATAAAGTTTTCCCTTTTTCTAATATTTTGATCTAGTAACTCTATCGTTAATGTAGTTTGATTTGTGGTTGCTTTACATTTATGGGATAGACCCGCAACACGCCAAATATTATTGAGAAAATCTGCTAAATTTGAAACTGTTTTTTGGAGAGAATCACCAATCATGACAATTTCATTCCTAGGATTTTGAGTTCCGTCTGTGACCTTATGAAGAAATGCAAATCGTGTGCTTATTCTTCTATCCCAAAGCTTGATAATACCTTCATCACCATCTGTACCATCATCGTCTATATTGGGCTGTTCTAGAAAATTTAATTCTAAACGAACAGGTTGATAGGCAACTTTGTCTTCAGCATTTTCTGTTAAGTATGCCATTACAAAAGTCCCACCTATGGGAACACCCGCATAATGTCTAAGCCCTGGATGTTTTTTGACATATTCAGAAAGCTGTAATTGGGTTAAGATTTCTTCTTTTCTTTTTTCAATCTCTTCAAGAAGAATTGTCAATTTTTCTCCAGAGCAGCAAACAAATGAAAGTTGATTGATTAAGAGCCCTAAAATATCCTTCAAGGTGTCTTCTAAGTCAATAGTTTGATAGGTAACTTTTAGACGCTTTACAAGTTGGCAAACTTCCTCTAGTGTTAATTCGTAGGTATCAATATTTCCTGTATCTATTTCTGAAATAGATCTTGGTATTCTTTCAGAAAGGATATAGGTAACAGATAAAAGATCAACAACATCATTGTATACAAAATCACGAATATCAGGTTGTGCAACCCATTCATCGGTAGAAAGAAATTCTTCTAATTTTGATCTTGTTGCATTTTTAATATCATTTACAGAGCCTTTTTTATTTTCTTCAATAGCCTCTTTCATGTAACGACCTATTGTTTTGTCTTCTACGGTCAGACTTTCATCTATTACGTTTTTACTATATGGAAGCTGTATTTTCTTGTTAACACTTATTTGCTTGTTCTTAACTAAAATACGCTGTGCATCAATTCTTGAGGTATCTCTAGTGACGACTTCTTCTATAGGAGTATCTACTTCAATATCAGGGTTGATTTCTTTTGTGATTTTTTTTCTACCCTGAGTATATTCGATTTCTTTTATGTTTTCGCCTACTTTGTCAGTAGTAAAGCCTGAGAAAAAATTAGCCATAGAGGCTAGAATACATTCCTGCTCTGTAGTCCACGCTTTGAGCAATACACTGAGATCTTCAAACTCACAACGATATTCTCCTAAATCAATGTCTTTTGTCGTTGGATTTAAAGACAAGACTTTTACATCAAAGCTTAATCCGTAGTCTTTTTTTAACTGTAGTACTTGGTCTAACGCATCTCTATATGATTTCCCCTGTATCCCTTCTATTCTTAAAAAATCATAGTCGTCTATGTCATAAAGAAGAGGTTCTTGTATAGATAGAGAAGGAGAAAGAAGCGTTCTATGATAACTTAAATTTGAAGTTTGGATTAAATTCTGAAACTTATCATAACTCCAATGATTTAAAAAAGCTTGGTTAAGTTCATAATAAAACGGAATAGCCTTAGTTCCCAACATCCCTTGAAGTAGGGAAGGAGTTATTTTTATGTCCTCTCCTTTTTCTAGTTTTATGTAACTCTCTACGATCTCTTCTACCCTGTTTAATAAACTATGAACTCTTTTTAAGTTCGCATCTTCATGACCTATGATAGGAGACTTGTAAAAACGATGTCTTAAGGATTTATAGTGTGGTTGACTCTCTTTTAACCTTCCCAATAATAAATGTTTAGGGAACGATCCAATAGAAGGGCAACAATGCACATTAAGGTGTAACAACAATCCTTTTATTTCTGTATAAGTATCTACTAAGTCTTTTAATACGTCATAGTGGTATTGAAAATCATCAGGAACCGCAGAAGGGCTAATATCAAACAGAGATGTAATGTTAGATGAGATTGCGACTCTCCCAAATTTTTGAAAGATCACATCTAATCCAAGACTTAGATCGGCAAGCGTTTCATTATCCTTAATGAGGTTGTAATAATTTTGTTTAAGACGTATGTAATCTTTTGTATTTTCTTCTGTAAGAATATCTCTTCGTACAGCTATCTCTGGTAATGCCAAGTAATATTCATGCCAGTCATGTTCATTATAAATAGGATCATATCCCGTAATAGTCTTTGCATCATCACTAGAAACTAACAATACGCGTAATCTAGCCACTTGCTCTATGCCTTGATTGTCGCAATCTAAAGCAGTACAGAGATCTCCTTGTTTGGGATAATTCTCTAGATATAATAAAGCTACCTTATCGTCTAGTACAGCTTGTGACAAGGTGTTTAGTTGTGTATACGTAGTATTTGTAAGATCTATGTCCTCTCTTGGAAAGATTTCTAAAAGCTCTATTTGCTCTTCACCACTAAAAAAAGGAGCATACATAGCATTACTATCATCAAAATTTCTATAGTGTGTATAGGTTTTAATAGCATCCTGTACAAGTTGGAGACCTTGACTAGTTGCTTGCCCCTCAATCGCTTTTTTTGGCTCTATAAGGGCTACTAAATCACCGTCTGTAGTTACACCATATCCTTGGGAAATATAAATTTCTTTTTTAGAACCATCATAAGTAAGATCAAAGCCACAAACAATTCCCACGCCACTTAAACCTATTCTAGATAAGTGATCTTGATCTTCAAAATATTCTAAAAATTGATTTAGCTGCCCCTTCGTCAGGACTTGATTGTCACTAAATTTACTATACTGTGTCGTTATGGTAGTTAGCTTTGTGTTCATCCTAATATTTTTTTACAGTGTTCCTATATTCGTTTGTCCTAATATTATTTTGCCTTCTAATTCATCACTTTCATCATCGCAATCTAAAAGGCGCCCTACAGGGTAAATGGTATTTAAATCTCCTATCGCTTCTATTAATTCTACAAGTTCCTCAGGTTGTTTATCCTTTAGTGATGTTTTTGCAAATAGGTAGGCTTTGTATGCTTTTTCAAATGTTACAAGATCATTAGTTTGATCTTTAATACTATTCAGGTAGGCCACTCTTCTCTCTTCAATTAGAATAGGTACCTGTATTTTTTGCGCTTCTAACGCTACTATTTGTGCTTCCATATCTGCTGCAGAAGGCGTCTCGTTTTGTAGTAATTCGATTTCATCGTCTATTTGTTGTAACGCAGCAGCTTCCTCATTTTCTAATTGCTGCAAATACTGTTCTTTGACATTCTCCAAATCATTTTCGCGATGCCCTACCCAACAGATTTTTGGTAATACATGCGCAGGTAATTCTTCTTTGATGATGTTTTCCATATAGTTTCTAAAGTCAGGATTAGAAAAACGATAGGTATACCCTGGAATCACAATACTCACACGATATGAATACGGATCAATCCCGCAATCATCTTCACAGTTATCAGTGCAAATAGGAAGAAAAGGCGCTTTAAATTCTTCTTCACTTTCTTCCGAAACTTCTTCTTCTTCTTCTTCTTCTGAAACCTCAACTTCCCCATCAATATCTTCTTCGTCATTCTCTATATCCTCTTCTGGAAAATCAGGCCGCAATAAAATATGTTCTACAAGAAAAATTCCCTCTTCTGTGAATTTGAATTTCATAAAAGAAATAATACTCAGAATAGCCTTCTTAACTTCAGTAGCAGTCGCATAATATTTAAACTGTTTTGCTACAATATGATCTTTACTACTTTTAGGCTCGTCAGGGTTGATCACATCAAAAGAATATTTACCACTCTCAGACGCGTGAATTCTAATATTTCCTACAGTAACCTCATCTAGATCATCACCTTGACAGGCAGCCTCTACTTCTTTTTCAGACGTTTGAATGATTTGTAAAACAGCAAAATACAATTCCTTATTCGCTGCCGAAATGGTAGTGTATTCTTCTGTTGCAGATAGAATAATGTTCTTATTTTCGTCTTTTATTCGCCATCTAAAAACAGTTTCTGAATCCGAATTTTTTAGCGAATACACATCCACAAATGAAGTGCTTAGTGTTCTCCTGTCGTAATTTTTGATCCCAACCAAACGAGCAATCCTTTTTTGAACTCCCGAGATATTATCGGTACCCCATAAGTTATTTTTGGGCTGTTTATAGTAATTAAAAGCACTACCTCTCTCTGAACTGATCGCGATATAATCATCTAAAAACTCTTTTTTATTGGTCAGCACAATCTCATCGGTAGCCGAGCCAAATAATGCTTTCATCAAGAATGCATAGTCTCCAAATTTTTCTGCAAAACGAGCCAAAAGATGGTCTACAATCTTATTCCTACGCGTTATGGTATCATCTTGTTGTCCAAATAAGGCGTCTGTTAATACGTCATTATTTGCATCTGTTGCTAGGGTAGGATATTCTTTTACCAGCTCGTCAAAATCTTTAATATCTTCTACCACTTGCGTGAAATATGTCTTATCCAGCTTCCCGTTTATAGAGAGCAACTGTCTTACATTGCCTAAATGCTTAAAATAACTAGCCAGCACTTTGTCAAAGAAAAGAAGGTATCCTTTTAATTGTTTTACCTGTGATTTTCTCTCCGTGGTTGCCCTCGCCGAAAGACCCGACTGACCAATACCATACGTTTCTGGAAAATCATTTTGTATCGTTGTATAACTATCTGGTGCGAGATACGTACTCTCTGGAAAAGCAAGGGTTTTTTCATCTTCAGAGACTTCATTTTCAAGCGCTGCATCTTCCTTTAATTGTGCTAAATATATCGCAACTTGTGTTTTATTAATATTTAATGGAAGCACTCCTTTATTGTAACTAAAAACACTTTTATCGCATAAAACAGGCTTTGTATCTTCAGGAATACAGATCAACCATTCATTTTCTAGTTCTTCACCCGATCCACAATTTCCTATAGAAATGTCATTAATATGCTTGACACCCTCTATATTCATGATCAATTTCATAAGATCAGACAAGCGGACTTCACTTCGTAAGTCAGCTTCTTTTAATTCTTGAATATCTATAAATCCATGATCTAATGTAAAAGGACCATCAAAAATCTCATCAGGTGTATACCCTTTATCTAGCATTTGTTTGATAGAATAAAAGCGAACCGTTGTAGAAAAATAGTCGTTGATAGCAGTTAAAATTTTTGCGTCTATCAACTCCTCATCAGCTTCTGGAAGTACCTCTACACTCGCACATACCGAAATAGGCTTTGTAGGAACTGGTTTTATATCGATAAGATCCTCACATAGGTTTCTGTTTTTATGATACTTTTCAAGAATACTATCTTTTATTTTCTGAATCTCAATCTCTTTTTCTTCATCAGTGAATGTGTTGTCAATCTCTTCAAAATCAACCAAGAGTGTGTATAACCCTTTTAAATCATAGTGTCTCTTAAACTCTTCAGCCAACTCAGAAAAGTCAGTTTCTTCATACGATAGGATATCATTTTTACAGTCGGCATACACAGTTCTTTTTGCAATGCGTAACCAACAGTTTCTCACCCCGTCTATATCTATAAATAACTTTCTATAATCATCGGTCGTTACTGCCTTGGTAGGAAAGATTTCTGAAGCGTTATAAAATTGGCTAGATAAGGACGCTGACTGATTCTCTGATGCCAATACATCCTGAATAGGAAGGTCTATGCGCATCCCTAAATCAGTGATGGCATAACATAACATTTCTAGCATGGTGATCCCAGGATCATGGGAGTTATAATCAGTCCATAGACTGCCTCCTAACTCTTCTATATACTGAATCCCTAATTTCCGCAAATAATGGAAATCTAAATCGTCATTGGTCGTGACGTTTTTTGGAATGGCGATATGTGTATTTTTTACTGGCATAGTAGTTTTTCTTGTGCTTTTTTGTCTTTACAAGGCGTTAAGACCGTGCGTATAATATGTGACTTTGCAGACACTAGAATAGATCTTGGAGTAGAGGGAGTGACCACATTTCCTGTGACCACACCATCCTTTTGGATGACTACGTTTTGTAAATAATCTACATAGGATAGTTTTTCGATGTAATCAATCAAAATACTTCTGTGTAAATCAATCCCAAAAGCAACTGTTTGTTGATTGTCAAATGCCCAAGGCGAAAGAAATTTTATAATATCTTCTTCCAATTGTTTCGTATAGAAACGCTCATCGTATCCTTTTAAAAACTCAACCTCTAAAGTGACGCTCACCTCTTCATATCTGGGATTCATTACATCAGCAGTGACATGTAAGGTGTTTTGCTGGTTGATAAAGGATTTGATTCTAGTAATCAATCCTTTACTCACACGTGGCTGATAAATATCAAAAACATTCTTATTCACACTATCTGGAATGACGACTAAGGTGACATGCCCAGCGGCTACATAGTTGTCTTTGGTGGTATCATTTTCATCTTTAATATAGGTGTGATTTAAACATTTTACTTTAAATACTTCAGGAAACTCTTGAAGGATTAAATGCTCATAATCCCATAAAGTAATCGCCCGATTTTTATGACGTAAGCGCTCACTTATTCTTCTGTAAAATCGCATGTCAGACTCTTCTGGAATACCACTAAAAGAAGAATACGGTTGACTCACTCCTTTAACCTGAGGAATCCTAGTAATTAATTTTTTAATACTTCCCGCTTCGAGTCCCTTATCAAGATGGGATAACTCATTGTCATTATCTTCAAAAGTGGCACGTACCGCTTGCGTATGAATATCAATAGCTTTACAAACTGCATCATAAGCTTTATGCATTTTGGCACGCACCCAGATGTACCCTTCTGGTAATCGGGTGTTTTGTTGTGTTGCCTGTCTAGGAATCGCAAACTTCACAATCCCAGAATTCAAGAAATTATCAGTGTTATTAGAAAGAATATCATCGGTAAGGCTCTTCCAAGCATTATCACATAAAATTGCCCACTGTATTTCTTCCCGCTCTCCAAAAGAAGGCACCTGTGGATTTTCGCTTCCCTCCAAAACTTGAATAAGAAGTGCTATATTTTGCTGTACTTGTGCGTCTTTTAAGCCAATAAACAACTCGCCGCCATCACAATATCTAGGCACGAGATACGAATGGATATTAGTCGTGTCATATACATCTTTTATTCCCTTTTGATGCTTTTTAATTTTCAGATAATTATGCTCCTCACATTGCCCAAAAGGATGTACATGAAAGAGTTTAATTCTTTCTTTTGCATAGGTATCTTTTTGATTCAATATCGTAATCGGAGTCACGGTATCTATGGGTAGTATTTGTGACTGTATCTGTCTTGTTTCTTCGGCGGTATAGCTTATCGTAATATTTTCAGCTATGGGTGTATAGGGTGGGTTAGGGATGTTCCCTTCTGTGGTTGTGGTATTAACCACAGGCACGCCATCTACTATAGTAGCTGTACTCACTGTATTTCCAATCAAAGAAGATGCATATAATCTAGGGAATAGATCGTGTAAAAATGAAGTGTCTAAACGTAAACGGATAGGTCCCGTTTTATCAATATCAAAGTTCTCATTATTGATCTCAACAGTACAATGATAGCTCGTTGAGGTCTCTGGAGTTTCCTCTGGGGTCTCTGTGGTAGGTTTAAATAGGATTTGAGTTCCGTCACCTACGGGAATCCAGTTTTCTTTGTGTAATACTTCCTTTGTCGCTGTAAAATAGGCTTCGTTTGCTACAATTGCATCATTTGAGGTTTGCCCCGGAATTGCATTTTTTTTGTAGGCATCGTACCACACAGCAAAATCGTCTGGCGTATTCTTCCATGAAAAATTTACGGTGATTTCTTTCCACGCTTTCGCGAAAGCTTCCTCATAATGAATGTAAAAATTAGACGCTTTAATCGGTTGCGGTGTAAATGGGAAGAATGGCTTGTTCTGCTTTAAGAGGCCGTTGTCATTTTCTATATGAACAGAAGATGCTTCTTGCACATCGACCTTTATCTGGATAGAGGTGAGTATTCTATTGATCGTCGCACGATGAAAAGAGACACCTTCTGGTTTTGAAGTGTCAATCGAAAAACGTGTTACAGGGAATGTGGTATTGTATTTTTCAAGTAAAAATTCATCGTTATACCCTACAAAAGCAGGAATGTCTTTAGAGAGTTGAAAGGCGAGTATGAGTTGATTATTAGAGATCACTCGCGTACTCATATTGGTCGTGGTATCAGTAACAGTTTTAAGACCTATAGGGCCTACCCATTCTTCTTCACCACTGCCAGATACGGTCAGAATATTTTTTAAGATTGTTGCATTAAAATCAGTAAGTTGATGCCCTGTATCAATCGTTTCGGCAGCAAAATTGAGTGTAACCTGCACCGTTCTGACACCTTCTTTTAATAGCAAAAGGGGAGAGGCAATAGCAAATCCGATAGCTGCGTCAGGCAGCTCTGTATACTTTTTTTCTTCAGAGGTATACCCAAAAGGCAGCCAGTAAGGTGCGTCTTCAGGAAGTGGCTCTTCAGAACCATCTAGGGTATTGGCAACAGGACTTGCTTTGATTTCTTGAAGGGATACATTTTGATAGACCGTTTTTAAGGAAGCGACTTTTGCTTGATTTGCGATAAGCTCCTCGTCCGTTTTATATATCCGCTGATTCCCATTTGCGTCTACTTTCCCGTTTAACTCGGTGTCTTCAACAATTCGTTCTTCTACACTCTTTTTAGCAAGTTCAAAAATAACATGTACTTGATCAGGTGTTGCAGCACGTTTATCTACCTGCAAGATATCTTTATAATAGAAGTCTAGATGGCGCTTTGTGATTCCGTTAAATCTAGTTTTTGAGTGTTCTAATAACTGTAAAAAACTAACAAAAAGCGTAAGATGAGACGTTAGTGTGCCTTCTTTTTTAAAACCAGCTAAGACTTCTGTGATATGCTCCTTTTTCTTTTTATAGGCTCTGCTTGCGCGAAAAGGAATCACAGCATCATCAAAATTAAAATAGTTGAAAAATTCTTGCCAATCTCCTTTTGTTGTATCACTGTTTTTGGTGTCAAAATAATTGACATGCTTGGCAAAATTATAGGTAAACAGTATCCAATCTTCAACATCAAAATCGTTCAGTTCAAAAAGAGAAGGATGTAGTTGCGCTACAAATCGTTCTCCCTGACCTGTGCCGTTTCTTTTTAATACGTTATCTATGTCGTTACACTTGCCCATTGTCTTTTATGATATATCGGTTCCCTCTTCTTTATAGAATGGGAATACTACATTGGTTCTTGAATTGGTAGCTCTTACCATATAATCTATAGAAATGACGAGTTTTCCTTCTAAAGGATCTGTTTCTGAAATGTCTATTTTTAGCACGTCTATTCTAGGTTCATGGTACAAAATAGCAGTCTTGATAAGGTCTACGGTATAGGTAATGAGGGTTCTATTTAAGGATTCGAATAGTAACTCTTCCAGATTACAACCGTATTCTGGAAACATCACACGCTCTCCCAATCGGGTGGTGAGTAAAATATGCAAGCTACTCTTGATGTCTTCCTCATTAGAAATCATCTCCGTCTTCTTTTGCTCTTTTACAAACGTTGGTGGGAATGCCCATCCAGTTCCTAAAAATGAATTTTTACTATCCATGGGTTTATCCTATTAATACGGTGGGTTCTCCTAATACAATACTTCCACCATGTGCGGTGGAGTCTCCTAGTCTAGCCGCAGGCATTCCACCTATAAGCACAGTAGCAGATCCTGCTACAATACTATCTGGCGGTCCTACACAGGTTGCCATGTCACCTACTCTAGCAGCAGGAAGATTTCCTATCAGTACGGTGGGTTCTCCAGCAGGAAGGATCGGTCCGCCTACGTGAGGTACCGTTCCTGTGACCATTGGACACACATGCATATCTGTTATTCTTGCGGCGGGTGCTCCCATATTTTTTAATTTTTTATGTTTTTGAACTCCGACTAGTTCTATATACGCTTTCGTACTTCGATCAATTCAGTATAAACTTCACTTACGTGAAAGCGAACAATGGCTTAGTTCTTTACTTAATTTATTTGCACCAATGACCCTTTTAAAACAGCAATCGCACTGGTGGATACTTCGGCACCAGCAGATCCTTCTGCCTTAAATTCTGCATTGGCAGTAATTCCAACATTGGTTCCTTCGATGGTGACATCTCCAGAGGCTTTTATAGCAATATCTCCAGCACTCTCCATAGAAATTCCATTACTGTCTATGGTAATGACATTCGAATTATCATCTTCGATCACAATGGTTCCTGCATCTTCATCGAGGGAGATGATTTTCCCGGCAGGGGTAGAGATATTAATGGATTTTTTATCGTCATCAAACACGACTTTCATTTCACTTCTCGTCACAAACCCTTTTTCGTGATTGTCATCACTCGCAGTAAAAGGCGCAGGTTTTGCACTACTGTGCAACATGCCCAACACTATGGCATCGTTAGGGTCTTCATTGATAAAACCAATAATGACCTCATCACCAATTTCTGGTCTGAAAAAGGCACCTCTATTGTCTCCTGCATCTAAAGAAGCTACGCGACACCAAATTCCCTGTTCTTCATGATTGATAATAGGAATTTGTACCAAAATGCGCTCTTCTCCATCTGGGTCTTCTTCTAGTTGCGAAACCAATCCTACTTGTAATCCTGCGATGGCAGGTAAGAGTCCAGATGCAGATGGCGCACTGATGTCAAAGGTTTCTGAAAACCACTCAGGATTTAGTCCAAATTGTGCGTTTACTGTCCAGTTTCCTTCTGAAATCGTATGACTCACTCCTGTGATATAGGCGTTTCCATTAAACCGATCACCAACACCTTCTAGTTTTAAAATGGTATTCGGTTTTACAGTAGCAATGCCCTGAAATTTAACACGTCCCCTAATTTTTGCAAGTTGTTGAAATAGCCAGGTACCATCTGCCCAATCTTGTAATTCGGTGTCAGTAATGGCGCCTCCATGTCGCAATTCCATGGTTTCTAATCCAATGATGGCATTCAAATCACTCGTTGATAGATTTCCATTTAATGAAACCGACGGGTCTGAGCCGTCAATTTCTAATAGCTCTTGATCTGCATGATTCCACCCATACGAGGAGACTTTTTTGACTTGATGCCTTGCATCAATTTCTGCATCAAAATCGAGCATAGATCCGCCATAGGTGACCGTTTCTATTTCTGATTGTCCTAGGTCTGGTTTTGCAATCGTCACTTTCCCGTCATCTACAAAGCATAATTTCCCATTGGCTTGTGCTCTTGCGACCATGAAGTCCCAATCGGAAGCATTGTATTGTACGAGTTCTGGATGTGAATAATTAGTGGCTTCTACGTCTTTATCTAAGGAGTATTTTCCTAATAACTCTTCAAAGATTTCGCTGTCTTTACTTTCATAGAAATAGCTACTTTTCTTACCAATGGTCATTTTTACGGCTTCGTCTTTACACTCAATAATGAGGTGTGATACAAGCGATCTAATTTTGAGATTATGCTTGATGACAATCCCTTTAAAAATAGTTTCCTCATCCGAGTGATACCCTGCGGTAATCTCAATGCTTTTCCCTGGAATTAATAATTCTTCATTACTCAGTGCAAAATCCCGCTCTGATGCTTCGCCATCAATCAACACAATTTTTGCCATAGGAATTCTGTTCACTTCTTTGTTTACCATAATACTTTTGACTTGGTAAATGTTAGAAAGCTCCTGTCCTTCCGTTAAGACCTTGAAAGTAACAAGATCCGGACTTTGTGAAGTTTGTATGACGCCGCTATTATTCATTTATGAGGTTTTTGTCAATGGTGGAAAAAACAACTCTTGACCAGGGGTTAATTTTCTGAAATTATGAAGGCTATTCACTTTAGCTACTTCTAGATAATACTTTGGATCACCATAAATTCTATGCGTCATTAACGACAAGGTATCTCCTGCTTTTACAGTGCGATAGTGCGTTAAATCTGGCGACTGATTATTTTCTTTTGAGGTTCGTTTTTCGTGATCTTCAAAAGAGATAAATTTCGCTTTAGCGATCGCTCGTACAGGTGTGCCATCAGGTTTAAACAGTTTGTACTCTATAGACAATTCTGTAAGTACTCCTTTGTATAATAGTGCTCCCCAACTTACCGTTAGGTAATTAGGCTTATGCTTTTCACCATTGTAATCATAGACTGTTTTTTTAAAATTGGCAATGTCTTCTATGATTCCATTTCCTTGATCTTTATACACCGTATCATCAGAGCTTGCTTCTGGATCATCTCCGTAATGGATGATCACACCCGTTCTGTCAAAAAGAAATTCTAGATCTAACTCAGAAGGTAAAGACTTGGTATACTTAGGCGCGTTATTACTTGTACCCTGTGCTTGGTCTTTTTTATATTCTGCTTTAAAGGATTCTGAGTATTTCTCAGGATTTAATAAAGCGGTATACTTAGAAATCTCTTCATTAAATTTTTCATCTTTAAAGCATCGTATGACAAGCTTCTGTAACTTTCCTTCGTTCATGAGTTCTTAGCGTTCTTAACGTTCTTTTTGTTCTTTCAATTTTTCCATTACTTCTTCAACACAAGCAGCAATGATGGCTGCTGAGTCTTCACTGGCGGCTCCCGTATTAGATCCCCCACTAGCACTTGCTCCTTCGTCTACATTTATTTTTATGTAGAGTTCTTTGATTTCTATAGGCATTTGATTACAGGATATTGAAATAGTTATAGGATAGTTCTAGGGTTTCGATGACAATCTTGTTTTCTTCTGCATTAAAATCACCTACGTTCCATTTTACAGGATAGGCATGTACGATTTTCCAAGTTTGTAAAGGCTCATGTTTTTCATCTAGAAGGCTCACAGTGAGATCTACAGGTGTGATGATATACTTTTCTAATGCATCTCTGCACCAGGTGATAACTCCTGAGTCTATGAGTAATCCTCTTTTGAGCACGAGGTTTGGATACTTGGTACGTACGGGTATTTTATGCTTGAATCTATTTTCTCCTCCTTCTGCAATCTCTTCGGTTTCTAGATCTACAGAGAGCCCAGAAACCGATTGAAATTGGTGATCATTTTCTTTGTTCGAGATTCCAGAGAATTCGACTTTGAAATGAAATCCTATAGGTGGATAATAGGTGGCCATACTATACGAGTGCTAGTTTCTCATGAACAAACTCTGCCGTCTCTATAGCAATCTCGTTTCCATCGGCTTTAAAGTCTGTAGACTGTATTTTAGTGATGTATGCATTTTCTGCTTTCCAAGTAATCACAGGTTCATGCTTTTCATCTAGCATACTGATAGTAAGATCACCACGGTATTCTTCTTCGCCTTCTTGGAAGTAAACCGTCTTCACCCATTGGCTATAAAACTCTTTGCTCTTATCTGCAAAAGTTCCTCTTTTTACTGTGATATTACTGTACTTCTCTAAGCCTGGTTGTTTTGTTTTATAATATACATTGTCAGCGCCTGCTCTATATTCGATCATTTCTCTCTCAAAATCTAACCCAGAGACTTCTGTGCAATTGAATTCTGTGTCTCCAAAGGTTACTTTAAAGTGAAACTTTGGTAATGGATATGTTGCCATGATATGTTTTTTTTAAATTAATTATGAATGTTTTTGATTTCGCTTTAAGCGAAAAGGATATACCTACTTATGCCTCTTGCATTTTATGAGAGAATTTCAGGATAATGAATTCTGCTGGTCGTACGACGGCCATTCCAATTTCAATAATCATATTCCCTTCTAGAATATCTTGTGCGGTCATTGTTTCTCCTAATCCAACACTTACATAAAAAGCTTTGTCTGTGGTTGGCCCTGCAAGGGCTCCTGCTCTCCATTGTTGTGTCAAGAAGTTGTCTATCATTGCTTTAACACGTACCCATGTATTTTTATCATTAGGTTCAAAAACAAATTGTTCGGTGGCTTTTTTAATAGACTCTTCAGCCATATTAAAGAAACGTCTCACAGAGATATAACGCCATTCGTTATCATTTCCCGCAAGGGTTCTAGCACCCCATACCAAGTTTCCTTTTCCTACAAATGATCTAATGGCATTAATAGATTTACCAGCTACGGCATCTACATTTAAGTCTCTTTGATCATCATGAGAAACTTGAACAGTAGGGGCTATCACATAGTTTAAACTTACATTTGCGGGTGCTTTCCATACGCCTCTATCTGCGTCTACTCTTGCATAAATTCCGGCCATAGCACTACTTGGTGGTAATTCTAAGGGAAGATTTCCAATCTCCGTCAAAATCTGGTTGTATGCTTCGTTATCTGAAGATTCTATAGAATGTAAACTTCTACCGTGTAACTCACCATTATTGGTGTCTAAAAGGATGTTTTGATCACCTGCTAACGCTTCATCAAGAATAGCATCTTTTAAGGAAGTCCATGCTGCTGAGATTCCATCCAGAATAGTTGCATCTGTACTCTGAATAGGAGTGATTTCTGCGGGTGCGGCAGCTGACATATCTACTGTGATTAACTTTGTAATTTCTGCAACAATATTTGATGTATTGTTTTCTACAACATTGGTTACTTTTGTTGCATTTCCTTCGTCTATAAACTTTTTTAGGTTGGTAGTTAATTTTGTCAACTCACTAGTAACCGATTCTATTTTGTCAGTATCTTCAAAAAGTAAATTAAACGCATCTAATTGCGCCTGAATATCGGCTACATCAGCAGCAGCGCCTAATTCGTCTGAAAGTGCAGAAATAGCAGCATTGGCTTCAACATTAGCATCTTCTTTAACACTGATTAAGGCTTCTAAGTCTTTCAGTAAAGAAGTTAATCGCGTGTGTAGCGTTAAGGGTCTAGCACCAGAGTAATCTTTTGCTTCGCCGCCTCTTTCATCTAAATTAAGACCTTCTTTTGCTGTATTTATATTGTATAAATAATTGGCAACATCTGCTAAAGACCCATCTAAATCAGGAAGTGCTTTATCGCTAACACTCGCAATGGCACCTGGAATAGCTACATCAATACTATTTACATTGTCTGTAATTACTATTTTAGCCTGAGGATCTCCTTTGTCGATATGATTGATAACAATATCTCTATTATTAAACACATAGTTTAGACTCGTACTTAAGAAAGGGTAATAGGCAGCGCCGTATTTTAGAAAATCTTTTTCTGAGCTAATTTTGTTTCTTAAAGTTCCAATATTAGTGTCTGTAGGACTATCTGCATCATAACCTCTAGTGTCAATAATCGTAAACCTGTCTTGTAGTTCTTTACATTGTTTTAAGGCATCGTTGTAGAGTGTATAAAACTCATCATCTGTACTTAACGCCGTTGCATCTGGAAACAGAATCAATGTAGGTTCATCTACTTTTCTAATAGCGGCTAATCCAGTATTAAAATCATTTGCATTATTAATTGAACTCACAGCAGTATCTGCTGTATCTAGATCACTTCCATAACGTCCAACAGAAACGATATAACAAGGACCTCCTCCATTTGCAAAATACATTTGCAATGAATAATACATCAAGAAGGGTTCACGATCTGAAGGTTGATCTACTACAATAGAACGTTGCCTAGCATCGTCTATAAGTACATCGGTTACAGTTACATTAATTGTTTTTTCTGGTCTAGCTCCTCCAAAAAATGTTTCATACTCGAGCATAGAAGTAATACGAGTAGGCACGCCTTTTAAATCTCCCTTTATTTTGTTGGTTGCCTTTTCAGTATAACCAATGAAGGCTGGGATTGCCGTTTCAACTTGGGCTACCGATGGAGGAAACTTCACAATCTCCTCTATGTAGACTCCTGGTGTTTTGTACGTTGTCATAATTTTAATTGTTTAATTTTTGATTTAAATAAATATTTCTGAGTAGTAATCGTCGTCTTCTTTTTTTACAGCCTTCACTGTAGGATTAGGAAAGACGTAGTCTTCTGGATTGGTATCTGCTGGATCAAGACCATCAGGGTCAAAATCTTCTGTTTTAATTTCTATAAAACCATTTTTTGTAGACCATTTGGTGCTATTGGTAGTGAGTGTCGCATTGTCTGATACACTGATATATCTCCAAAAGGTTTTTTTATTTATAAAACTTAGCGTAAACTCAGGCGTGGTTTCTAGTGTATATTGTATAATGTTGTCTGGATCGGTATCATCAAACTCTAGAAGATTATTGTCATCGTCTCCTTTAATGTGCATACGTATATGACCGACGACTCCTTTTTTCTTTTTTTCTTGAATCAGTTTGTTGAGTGCTTTTTCGATTTCACCCTCTTTTTGAAGTTCCGTGAGTGTCTCATCTGCTTCGATGAGTTCAATCACGTTTGTGATAGAAAATTGCTCTATGATGGTCGTGTTTATAGCGGCATCTTCGGCAGCGATATTTTTTAGAAGTTCTCTTGTCGTGGGTGCTTTCAATAAAAAGCGTTCGTCTATAAGACCTCCACTATTTTCAAAAATACTTTCGAAGGTTTCTATCTGATCCTCTGGGACTATATTAGAAAATAAGTAACATCTGTTTTCAGAAATATCGATGAGATCTGTGTAATTATGGAAATAAGCGTCTTTAGCATGTACTTCAAAAGTCAACACGGCGTCATCATCAAAAGGGATGATAGGCATAAATTTTTCTCCGCTTTCTTGTGTTTCAACTAATACTCTGAAGCCTTGTTTATGAGGACGAATCAGCATGCGATGATTCCTGCAAGTACGTTGTGTCTTTTGAGTGGGGATTACCTTTAAATAGTCGTGTACATTATAAGGAATTAAGGCTTTTTCTTTTTCTATATCAGGTAACTCAGTATCATCTACTTCTATAGGGAGAAATTTGTCTTCCCCGCTATCTAAGAAATAACCGTGGTGTATATTGATATTAAAAAGTGCTTTATAAAACATGTTTATTTATTTTTTAAGCCATTATTTAATCCTGTGATAACTTCTCCTTTTTCAAAGACAAAATCTCTGTAGATTTCTAGTAAAGTGATTTTATAGATAGCAGATGGATATTGTTTACCACCTAAGGTTCCCCATATAAAGTTGAGTTCTTCAAAGGTGGGCGTGTAGAGGTCTACGATAAATTTAAAATCACCCACATTGACCATGTCATCTACACGTTCAAAACTGGTGTTGTCCTGTGTAAAGACTTTTTTCCCTTGAAAAAACTCCACTACTTTTGTGAGGTTTTTTAGGGACTCATCATACAGCGTATTTACACTACTAAAAAGGATGTATAGGTTTAGATTTACTTTAGGATTTCTATAATTTACCTCTGTATTATTTATATAATGATTAGGTCTATTTTTTAAAGTAAACTCTTCTTGTAAGTTGATTAATGATAGTATAACATCACTGTTATCACCACCGCCACCACCTCCGCCACCTCCACCACCTCCGTGCTCAGTTTCGATGGTAGCGATGTTTTCTAAAGAAACCGTGTTTGCGCCAAAATAGCCGTTCACTTCTTCTTTAATGACTTGTAGAGTTTCAAAAATCATGATATCAGGGATCTAAATTTTTAAAAGAAGAGAGGTTCTCTACTTTCAGGAGTTTAAAATTACCATATAAAAAAAGGAGGAATGCAAGCATAATTACTTGACTTACAGGGGGTAAATGCCCTTTTAAAAAACAGTCTTTTGACTGTTTTTGTAAGAAAAGAGGTTGTGTGATTGTTTTTATGCCGATGAATCGAGCAAATCACAAGGCAACTGACAGAGCGCCAGAAGCATGTGCTTTCCTCTTATTTTCAGATACTTGAATTTATGAAAGAATTTGCCATAGTGTTTGTATAAAGTGCCCTATTTGGATAGATGCTGTATTTTATTTCGCGAAACTGCCTAGCCGGTAGGCAGGAGCGTATTGTAAAGGCAATGTTAAACATATAGTGAGATTTATATGAGATTCTATTTTTTAGTAACTTACAGTGAGGTATTTAGATATTTAAAACGTCAAAAAGTACTTCACTATTTTCTTTAAATTGGGGTTATAGTTGTTGTATTTGGCGTATATCCTTAATAACTATGAAAGTCTAATTTTAAACCAATTTTATTATGTTAAAGAAAATTTCAAACATCAACGGAGCTCAGGAACTAAGTAACAAAGATCAAAAATCTGTAAAAGGAGGATTTGGCTTTCCAGGCTTTGACCCAACCTGCTGCGCTTGCACCTTTTTCCCAGCGGGCAGTCCTTATATGGTATTCATTACTCAATCATGTGACGAGCCTTGTCCGCAAAATGGAGCAACAGAGTATCAAGATACAGGATGCTAATACAACACAAAGTAAAAGTGCCGCAAATTTTGCGGCACTTTAAAATAAGTATTGAAAAAATAACAACTATTTTATAGTACTGTTGTTGTGATTTTTGAGAGTATGGTATTCAATATTTTATTTTTGAAATGACCTGCTTTAATGCTACTAACACCAATAGTCTGCAACGACTTTAACAGAAACAATTCTTTCTGACTCTTGAGTAACCAGACCAATTCTTCCTTATCTATCTGCCCTTGTTTAAAGAGCTGTCCCCATTTTTTTAATTTCTCTTTTGAGTGCGCTAGATAGGCTTCTGCGTCTTCAATAATAGCGGTGCTGTGCTGCTCAAATTTTTCTTTAGCGAGATCAGAGATTTCTTCTTTTAATTCTTTTAGTATGATATCAAAATCCATAGCGTTATTTTTTTATGCTGTTTATAAAACCAATGACTGCTGCTTCGGTTTTTTTATCTTTTTTTTCCTCGTAAGCGATGAGAATATCAAAAGCCTCCTCAATTTGTGGTGTTGCTTCGTTGATAAATATCCTACTGAGTGTGCCTTTTTCTTCCCAAAGAGACAGATAGCTTCCTATGAGTTTTTCTTCATTATTTAAGATCTTCCACATTTGAATAGTGATATCATTTTTTGATTTCCCTTCTTCATACATAAGCATTTTTTGAAGCTGATTTTGTAAAGCAATCACTGATGCTTCATGCGTTGCGTAGGCCTCATCACTTTGATTCATAAGACTGAGTGCTTGAACCTTTGTGCTGATTGTTTCTGTATAGGTATAGTGGTCGTATAAACTAGCACAACTGCTCATTACAAGTGCCACTATTCCTAGCATAAAAGATATTTTACGTATTCTCATAACTGACTATTTTATCATGTTTATAGGTCAAATCTAGGCTATTTTAGACCTAAAACACATCATAAATAGCTTGGCAATCAGTAGTTTCAGTAGATATTGAAATGCAGTTATTCAGGAAAAAGGATAGTATTCGGTTTTTCTGCTTGATGCGCTTCTATGATAGCACCAGAAAGATTAAACCATTGCTTTGCTCTGTCAAGAATCCAAGCATCAGAAGTGGTGATAATATGGTTGCTTTGAGCCAATATCTTATCGGGATTATACTCCAATAGTATTTGCCAAGGATAGGTACGCTTTCGCGAAAGCGTATACAAAAAGGTCTTCATTCGCCCACTATTGCTTACGGGTTTGTCAAAGATCCAAATAACCTCTTTGACCTGTGCTTTTTGTAGAAAATCACCGACAGCAACAAGCACTTCTTCTGTTTGCTGAACACGTTTGTAGGTGCCGTGTACACTAGAGACATCGCGGTAGCAATCATCCAATCCTTTGAAGACATACGCGCCAGAGAAGAAGCTTTCTAGAATTATCAGGATATTAAAACCATCAATAATCACCGTTTGATTTTTAAGCTCATCTAATAGCAGTTGTTTGCTTTTGCGTTGTGTCACTTGCGATGTCGAAGCACTCATGCCTTGCACCGCTTTTTGTTGGCGTGCATTGAGTTAATACCGATTCCCTACGAGTTGTACGGACGATTTTTCAGCAAAACCTCTGGATAGGAGGTAGGAGACATCGGTCACAGCTTCTTTGATTTTAAGTCGCATTTTTGGATCTCCAAATAAGAGATCATCACGTCCTTCTTTTCCTCGGTTTCTTGTGGTCATTTTAAGGGTATATGATATGATCTAAATTAAAAGTAAAAAAACGCCATGACATGCATGGCGTTTTTAGTATTAGACTACGATTTGGTTTAGAATTGTCTTTGTTACTTTTTGATTCGAAAGGTTTATTTTATCTATAACAGTTGTTTTAAATTTTGCTTAGATTTGGCCTGAAACTTCTAATAAATGGAAAAATATCAACCAAAAAATTTAAGAGAGGCTGTAGAAATATTAGAAAAAATAATTCCGCAATCGATAAAAAATGAAGTTTTAAATTCCGAAAGCTACGGGGAGTTTAATGGGATCAGTCATTTCGGTTTTGGATTGGATTTAAGAAATAATTTTTCCATGTGGGATGAAAATTCTCCTTTAGTAATTAATACAGGAACAAGTGGTGATCAACTTTCAGCGACTGTTTTAAAATGCTTTTATTATCATTTGAAAAGGACATCTAGAGAAGTTATTTACGATCCTGAAGAAGAAATGGAAGCTTTTAGAAATCAAAAAAGTTCGATTGATATAATGGAGCTTTTTTATAATATGTTACTTATCTCATAGCTTACTATTCCTAAAAACAGCAAAGAATACATGAGACTTGAACTCATACCTCTCAGGTCGCAACCGAGCGCTCTTCCAGTTGAGCTAGTATCCTTTGCCTTTTTTTATTGTTATAAAATCACAAAGAACGGGTGAGACTCGAACCCACAACCCCCTGCGTGACGGGCAGGTATTCTTCCATTGAACTACCGTTCTTTGCTTTTTTATATCACATTACCAATTTACTATTTTATAATTCTTTAATAATGCTCCTACAGGATTATGTATGTTTTGAATACTTTCAATAATAGGCACCATAATTCGTGCAGCTCCATCTACGGGATCTAAAGGCGGAATATATCCTTTTTTAAATTGTTTTTTACGCAAATCTTCTCTAGCACCGGTAGAAACCCACCCTACATCAACCGCATTCATAAAGATACCATAGGTTTCATATTCGATTCCAGAGGTTCTCGTTAGCATATTTAAAGAGGCCTTCGTCATATTGGTATGCGGATGAAATAGCGTCTTATTGGTATAACTAAACGAACCTTCTGATGAGGTTACATTGATAATAAATTTCTTGTCAAATCTAGACGCTTTTAAAAGAGGCGTTAGTTCTTTAATTAAAAAATACGGAGAAATCTGATTGATCAAATTCACTTCCAAAAGCTCCACCATTCCCACTTCTTCCAGTGTAGCATTCCAACTTGTCTTTGTACGGTTATCTATAGGTTGTCCAAATCGATTTAAAGAAACAAATTTTTGATGCGCATCATTTTCTAATAGGGTATGACCTATAATTGGAGTTGCATTTGGCGTTGGCTGTTTAGTATCTTCTAAAGAGGCTAATTGTTTTCTCTCCTCAACGATTAACGGACTATAATATGCATCTGTATATTTGATGGTTTGCGCCGCATTATTAATGAGAATATCTAAGGATTCATGTTGTTTTTTATAGTCCTCAACAAAAGCTTCAACGGCTTTTAAATTCCGTAAATCCAAACCATATACTGTCAAGTTATCTTTCCATGTATTATAATCTTCTTCTTCTTTAAATTGTGTCAATGCCAGACCAGGAAAACGAGTTGTAACAGTCAAGATAGCATGGCTTCGTAATAATTTTAATGCGGTAGCATATCCTATTTTCACACGACCTCCTGTGAGAATCACTTTTCGCCCAGATAGATCAATCGTTTTAAATCGATTTTCATAATTGATAGTAGCACACTTCGGGCAAAGACGATTGTAAAATGAATGTGATAAAACAAAAGACGCATTACAGCAATAACAGTTTTTCGGAATTTTTAAACGCGTAAGGGCAGGATCTTTTTTAGGTTTTTTTTCGTCGTACACCGTATGATTAGAAAGTGCATTTTTTGAAATCTCGCTATCATTTATAATCTCTAAATCATGTGTTTTCTTTGTAGCATAACTCTTCTTGCGGTTACCTCTTTTCGCATTTTTATAAATCTTTGTAATCAAGGTGCCAAAACGCTGATTATCCGGATTGTCAAAGGGATTTTCCTTTAAAGCATGCAATACTTTAAGACAATGTTCCCATTCTTCTTGGGTATAGGTGTATCTTGTTTCTACTGTATTCATGATTCTTTCGGCATTATAAGTTAATCACTATAATTATATACTTACTAGGCGTTTTTTATTTTTTCTATTTTAACTATCAATTCTTGATAGTTAATTTCTTGTTTTCCAATTAATGTCAACTCCGTAAGCTTTTCACTAATTATTTCTTTATTTTTTATTTTAAGAATGCAAGGTTTGTGAATTGCAGCATCTTTATTCCATACCATTAGCTCTTTAGTAACAGATTGTTTTATGTCTCCAACTAATTTTGGCCCATCGTAATATACTTCCATTACTGGAAATGGGATTTTAGGAATAAATTCGGTTTTTATTAACTCCTGTATTGGTTTTTTTGCAGGATAAAATAAAATCAATCTATTCTGATGTGTTTTCATCCACGTGTCCAATTCTAAAGCATATTTAAAGTCAGTAATTATTGATCTGACAATAGTAAATAAAATAAAGCCTCCAATAATCATTCTTATATATCCATCATTTAAAAACCCCCAATAAAAAAATGCAACGCTAATGAGGATACCTAATCGATATGAATTAATGACTAAAAACAATTTTTTCATTTCAGGATTATATTAATTTTTACAAAAAAGGCTCTAAAAACCCGATGAGTTGTGTGCCTTCTTTATTCCATCGGATGCCGTGACCGCTGGGGACTCGGATCTCGTATACCAACTCGTGTTTGTAATGATAAAATACATTCCACCACGTTTTGGTGTCGATCATCTGTATAACGAGTTCTTTAATGTCTTGTTCTTTTTGAGAGGGTGTTCCTTTGGCAATGCCCCAAAAAGTATCGGTGGAGCGTCCCATGTGTTTTTCCCATGCTCTCGTCACTTGACTGATGTGCTCATTATAGGGTGCAAAGCAACTGTCTAATAATGTCTGTTGCAAGGGCGGAATCGCACGCGCATCCTTCACACTCGCCGAGGTCCAGCGTTGACCTATGATGACTAATAGGTGTTCAAAAGGCGTCGCTTCAATGGCTTTTGCCCATTGCGCAGGTGTTGTTTCTAAGTTTTGCAATAAAGGTTTAAAATGTGTCAAAACCACTTCGGGAGCGGGTGTTACTTCTTCCTTGAAATACGGCAAGCCGTAATCGGGAGGAATTCCTTGTTGGGAATAGGTGTATACCGCTTTCGCGAAAGCATATACATGTTCACTTTCCAAAAAAGAAGCATACTGCTCCTTCCATGTTTCAGGAAGGAGTCGTGTGCTTGCTTGTATTGTTTTTAATATATTCATTGATATATTGCTATGTGCCTTTTTTGTTTTTATCAATCTGAACACTTCGACAAGCTCAGTGTGACATCTGTCGAAGAATTTTTAACTATTACAAGCACTTCGACAGGCTCAGTGTGACATCAATCTAGGCATTTTGTATATTCTTTTTAGCCTCCTGTTTTAGTCTTCTTTTAACCTTCCAAGGGGCATTTTTATCAACATCCCCAGCCATGATACATCCGTACGGCATGACTTCATCAATGACAGTCCCTAGCCCAAATTCATCCATCTGTGCTCTCACAGCTTGGGCGTTTTTGTAGGCACTTGGCAGTTCGGAAACGTCAATCTCATTCGAGAAAAAACGGACATCCAATCCTGCAGTTTCTTGGGCAAAAACAGTTTCATTGGTCATACTCGCTTTTGTCTTTTTATGAAACGTACGACTCACATTTCTTCCCGCACCGTGTGGTGCAAAACCAAGATTATTGGCAGTCGTCTCTCCCGAAACAATAAGGACCGGTTCTGCCATGTTCAACGGGATCAACCGAGGGCCTGTGATATCGGGCATAAATTTCGCGTCAAGCGGTGTCGCACCTTTGGCATGGTAAAATAAATCGCCGTCTTTAAATACAAAATTATGTTCGTTCCAGAATCGGTTTTCTGCTTCGAGTCCTAGCTTTTCCAGTGTAGCATCATGGATACATTCATGGTTTTGTTTGGTCCATGCACGTATGATTTGCAAGGCATGCCAATAGGTTTGGCCTTCTTCGGTATCAAATGGAATCCATGCATTTTGACGCAGTGTTTCTGGCGATAAGATTTTTCTAAAACGCTCGGCGATTTGCATTCCTTTTTTATACAATTTAGCCCCGGGTGCTCTCGATCCGTGATGCGTGATCATCATGGTATTTCCTGTTTGTTCAGAAATTCCTACAAATAAGAAATGGTTTCCATCTCCTTGCGTTCCTAGATGTCCTCTCGCTGCTTGAATAATATGTCGATCCTTTAAAATATGATTTCCTTCAAAGGCTTCTAGTAACTCCTTAGGAAATCTGTATTGCGTATTGCGATCTCTTCCTCCAGGGCCAAAATGCGTACTTGCATGGGCTGCATCGAGGACTGTTTTTGGATCTGCTTTTCCGAAATCGGTTAGCATTACTGAACAACAAATATCAGCACTATGCATCCCTGGATGGATGGCATTTTTTGTCACCACAACACCTCCCACTGGAATGGTCCCTGTAGGTCCTGACGGACAGGCATCGGGCATGATTGAACCGTCTACCACCGTAGGGGTTTTCATAAGTTCGTTCATGGAGTTGATCACAGACGCTACATTATCTTCTTCTAACTCATTTTCGGCTTTGATGTTGATTTTAAAATCAATAGCTTTCTCATGTAATTCTTGAATAGGAGGGAGTTGGTATTGCTCTAAATATGCATGCATGGCTTCTCCTTCTAGGTTATTTTCATTGATATGTGTAATCGCTTCTGGAAACCATTTTCCAGCTCTAAATCCTAAGTCGATTAATGTTTTTCCTGTAATCATTTTTCTATGCTTTGTGTTTACTGGAGCAAATATGGGATGGTATTGCGCAATGAATTTGCGTAGTGGCGTTAATTCAATTCTTTTTTATAAAACTCTTCTCTAATACTCACTAATAATCCATCTGTCTGCTCTACATCTGGCGCTTCTATCAATGTAGAATTTTTATATAAAACATCTAATTCCTCTTTTAACACTTCCGCTTTAGCCACCAAATCGTCATATTCAAAATCACCTTGTTTGATGCCTAATAAAAAGTCACGGTCGGGTCTTCGCACATGAATGATTCCTTCTTGAGCAATTTCTTTGGCCATCTGTAACAATCTAAAGGTATGCATCATGTTTTTCGTGTCATAGTTTTTTCCATGGGCTACGTTATTTTCATAACGTGCTTCATTTCTTTTGGACACCCAATCCCAGTATTCTTTGTATTTCTTACAATACGCAGAATATCCGTCTAAATTAAAGTATAATAGGGCGATAGGAGTTGCTTCTTTTTCCACCGAACTTAGACATACTTCGTTGGCATTTGCTCTAGCAATTCCTTGATATCCTTCATCTTCTCCATAAAAGAGATTGTAACAGTCTTTCATATGAGGGATGTTAACCAACCCACAATGTGTGTCTTTTAGATTATTTTTTGCTAGATATTCTTTTAGTGGGATAGAGGTTTTGGCATCTCTCACATAACAGAAATCAAGTACAGTTTTACGCTCTTTGGCTACAGGATTGACAATTTTTTTATTGAGTCCGCGTGCTTTTTTGATCTGCGTATATGCATAGTTGGCAAAAGAGTTTTTACACAATTTTGATAGGAAATAGTCCATTTTGATACGCTCAAACAACGGATCTTTGATCAAAACACAATCTGCAGGAACGTTGAGTAATTCAAGGATGTTTGGATTATTTTTTGAGAGTAAAGAAATGAATTTTCGCAACTCATAATACATCACATCATTGGTAGCGTCATTAATTTGCTCCACATAGTCCATTCCATAAAAGGATGCTTTAGGAAGGATAAACACTCCTCGGATGTCTGTATCTGACGTCGCAGTATCCAATCCATAGGCTTTACTACCACTGATGCATTCAAATAGTATGCAATTGGATGCTTTAAGATCTGCTATTGTTTTCATGTGGTTTATATCCTAGTGTATTTTCTAAAGAAAGATACTGTTTTAGCATCAAATAGTTCTCGACTGCGCTCGAACGGACACTGTTGTTTGTTAGTATGATACGATGGCTGTATGCAGAAAATGATTGATCCGTTCTGTATCAGGTTTTCCATTAGCAAGTGTTTTTGCATATCGATCATTAGTTGCAATCACTTCTGAGATAAAATCACATACGGTATCAGGTCTTGCATGCATATATCGTTCGGCATTTTTAGACTTGATATCCATCAGGAATTCAATCTCATCTGCGATGTCTTTTGTGATTAAGGGAAGCATTTCGCGAAAGCGTACAGGTGGCATTGATCCACATTCTAAAATCCACTTTCCCGCCATGGCGGTACGTAAAGCATAAAAAAGACTCTTGAGTTTTACAGTATCCTCTACGATCTTTTCTTCATATTTCTTACTCATACTAAGATAATGAAACATGGAAGCGATCGGAGAGAAGCAATCTGTTGCAATAGCGCGGAGTTCACTGAGTGAATTTTCTTCACTTCTATAGATGATAGGCGAAAATAGATGTTCCATCGCAGGGACGTTTGATTTTTTGAGTAGGAGTAAACTCTTGCGAAGTTCCCAACCGACGGCATCAAAATCGCCATCCATGATGTCTATCGTATCCCGTTTATCTGAGATAGAAAGATACCAAGGGAGTGGTTTTGTATATAAGAATCGTACATCATAGTCGCTATCTGGAGAGGCAAATCC
Source organism: Dokdonia ponticola (assembly GCF_042653865.1). Classification (NCBI taxonomy): domain Bacteria; kingdom Pseudomonadati; phylum Bacteroidota; class Flavobacteriia; order Flavobacteriales; family Flavobacteriaceae; genus Dokdonia; species Dokdonia ponticola. The sequence goes on along the minus strand of NZ_JBHSFV010000009.1, from coordinate 59,225 downwards.
CCAGGCTCTACTGCCTGATTCGCATGCGAATATGATGTTTACATCGCGTTCTTTTTCTATGTTTAAAAGTCTTGTTTTCATCTTAAATATTTATTTTGTCCCTCTTCCCAGATTCGAACTGGGACTTTCGCGATAAGCGAACAGATTGGCTCTAAATGCGCTTCCCTACTTTGAATCCTGTTCATTTCGGTGCTTCTGCAAAATCTATTCATTAGCGAGCGTATCACTAACAACATCATCCAATCACTACGTGGCTACGAATCAAAATCTTTTTCCACAGCACTTCCCTTTATGCTAAAGAGGGTTTGTTAATTACATTACAAATATGAAATAATAGTACGCAACATTTTTGCGTAGTAAAAATAAAGACATAAAAAAAGCGCTTTATCGCGCTACAATTATGACACAGGTAGTATTTCTATTACTTTGCCATATACATGTTTGGTCCATCCGTTAATGTGACCTCGGTTGTTACCGATCTGTAATCCTCGTTTTACATTCTTTCCTTTTACAAGGTGCGTAAAACAGTTGCCTCTTACTTTACAAAAAACAATATCTCCTGCTTCACAATCTTCCCAATGTACGGGTTCAAGGATCACAGCTTGTTTTGATTGTAAAATAGGCAACATAGAATTACCGGGTTCTTTGGAGACAATGGTCTCCCCATTCAATAGCTTTTGAATTTTCCAATTCATTTTTTATAGTATTTAAATTAAACATTAATTCAAAGACTATGGAGTATGGTTTTCAAAGAACAGTGTTTTTAAATATCACAAATATGTTGTTTTAGTACGCACTCTTTTTGCGTAGTGAGAATTATTTCATATTTTTTCAAAAAAATCAAAAATTAGGAGTCCTTGGCTTATTATTTGTCAGGCATGTTGTATGATAAAAAAAATACTTCTTCTTTTCTTCTTTATGAGTTCTATGGTCATGATGGCACAATTGAGCGCATCCCATAAGGAGAAACTTGCGATTCTTATTACAGAAAAAGTCAATACACTTAGAAAAAGTAAAGGCAAGCAACCCATAGATAGGAATATAGATCTTAAGAAAGCAGCACAGTTACATTCTGATTATATGGTGAAAGCCCAGCGCTTATCTCATAGTGAGTTTGGAGAAGGAACCTATGCAAGTCCTAGAAATAGGGTAGAGGTCTATACGACTATTTTTTTAGCGGTAGGGGAGAACATATTGTACACAAAACCGATACGTACTGCTATAAACGAACAATCACTTAAAAAGATCGCTGCAGATATATTTCGATCTTGGGAAAATTCTGCAGGGCATTATAAAAATATGATCTCTTCAGAGTATGACCACGGGGATCTCGCTTTCACCTATGATTCAAAGTCCAAACGAGTGTATGCAACGCATGTCTTTGGCCGTAAAGGCTATCTTATACCTGGTCAAGGCTCTGAAAATGCCTTTGGGATTCAAAACTTTGATGGAGATTGTAGCGTCCTGTTTGATGGCTTTCAGAATATCATTACCAATATGGGAAATGCTGTTGAAATTGAAGGGAATAAAATAGTACTTCGTTATCATAGTATTTCTAGAGTAAGACAACTTATTACAGACGCTAAAGATGGTATTGCTGTAGATTTACTAAATAAAGAGCAATTTTCATGTGATAGCGCTACCCAATTAGATGCCTCTCCTATTTATGATGGGGTATTACTTAAGCCTATCTATAGAGATGCACTATTTGCAAATAATATAGCAGAAAGCGATTTTCGATTTGTTGTAGTATTAGGAACACTGCCAGAGCACTTACAAAATGAAAATATACGACCTAGCTTAGTATTTATTAAAAACGGGTATAAATGTGCGTATGTGTCTCCTAGAATTACTCCTAGTGGTAGCTATCCTCTAGCAAAAATACCTCCTTTACTATATGATCCCGATATTCCGCTAGTGACAAAAGGAATCAAAGAGGTACAAGAACTTATATATCCGTTTGATGTAGATGAGGTGGTATCCGAAAAACTACCTGAAATCAAAGCCATTTCTAATCAATTATACGCAGCAGAAGTTCAGAGTTATTCTTCTGTAGAAGGAAATGAAAAACGAAATATAGCATTGCATCGCGCTAGGACATCATTTATGCAGTCACATATTGAGCAGCAATTAAAAGGGGTAAAAATTCCTTGGAAAACCAATGCTGAAGAAAACTGGGCGTTGTGCGAATTTCAAATGGAGTTACTTGGTCAGGATGCTATTTGGTCAAAGGGTAAAGAAAAAGTAAGAGCTTATATTAATTCACAAGTAGGCACCGAAGTTTGGGATCGTTTTCTTTCGCAACAGCGGGTATCAAAAACGGTATTGTATTGGTCTGGAGAATGGGATGTAGACGACCCATTGCATGCAAAATACAACCTCATAGATGCTTTACTAAAAGAAGATATATTACGTGCAAATAAAGCGTTGGCAATATTATTTTCTTCCGAAACAGCACACCCTTTACCTTTATCTTTTCTTAAAGAAAGACTCTTTTCAGAGGAAGCTTTGGTGCAAAATGTATCAGCATTATTACTTAAAGATATTTCTAGCTTTGAACTAGAAGACGTGGTGTTCTATGTAAGGATGTGGCTTTTACAGGCAGATAAACTGACAGAAGGCGCACAACAAAACTTATTAAATCTCTATGCGATTACAAGTAGAGAAATGCTCAGTCAATGGGATGTAAGTTCGGAACGTCTTTCTAAAGTAATGCATCCTAACAAACTAGAAAACCTTATTGAAAATTATAAATCTGATGATGTTGTTAATCCGTTGTTTTTAAATTTTCATATGGCAATTTTACATTATTACGGACAAGTAAATGAGAGTTCTAAAATTGATGTTTCTTTTGATTTTATTACTAATTACTTTCGTGAAAAGTCATTATCTATAAAAGACGATTGGAGGCTGGCACTATTTTTTAATCGCTGGAGTCGATATGATCTTACCTTAGAATTATTGATGAAAGAATATAAAGAAGAGACATTAGATGAAAATACCTTATTCTTATTTATTCAAACAAAATTAGGATACCCCAATGGAGAAGAACTACCCTTACAAGAATTACACCAAAAAGCAGTGAAAAAAAATAAGGGACGATGGTGTAGTTGGATATTATTAGATTTTGAGAATTTACGAGACAACGCTACAAAAGAATTGTATTGTAAAATGTGTAAGGATTTTGAAGATAATTTTTTAAACTTTGATTAAATATGGCCGCCAATAAAAATGCCCTGATCCGATACAAAACCATTGATCAATGTTTACGCAACAATTACCGTCAGTGGACATTAGACGACTTGATCGATGCGTGTTCTGATGCCTTGTATGAATATGAAGGAAAAGATGTCTATGTCAGTAAACGCACGGTGCAATTGGACATTCAGACGATGCGAAGTGATAAGTTGGGCTATAATGCCCCTATTGAAGTATACGAACGTAAGTATTATCGCTATACCGAAGACGACTACAGCATCATGAATATCCCTGTAACGGACAAGGATGTGAAAATCATGAATGAGGCGATTCAGATATTACGAGAGTTTAAGGATTTTTCACTATTCAAGGAAATGGATGGGGTATTACAACGCCTAGAAGACTCTGTCTACTCCTCTCAAAAAGACCGACGATCTATTATTCATTTAGATAAAAATGAGCAACTCAAAGGATTGGAATATATCGATGTGTTGTATGAGGCGATTCAGCATAAAAAAGTGATTGAAGTTATGTATAAATCCTTCAAAGCACATAAAGCAAGCAAGATGGTTGTGCATCCTCAACTATTAAAAGAATTTAATAATCGCTGGTTTGTACTAGCAGTATCTAAAGAGAAATTTACCACCCTTGCGCTGGATCGTATGATAGGGATAACCACCAGAGAAGATCTTGTTTATAAAGACAAAGAACTCCAAGGTGATCTCTATTACAAAGATGTGGTGGGCGTGACCGTATCTGAAAATGTGAGGGCGCAAAAAGTTGTCTTTAAAGTCGATCTTAAAAATGCGCCCTATGTTTCTACCAAACCTTTTCACGCTTCCCAAAAGGAGATCAAAAAAACCGAAGATGGGATTATTTTTGAAATCCAAGTACAACATAACTTCGAACTCGAACGCCTGATTCTTGGTTTTGGCGATAGCATCGAAGTCTTAAAACCTGCCCACCTTCGTAAGCGTATTTATCATAAATTGAGAACAGCGTTATCTCAATATGATGATAAGGAGTAGTGCGCTTTCGCGAAAGCGTAAACAGAATTTTACTACAAGGAATTACGTATTTGGTATAAAAAAAGCCTCCGTCTATAACATATAGACGGAGGTTTTCTATCCTAGAAAAATGCAATTAGTCCTCTAAAATAACATCTAGAATTTTGGCAATATTCTTGGCATCATCCACCCCTCGGTGGTGCGTACCTTCCAAAGGAATATTAAGGATGTTTAAAGCACCTTTCATGCCTACTTTTTTCCGTAGGTCTTGGGTCTCATAAAAGAGTTGCTTCACATTAATGTGATCCTGAGACAATGGGTAGTCCATATTTCGGATCTTACACTGTCGTTGCATCATATTGCGGTCATAATCCCCATAACTTGCCCAGGTATGATAATGGCCTTCATATTCTTCACGTACGATAGCACAGGCATCCTCAAAAGAAATACCTTCTTGATCTAGCAATTCCTGTGTGATCGTCGTAAGCTCCGTACAAAACGGACTCACTTCTGAGCGTTCAGGTTTGATGAGAATCCCTTTGGGTTTTGTGATTTCACCCGTGTGGGTGTTTAATATGCAAATGCCAATCTCTATGATTTCATTGACCTGTCCTTGCGGGATCGGACCATTCCAGCAGGTTGCTTCTAGGTCTATAATTACTATGTTTTCTGTTGTATTCATTGTTTTGTTTTTTGTTTGACAAACTCTCTGTGTGAGTTGTCTTAGGTTTAATAATTTTTTATATAGACAATGTAAGTTTGAGTTATGTAACTTATTTAAAATGAGGTTATTTGTTCATTTTTTTTGCTTGTCCAAAGAAAACGGAACCAAAAGAAAAGACACTTTCTTTTAGGTATTTTTTCGCTTAAAGCGAAAAACCGAAAGGAGTTCTCTAAATTTTTTCCAAGGCTTCAAAAATTTTTAACGAGAACTTCTTTCTATACTGAATAGAAAGAAGAAATCTCGAGATAAGCTATATTAAACTCAAATTAGCGAGGCATCGTCACCAATTCCTCTCGATCTAATGGATCGATATCGTATTTGAGTAAATGTACCGCGGCTTGTACGGCCCAGCATTTGTCACTGGAGTGGATATTGCTATACAGACTTAATAAGAATGAAGGCTCTACAATCGTCCACCCTTTGACGGTGCGTTGCGGTACGTCTTTATTGACAAAAAAGTCAATCGTAATCCGAAAGAGTTTTCCTGCGTGTTCTTCTGTTTTTTCATACCGTCTAAACTGCTCATCACTTGGTAAATGATCATAACGAGTCCATACTTTTTGAAAGCCGCGTTCTTGTACGATGTACATGACTTCGGCAATGTTTTCTGGTGCTATAAAGACGTCTATATCCTTATGATCGTGCGCATGTTTAAATTCCTGATGCCCTTCTGGCGATAAAAAATGCCACGCCCATCCGCCTGATAAAATGACCAATTCTCGTAAGAAATGAAGTTCTGTTAATGCATACGTAATTTTATAGTCTGGCCAGAGCTCGCCGTATCGTTTTTTGTTATGTGGTGCTCCCATGATTCTTTATTTTAGAGTACCTCTTGTGAGGTTTGTTATTTCTTTTTTTTCTTTTTTGAAGAAGACTTCTTTTTCTTCTTCTTTTTCTTCTTTTTGGGCATTTTATCTTTGATTCGACTTTTTTCGGTATCTAGATCACTCATGAAGTGTGCGTTGTACGTATGAATCTTTGCTGTTTTAAGACAAGACAACGCGGCTTTATATGCTTTCTTTTTTTCAAATAGTATGGCTTTTTTAAAGTATAATACGGCCTTATCTGTTCCTTTTACAGTCAAAGCGAAGTCGATTACCTTTTCTGCAACGGCATAATCTTCGTTCCAAAGCAATACATTGATGTATTTTGGATAGATATTTACAGCATGCATATCTTCGGCTAACGCGCGTTCATAATATGTTTTTGCCATTTCATAATTACCTAACTGTTCTGCATATAATCTGCCCATTAAACATAAAGCGACTGCATTTTTCTCATCGTACGACAAGGCGTAGTTTAGAGATTCTATTGTTTCTTCAAGGTTGTATGGGTAGGCATCGAGTGCTTGAAATATGTATTTATCTGTTGTTACTCCCATGATTCGTTTTTTAAATCGTTTTTAAGCGTTTGCCTTTTGGAGGCGTAGCTCTTATTCTTTTTTTGGTGTTTAAAATCACTTCCTTCAAAGACACGAACTGGATTTCCTCGGTCTACACGGAGGTGTTGCTCCCAGCTCGCATTGGCTTGTGCTTTGAGTTGTTCCAAGTGATGTACTTGAAACTGTTCTTTAAGACGTTGTAACGCCAATTTTTTATTCTGGTGTTGCGATCTACTATCCATAGCGACACATTGTATTCCTGTCGGAATGTGTGTAGCCCGAACGGCGGAATTGACTTTATTTACGTTCTGTCCTCCTGGTCCGGTACTTCGCATCGCTTGATACTTGACATCCTTCTCGTGAAAGGGTAGCGTTTTGATTTGCGGTATTTCTTGCACTTTTATAAACCAGTTTTTACGCTTATGGAATTTCCGATATGGAGATTTTCCAATCCATTGTATGGTGCCAATCCAACCAATTAAAAAGGCATCTAGTTCCTTTCCTGAAAGTTTTAAAATAACAGATTGCACGGCTGTGATTCCGTTTTGTTCTTTCTGTAGAATGGTATGCGAAATCTTATGCTCTTTAAGATTTGTAATAAATGCTTTTAAGACTTTGGCAACCACCCAATGACATTCGGTGGGGCCTCTGCCTGCTGTAATTTGTATGAGTGTGTCCATTGTTTCTATTTTTTCTGTTGATTCTTAGAAATGCGTCAGGGATTGCCGTGAAAATCCCACAGGCACGCGGCAAGCGTGCCGAGGAATTGTAACAGAAAGCCCGACACGATGTTGCTTTTTGGGCAACATCGTGTGACGCCCTACTAAGATTTCTACTTGTCCATGCGAACAATTTTTGGTGTAAATGTGCCGAGCACTTCTACGAGTTCTTGTTGATTTGCCATCACTTTTTGGATGTCTTTATATGCCATCGGTGCTTCATCGACACCGCCGCCTATAAGGGTCACCTCATGTGTGGCGAGTTCTTTTTTAATAGCACTTTGGGTAAATTTCTCTTTACACTTACGTCTTGAGTGCAAACGCCCTGCTCCGTGAGAAGCCGATTGTAAACTGTCTGGATTCCCGAGACCTTTTACAATATAGCCGGGCGCTGTCATCGATCCTGGAATAATCCCAAGCTCGCCTTTGGCAGCGGGTGTGGCTCCTTTACGATGCACAATACACGTCTTGCCATTGATCTCCTCTTTCCACGCAAAATTGTGGTGATTGGCAATATTCACAAGCGGTTTGGCGCCTAACAATTTGCTGATTCTCGCATGGATATTCTCATGACAGGCTTGCGCATAATCTCCAGCTAGGTTCATCGCCATCCAATATTCTTGCCCGTCGTGTGTATTGAGATCTAGCCAGGCCAGATGTTGTACATGCTTAGGCAGCGGACACTGTTTGTTAGCGAGGTAGGTGTAATGTTTGGCAATATTGGCACCTAGACCTCGTGAACCGCTATGTGATAATAACCCTAGGTATTCCCCTGGTTTTAAATTCCACTCATTTTCATCATTGGTAATAGAGACACTTCCAAATTCTATAAAGTGATTCCCACCGCCTGAGGTTCCTAGTTGTTTATACGCTTTGTCTTTAAGCCTTTTAACCAAAGGAATATCTGTAAATGCAGTGTGACTAAAAATCTCATGGTCGTGTTTTTTGTTGTGTGTTTCATACATCCCAAATTTGGTATGTTCTGAAAGGATATTGACCAGTTGATGTTTTTTCCCTTTGAGGTAGGATATTTTAATAGGATAGAGTGTTAAACTCATTCGGCATCCTATGTCAACACCTACGCCATATGGAATCACAGCATTGTCTGTGGCAAGCACACCGCCTATCGGTAATCCATAACCGCTATGTGCATCGGGCATTAATGCGCCCGCAACAGCGACAGGTAATTTTAAGGCGTCGTATAGTTGGTATTTTGCTTTATCGTCTATTTCGTTTTCCCCATAAATCCTATGGGGAACTCTCGTAGATCGCAATTCTTGCTTTTTTACAATGACTGGATCTGTCAGACTCTCTGCTATTTTACCCCATATTCCATCGCCTATATATTCCTCTGGATTTGCTAAAACTAATGCGGCTTGTTGTAATACTTGTTCTTTTTTAAGCCGTTTGTGGTATCTGTTTATTTGTCCTAAAGTGATATTAATGCTATTATTTTTTGGAAAGCCTAATTTGATCAGGTCTTTTCCGCTTAGTTTTTTTCCCATGATAGTTCTTCATTAATAATGTCTTGGATTTCAGAATCTCTCAACCCTTTTAATTTGGCGTTGATATAATTTCTCCCTCTTCTGTTATAGGAAGGCCATCTTGAATTCCAAGGATGTAATTTTCTTTTTGCTTCATAGTACCCAGGTCGTAAGTACAGGCTTTCTAAAAAATCGTTTTCCTGCTCTAATAACGGATCTATGTTACGTCTATGTGTGATGTACGCACGTGTAAATTTGATACGATACGTTCCTTTTGGAAGTTTTACGTAAAAGCGTGTTTTTGTTTTATGCTTGTGGTAGTAAAACCTAAAAGGAATACAAAGTGTTTTTGCCTTGTCACTCAATTTATTGAACTGACGCCTACTTAGCGTTGGAATATCCCTTACAATAAGATGCTGAGAGGTTCTAGTATCCCATCTTCTAGCCGCTTCTTCTTTGGTTCTTCCCCAGTCGTATTTTTCAAGAATAGCTATGATTTCTAACATCGCATCTTGATGCTTGTAGCGTTCCATTCTTTTGGTAACAACAAATTCTTTGTACCACCCGTGGCGGATAGGAGTGTCTAATTTTGTGTGTCCTAATGCGCGTTGTTCGGCACGAATGGCTCGTTGTCTTTTGTAAATACGGCGTACTTCTTTTAATCGCTGGCATTTGATATGTGCCGGTTTCATAAATCAGTATGTTTTGTACCACGCAATACGGTGATAATTGTACTTTTTTGATATTTGATTCCGGAATATGCCTGGCTATTCTAGAATCTTATGGAATAAAGTTTTTAGGTTTCATAAGAATAGTTTTAAAATGAATAAATGGTTTTTGGGAAATGGTACGCTATGATGCTTTTTAATGGTATGAACTCAAAGGCTCAACGTATACTTTTGAGTGCGTCTTTCAGACTTCTCACTATTGAGTTTGATCCCGCTATTCAGCGGGATTAGTTCAGCTAGCAATATTGAGTGCGTCTTTTCAGACTTCTCACTATTGAGTTTCACTAAAAAAAAGCCCGAAACATTTTGTACTTCGGACTTCAGCGTATGGCTTTGTGGTAAAGCTATATAGTGTAGAAGTCTCGAAGGAGATATCCCGTAGCGTTTCCGTTTTTTAGGATATCATATGTGTTTTTGTTTGTAAACATATATACTTCGATTATGATACTATTTGTAAATTGTAAATAGTAACTGATTAAACAATTCGTTTTCGTTACAATTGCGATGCAAAGATGTAATGGTTTTTTGAATTGTGCAACTAAAATTTAAATTTATTTAATTGAAAATCAGTTAATTACGCTAAATATAAGGCAAAGAGCCCCCTGTTCGCTCCTGCCTGCCGGCATAGGCAGGTTCGCGAAAAACCCTACAGGACTACAACTTTCTAATTTTCTTCGTTTTATCTTTTTTCATATAGAAAAAGCCGAAACAAAAACTTTTTTGAGATAGGCTATTATTTTTTTGGAATCTCGCCTAAAAAAATAGTGTAAAACAAAAAAAGCGTCCATGTGATGGACGCTTTTTGTAATATCTCTTAAAGTTTTTCTACCTAAAAATTGGTTTCCTAACCCCAAAAATGGCGTCCGTGATATGTAGGTGAAATAAACTCATAGGTTCTTTGTATTTTTTAATTTCAGGTGCAAATATGAGGAATATTTTTTAAATGCCTTTTTTAGATATCTATATAGCACATCCTTTTTCATTGTTTTTGAGTATTTTTATAGAGAAACACTTCTTTTCTAAGAGGATGTAAACTACTGGGATCATGAATATAAAATATCTATTTTTAGTTGTATTATTTGCTACTTTCCAACCAAAAAGTAATGCGCAACAACAAGTCTCATTAGAAGACTTTGGACTTTCATTTACGCTCCCAGCAGGTTGGACAGGAGATATTCAAGGAGAATACATTGTCCTAGGTCACACTAGTATTCCTGGCATGATGATATTATCAGATAATCCTAATCGAACGATTGAAGCTGTAGTCTCAACGGCACAACAAGGCATTCAGGAAGATGGGTTTAACCTCACTGCTGATGGGGCTTTTAAAACGGTTAGTTCAAAAAGAGCTGAAGGATTTTACAAAGGCACCTATGACTATAGTACGGCTGTGAAAGCCTACGCCATTGGATTGATAGATGGATACGGAAAAGGAATGAGTATTGTGATCCTTACCGAAACTAGCGCTTTTTCAAACGATCATATCAATGCGGCCAATCAATTAGCAAAATCAGTTCGGTTTTTTAAACCCAAAGCGTCTCCTGTGACCCTGCAATGGCAAAACCGAATTGTAGGAAAAAAATTAACCCATAGATATACGAGTGGTGGCGTAGGCGGTAGTAGCGATACCAGAATCATTACCTTATGTACTAATGGTACTTTTACCTATTACGGGAATACGAGCGCAAATCTTGATGGCCCTAGCGGATTTGGTTATGCAAATAGTAATGAAGATAGCCGTGGAAATTATACCATTTTTTCCGTACAAAACAATGCGTATCTCACCTTAAACTTTGAAAATGGAAACGAGTCTGAATATACCCTCACTCGCAATGAAAGTGGACATACCTTTTTAGAAAATTCTCGATATACGGTTATGGATGCTGAGGGGTGTGATTGATACATTCATTTACTAATCACTTTCAGTTAGTTCTTTTATTTCTCTAAATAACGCCTTCTCCTTTTTTTCAATGGTCTTAAGAAATATATGGGCAATTTTATACACTTCCTGAGAGAACGTTCCAAAATCATCCACATTGGTATTGATTGACGCATCAATCACTAGATCATAATTTGGAAATAAAACGAGGAAGTTTTGTGACCCTTTACTTACTCCGCCATGATGGACCATCCATACAGGTGTTTGCCCGTTTAAAATATTCGGATTTTTATAGTCTAAATACGAGCGCCATCCTAAGGCATATTGTTGCTCATTGACTTCGCCGTTGTCTAATTTCATAGGTGTCCAAAATTTTCTTTTGGTGTCATGACTTATAAAAGCGTCATTGGTAAGGTAGGCATTTCCCATCTTGACAAGGTCGGTAGGGGTGGAGATAAAACCACCGCCGGCCCATTTATAACTTAGATTAATATCATATAGCTGCTCAAAAATTCGGTATTCCCGATAATAGCCGTTTTTAGTTTCATAAAACGTAGCAAAATGGTCTGTTTTAGGTCTTGCATGGTCACCATACGTATCTTTCATTCCTAGCGGTTGAAAAACCTGAGCTTCCATATAGTCTAGAAAAGGAGTACCTACAGCTTGCTCTAAGACGACACTCGCAAGATTAATATCAAAGGTTGAATAGGCAAAGGAGGTTCCGGGTTCAAAGATGAGGTCATATTGATCAAACACTTTTAATCCTTCAGCGGCCGTTGCAAATTCGTGACAGTTACACAGGGTATATTTCGCGGAAGCAAACCCAAAATCTTCATAATTCCCCACACCCGCTGTATGACTCAGGAGCTGTTGCATGCTAAAATCCCATTTCTTTTTTGTCCAATTGACAATCGTATCTCCGATGACAGCCTCTAATTGAATTTTATGATCATCGACGGCACGAGCGACACCTGTGGTGGTGACCGCTTTTGAAGTACTCCCGATGCGGTATTGTGTTTTGGGAGTAGCAATAATTCCTGCATCCATGTCCTGATAGCCTACCGCAGCTGACCAAATCACCTTTCCACGATGTCCAATGGCCACAGAGAATGACGGTAATTTCTTGTCTTCCCCTATCAAGGTAAGTAGGGTAGTGGCTTTGTCAATTTGGAGCTTGTAGGCAGGATCACTAATGGTGGTGGTCATGGGGGCGCTCCTGTCTGCCGACGAGGCAGGTTCGCGCCCGCCTGTCTGGCCAGCAGGAAAGCGTGTAAGCGTTGAAAAATAGTAAATATTCCAAATGCCTAATAAGGCAAATAAAACACACACGGTTCTCCAAAAACGCCGACCGATTTTATTGAGTTTGAATTTTTTCATGACTATCGATTTTCGAATTGATATTTCAAAGATGTTGTAAAGCGTATTACGGATCTTAAAAAGTAGACCAATCAGGGATAGAAAGAAATAGAAAGAGGGTATGCGTCGCTCAATAGCTTTGTCTTCGGCAAGCGCTTTTTAGTCGACGATGGATCTGATTTGGTCGAATAGCTGTAATTTTATACCGAATAACACTTAATTTTGACTACGATGATTGTACAACTGGCCGAAGGAACCATAAAAACCAAGTATGGGACGTATAGAGAAATTCTCTTTTATGATGGCATCAAGGAGTCGCATGCGTTGGTGATGGGGGATGTAAAAGAGGGTGAAAACGTGTTATGTCGGGTGCACTCATCTTGTATTTTTGCACATCATTTTAATAGTGTAGAGTGCGATTGTCGGGAACAAATGGAAATCTCACAACAGTTGATCGAACGGGCTGGTAAAGGGATTGTGATTTGGCTAGAACAAGAAGGAAAAGGCAACGGACATTATGCGTTGCTCAATACGTTACCACTGAAAAAAGAAGGTATGCCACAAGCTGAAGCATACGAAGCGGTTGGTTTCCATAAAGACAATCGTAATTTTTCGGCAGCGGCAAAGATTTTAAAGCACTTGGAAGTGAAATCCATTACGATGATTACTGGCAATCAAAAGAAAACAGAAACCCTCACTCGTCACGGGATTACTGTTTCAGGGATACAACCAACGATTCTTGATTGATGTTGATATAAAATCTTGATTTATATATGTTTTTGGATCTCGAAAAGTTGTCGTAAAATGTGAAGCGAGTATTCCGTAGAATTTCAGACTGTCTGAGCGTAGCGAGTTTCGGAAATTCAGGAATTGAGCAATACATTTAGACAAGGTTTCGCAAGCCTAGACTTTTTAATTCCCTCGAAGGAGGGAATCTCATGTTGTTTTTGGCAACTCAACAAAGCAAAAGAATTAAAAATAATAGTATACTAAAGTTGGATAAAAAGAAATCACTTAAAAACCACATCCTATTCTGGGGAGTTTTACTCTTCAGTTTTGCATTGATTCAGTTTTTTAAAGAAGAAAATACGGAGTCTTTTGGGGCAATATTTGCTCAAAACTTAAAACATCTTCCAGCGTATTTGATTGCAACGTATGGTTTTAATAACGTATTATTGCAATATTACTATAAAAATAGACAATATATCCTATTTGGATTATTTACAATAGTATTGTTTTACGTGGCAAGTGCCTTTGATCGCATATTTACGGTGTATGTGTACGAGCCTATTTTTAGAGAACGCCCGTTTGAGCAGGAATCGTTATTACAGATTTTTAGTGATTGGGAGTTTTTGATAAATGGATATTTGATTCCGTTACTGATGGCTACGTTTGCGATGACTATTAATCGTGTGATTGCACAGAAAAACAAGCATGAAAAAGCATTGCTTCAACTGGAACGGGATAAAAACAGAGCAGAATTAGGCGCCTTGAAAGCACAGATTCATCCGCATTTTTTGTTTAATACCCTCAATAATTTATATGCGCTCACGCTTCAAAAATCAGATAAAGCGCCAGAGACTGTAGCGACCCTTTCGGCGATGTTGGATTATATGTTGTATCAGTGTAATGATAAATTAGTGCCTTTAGAAAAGGAAGTGACCTTATTGGAAAATTATATTGCTTTAGAGCGTTTGCGCTATGGGGATGATATTGAGATTGCTTTCGCGAAAGCAAACCCTTTACCTCCTGAAACTCAAATAGGCCCTCTTATTTTATTATCTATTATAGAAAACGCCTTTAAGCACGGAGCGAGTGGGAGTACAGGAATTCCAGAAATTCACATCGACTTAACATGGGAAGGGTCCCAGCTTTATTTTACCGTAAAAAACACTAAGAATAGGGAAACACAAGTAGATACAACTGCTTATACCAAAGGCATTGGTGTTTCCAATATAAAGAAACAGTTGGCATTACTATACACCGATTATTCCTATGAAGTGACGGATGAAAATGGATGGTATTGTGTAGCTTTACGAATCCATACAGAACGCACCCGATGATGACTTGTATTGTAATAGACGACGAACCTTTAGCGCGCTCTTTACTAGCGCAGCATATTGCTGATGTTCCTTTTTTAGAACATCGAGGATCGTTTAAGAATGCGTTGTTGGCGGCAGATTTTTTATCCAAAAATCAAGTGGATGTGTTATTTCTAGATATCCAAATGCCAAAACTCACAGGGATTGATTTTTTGAAGTCGTTGCAGCATCCACCTAAAGTAATCTTTACCACGGCTTATCGTGAGTATGCAGTAGAAAGTTACGAGTTGCAAGCCCACGATTATCTCTTAAAACCGATTACGTTTGAGCGTTTTTTTACCGCTGTCAGTCGGTTGCAAGTGGCTACGCCAAAAGTGATAGAAACTCCAATTCCAGAGACCGCGACCACACCTGAGCATATTTTTGTTCACGTGAATAAAAAGCATATCAAAGTCATTTTAGAAGATGTCACCTACATAGAAAGTATCAAAGATTATTTAAAAATTCACACAACCAAGGAAACGCTTGTGATAAAAGAACGGATTAGTCATTTTATAGAACAACTTCCCAACCCTCCTTTTATTCGTGTACACCGATCTTACATCGTTAACCGCGATCATATCACCGCTTTTACACAACAAGATATTGAGATTGGGGATATTGAAATTCCGATAGGGGGGACGTATAAGGAAGAGGTGCTCAATATACTCAAAGCCCCCTAGCCTCCGAAGGGGGAACTCTTACTGTTGTCTTCATCTACTCTTGTCTCTATGGTATATATCCTTAAAAATAGAGTACTACTCTAACGATAGAGCAATACTCTATTTTTGTAGTTTTGACTTAGAGTATAGATATCTTCTGATCCAAAAAAGCAAAGCCTTTCTACCCTTGGGAGAAACGGGAATGAGGGAAAACTAAGAATAACAATCTTGTCAATTTTACAAGAAATGTTAAAAAAATTGGCAGTTGTACGCAACCAAAACACCAAAAAGGCATCTTACTACTAAAGCCATCTTATGAAGTATATTATCTACATTCCTGTATATTTAGTTCTCTGTTTGTGTTTTCTTGTCCTGTACAAATTGTCATTAGTTTCTAGATAACGTACTGCATTAAAAAACTAGATGTTACGCAACCTTATTGGATGATAGTGTCTACTAAGAAATCATCTCTATGAAAAAAATATACACGTTTATTCTACTTTCCTTCATGCTGTTTTCTTGTAACAGTGATGATGATGTAAATTGTACATCAGAGCCTGCATTCAGTCCTACTGTTTTTATTGAATTGGTCAATGCCACAGGTGAAAACCTTATTGATAACGGAACCTATATCGCTGATGATATCACCATAGGTTTTAATGAAAGTACCTTTACAAATGTCGTTTTTACAGAGTCTCCACAGATTGCAAACTTTATTGGATTGAATGTTTTTGGAGAAGATGGGGATAATACGTTTACCATTAATCTTTTAGCTACCGAAATAGATATTCTGGTGCTTAATATCAATAGAGAACAAACCGGTGGCCCGTGCTCTCAATCTTTTTTCACTTTAAATTCAGTGACGTATAATGGTGAGCCCAAAGAATTACAGGATTTTGGTGGTGATTTTTTAATTACCGTGGTGAAGGAGTAATACTAATGATCACTTGTCACACAGACCTTTTATAAGCTTCACCTTTTCTAAGGTTTTCCAGACATCCTGAGTAAAATCCTTGGGGGAAAAGCGAAATAGAAGTACCGATCTTCCTTCTTTTTCACAGTAGTGGCTTTCTACTAGAACATACAATGTAATGGCTTTTTTAGTTCTAAATCCATCATAGGTTTTCACCTTTCCTTTAAAAAGGGATTGCGTATTGGTATTTTCTATTTCAATAAAGAGTGCTGAAGCTTTGTATTTTTCAAGTTCTTTATTAACCGCTACACCTGCCAATCCATCAAAGTATTTTTCTATATCTGAGGCGAGTTCAGTTTCGGTTATTTTTTTATTGAGGTTGATGTCCCAAGCAAAGGCATAGGACCAGAAATTCTGATGGTTTTCATCAGACCATCCCTCTGGAGGAAACCTTGCTTCCTCGACACCTTTATAGTCAATATTCTGTGCAAAACGAATTGGAAACGGGAAAATTTCTTTTGCCCACGTGCTATCAAGGTCTATTAAATTGACTTCATCATGGTTTTGTCCAAACGTATACATAGAACATAGGATGAGTACTGCTATAAGTGCTATTTTCTTCATGATGGGTATTTTTTATAAAACTACGAGTACTTCTACTTACAGATGTCAAAAAAATGTAAAAGAAGTGTCAATCAGTCGTAAAAAAAGAATAAAATTCTTTAGAATTAGATGCCTTTACACGCTTTCGCGAAAGCGTATACCTCTTATCTATACAATGATTATATTTATAGCATGATTCATTCTTTACAAGCTGTGAGAAATTTGAAGATTCTTTTCTGTTTTTTATGTGTATTCACCTCTGTGGTTTCTGAAGCACAGGTTTTTTTTAATGAGAAAAGTCAGGAGCTAGGATTGTCTACTAGTTCATGGGGCCAAGATGCAAACGAAACGTATGGTGGTGGCATTTCCTTTTTTGATTTTGATGATGACGGTTGGGATGACCTGACGGTATCTTCTGCCGAAGGATTGCCTGTACGCTTTTATAAAAATAACAATGGTACTTTTGAACTGATCAACTTACCAGGAATCAACGACGAACTCTTTCAAACCAAGTCCGTACAATGGGTGGATTTTGATAATGATGGTGATTATGACTTTTTTTCGACTAGTAATCAACCTACAGGTGATACTAGGCTTTATGAGAATCAGGGAGATCTTACTTTTATAGATATTACGGTAACAGCGGGATTATCCAATTCTGGACATCAGTCATTTGGTGCTTCTTGGGGGGATTATAACAACGATAGTTTTTTGGATGTATTTGTGGTCTCTCGATTTTTTGATAGCGATACACAATTTAATATACTATATAAAAATAATGGGGATGGCACGTTTACAGATGTGTCTGTAGAAGCGCAACTGCTTCAAGAAAACACACTTTCCTTTTGTAGTGCTTGGATCGATTATGATAAGGACGGATGGCAAGATATTTATGTGTCTAATGATAAAATTCAAAACAAAAACATTCTCTATCACAACAATCAAGACGGGACGTTTACAAACGTAGCTGAAGCTGCTGGCGCCGATCTTGCTATTGATGCCATGTCCACCACCATAGGAGATTATAACCGTGATGGTTGGTTAGACATTTATGTGGCGAACAGCCAACAAGGAAATGCCTTTCTACGAAATAACGGTGATGGTACTTTTACAGATGTAGCGCCTAATAATGGAACATTACTTCAGTCTTTTGCATGGAGTTCGGTGTTTTTGGATGCAGATCTTGATACAGATTTAGATTTATATGTAAGTACGAGTATTAGTAATCCAGACTCAGGATTGTTGAGCGCTGCTTATTACAATAACATAGGGAATGGATTGTATACCATTCCTGATGATATTGGTTTTGAAGACGATATTTCGATTAGTTATAGTAATGCTATTGGCGATGTAAACAACGATGGTAAGTATGATATCGCGGTATTAAATTGCCTTCCTGACCCTGTTTTCTTATGGGAAAATGAAACAGAAAATAATAACAATTGGATTAAAATTAAACTAGAAGGTACAGAAAGTAATCGGCAGGGAATAGGATCGCTTATAGAACTATCTATCAACGACGAAAAGCAGTATAATTACACACTTTGTGGAGAAGGTTATTTAGGGCAAAATTCGTCGTATGAATTTTTTGGAATCGGGGATGCTACAGTCATAGATCTTATCACCGTGTATTGGCCAAGTGGACAGATAGATGTGGTAACATTACCGCAAATAAATACAACACTTACCGTCATAGAAGGAGAGCCGCAACTTGGACTTGAAGAGATAGATCAAGAAAAAATAGGACTATACCCTAATCCAAGTCATTCAGAAATACAAATTTCGGGGCTTCAAAATTACATTAATGGAAGTTTGGAAATCGTTGATCTTTCGGGAAAGGTTGTTCAAACTGTACCGATAGAAAATTCGGATATGACGCTAGATATTTCTGATCTCTCTACAGGAGTATACATCGCACGATTGGGGGCGCAGACCGTGTCTACACATCTGAAATTTGTTAAGATGTAGTTTGTTTTTTATATCGCTAAATTTTTGTTTTCTCGTCCCTGAAGTGAGCAAAAATTTCAAATAGATGAGCCATTTTTAGAATATGTTCCCTCTTTAAAGTTGTGGAAAAGAGATATTCGATTGACTTATAACCATTTAATCATAAAATGTCGCGATGTCAGCTTGTTCTTTTTCATTCTAAATTCCTTACTCATATATTCCGTAGCTAAGGCTATGCAATACAATCGTAGCGTCTTTATAATAAAAACCAACTTCGCTTTGAACACGACATTTTAAAATTAAATTGGTATTATACGAAGATGCCTAAGATGTAGTTTGCTTGTATATGCTTTCGCGAAAGCGTATAAAGATTAAAACAACAACGGCACAATCCAATACGCAACGGCAAATAATAATCCTACAGAGATCAGATTTAAGACAATGCCCACACGTGCCATTTGGTCAACACGTACGTGACCACTGGCAAAAACAATCGCATTGGGAGGAGTGGCCATAGGAAGCATAAAAGCACAACTAGCCGCAAGGGTTACAGGAACCACCATTTGTAAAATAGGAACCTTCATCCCAATGGCGATACCTACGACTAAGGGAACTAGTATCGTGACTAGTGCTACATTACTCATTAATTCTGTCATAAAGAGCATTAAGAAAATAAGGACAGCGGTTACAATCCACATACTCCAATCGGTTTGTCCAGAAATATAATCACCGATCATCGCAATAAAACCAGCATCTTTAAGACCCGATGCAAGTGCGAGTCCGCCACCAAAAAGAATGAGAATACCCCATGGCAAACGAGCCGTGTCTTTCCAATCTAACGGGAATGTACCTTTTTTTAGATCGAGCGGTATCGTAAACATGGCTAGTGCTGCAATCACACTAATGGTCGTGTCTGTAAGTTTGATATTCGGTAAAAGAGAATCGAGGTAACTACGCGCCATCCAAGCGATAGCCGTACATAGAAAAATCACTAATACAGTTTTCTCGCCACGGCTCATTTTACCAAGTTTATCAAGCTCTGTTTGAATAATCGCACCAGAACCTCCTATTTGCCCTAGTCTGTTAGGAAAAAAGATGCGTGTGATACAGAAATAGGCAATAGCAAGCATCACAATCGCAAAAGGAACCCCCATTTTCATCCACTGGAAAAAACCGATGTCAATATTATAGTTCTCATTTAAAAAGGCAAGCATGACTGAATTAGGGGGCGTTCCTATTAAAGTAGCCATACCTCCAATATTGGCTGCAAAGGCGATTCCTAACATAATAGAAAGGGCAAAATTCTTATCATTCTTTGTAAACCCATCGGCATCATTCATCAGTAATTGAATCACCGATACAGCAATGGGAAGCATCACAACGGTACTTGCGGTATTAGAGATCCACATGCTCATCAGGGCTGTGGCAATCATAAAACCTAGGACAATACCATTAGCTTTGGTGCCTGTAATTTTAAGAATAGATAAGGCAATGCGTTTATGGAGTTGCACTTTTTCTAAGGCAAGTGCAATCACAAACCCTCCAAAAAATAAGAATACAATCTTATCAGCATAATTACTGGCAACACTATCAATATCCCCGATTCCTAATAGCGGAAATACTGCTAGCGGGATTAATGCCGTCACCGAGATAGAAACCGCCTCTGTAATCCACCAAATAATCATCCAAGATGCAATGGCGATCACACGATCTATTTCTGGTGTAATGAGCGTAAAAGGGATCGTTAGGAGTATGATACAAAGTATAGGTCCTGCAAAAAAGCCTATTTTCCTAGAAAGTGTAAATGTATTCATGGGGATTAAAGCTACGGAAAAAGAATGAACCGCAATTTATTTTAAAAAAACGAAGTTGCATTTTAGTTTTATAATTTGAATCGAACTCCTGTTTTTAAATAAAAAAGATTGTCTTCTGGTAATTCTGCAATGGTATTTCTGCTGCGGTCTCTAAACTCTAAAGAATTGTCAATGATATAACTTGCGTTTAGATAATACTCTAAGTTCTTTGTAAATTTATACTCATACCGTATACCTCCTAATAATAAACGTTGTCTCAAGAAATCTACTTTTTGAGGTCCATTTTCTCCTTCTACAAAAACATCCCTTTGTAAATTAGTTCTAAAACCATCAAGTCTCACGACAAATTTTAACCTATTTTTTTCAGAGAGATGATATTGAATGTTCATTTTAGGAACCCCTAATTTATACGACCAATTAGGGTGAAATTTATGGTAGTAGCTTATAAAGGGTAAGATAGGGAACCCTGCATTAGGCGAAATCGAAATTCCTAAAATCAGCTGCCGAGGTGTTTTTTCTTTTTTCTTGTCTTTTAAAAAAAATAATCCTCCAGAGATCAATCCGTTATCTCTTAATGATAGCTCTTTCACCGTTGCATTCGTGCTAAAGCCAGGTTGTATTTGAACGGCTATGCGCCAATCTTCATTTATCTTAGTGGTATATCCAAAATTAATATCTAATAATTGAAAGCGATCTAGTCTGTTGGCGTCAAAACCAACAAGGTCTTGATCTATATTAAAATCGATATAACTAAAATCTGCTCCTATAACAAAATAGGTGTCTTCTTTTAGTTTTATCGGATAATTAGCACTCCCCCTAAATCTATTAAAAGAGGTTCCTGTCTCTTCAGCTCTTTCGGGTAATCCTACATATTCTACACGTGCTAATTCTGAAATTTGCGCATGTACAAAACCACTTACAAATACAATGATAAAAAGAATTTTTTTGGGCATAAATAATGGTTGTCAGATTTTTTTAATTCGTTATCTAATTTGTGTGAAAGTAAATAACTGTTGTCAAAAGTAGAAGAAAAACAGTGTGTTATTATTATATAGTATGCACTTTTTGTTACATAATTTCATTTAATACTACTGTAGGTTTGTATGCTCATGTCTGTCGGAAGACAGGTTTGCGAAAGCGCATACCGTATACACTCAATAAAGAATAGGATCGTTTATGTACTATTAATTTTACGCTATTCTGTACTGATGTATCGCTTCTTTGAAAAACTGTATTGCTTCTGATTCTAAAAGGCCAGTTGCTGGTAGGACTGCGCCTTTAAAATCTTGATCCAACCATTTGCCCATACTCAATTCCTCTGAAGAGGGTGGCACGAAGCTTCCTTGATCGTTATACCCACTGATGTAAAAATAGTGTGTCTCTGATATCGAGTCAGGAATTGCAAGACCTATTCCAATAGAAATCCCTGAATCATCATCTAAAGAAGCATACGCTCCCGTATCAAAATGATGCGGCCAGATACGAATTGGAGAATCTAGATGGTAAGACGCTACAACATGTGCTATGGTGTTTTGTGCAAGGGCTCTAAGGTGAGCTAGATGATCTAGTTCACTAGGATCTGTCAATGTAAACATATGGATATCCTCAATCGAATAAGGAAGGTCATAATGAAATTCGTACATGTATTCTTTAGAGAGGTGTGCTTTTGAAAGCTCCTGTAACCATTCTAAAATAGCATGGTGTTTCTTTCCGTCAAGAGATAGTTTAGTATTTCCTTTTTGAGAACTCCATTCTAAAGAAAAGTCGTTGTAGTGTAAAGAAAGTTTATCTTCATTTGGAGATAGCTCATAGGTCTCTAGGGACAGAGTGCTTATGTCAAAACCTAAATTGGTATGACTATCGTCTTCTTTCTTTTTTAGAAAACTCATATTGGCAGCGGCTAGATATTGAGCTGCTATGTGCATTTGCTCTTTCATGGGTTTAGATTCCTGCATAGTTAATTCCTGTTAATTTGTGCATGTCTCTGTTATAGGTAGAGAGGTCATTGTGATTAAACTTTGTAATATCATCATATCCACAAGCTCTTGCAACAACTTTAATCAAGCTGTTTGTGGCGTCAAAATAGGTATGCAATTGCTTTGCTGAGCTGTCAATAATCAAACGGCTACGAAGCGATTCTTTCTGAGTAGCGATTCCTACAGGGCAGTTGTTACTCCCACACGCACGCATGCCCAAGCATCCTATAGCCTGTAATGCCGAGTTGGCAACAGCGATAGCATCGGCGCCTAACATTAGCGCTTTCGCGAAATCTTCGGCAACACGCAATCCGCCTGTAATGATAAGCGTAACGTCTGTCGCGCCTACTGTATCCAGATACTTTCTAGCTCTCGCCAAAGCAGGTATCGTTGGGACATTGATGTGATCTCTTAAGATGGTAGGCGCAGAGCCTGTACCTCCACCGCGGCCATCTAGAATGATGTAATCTACGCCTACATCGAGTGCAAACTGAATGTCTTTTTCGATATGACTTGCGGCGAGTTTAAACCCAATAGGGATTCCGCCCGTGCGTTCTCTTACTTCGTTAGCAAATGACTTAAAATCTTCGACGCCATGAAAGTCGGGAAAAGTGGCTGGAGAAATGGCGGTTTCGCCTTCTTCGAGTTCGCGCACTTCTGCAATTTCTTTACTTACTTTATTGCCAGGGAGATGTCCGCCTGTGCCTGTTTTGGCTCCTTGACCTGCTTTAAAGTGAAATGCTTGCACGTTATCGAGTTTATCCCATGAGAAACCAAATTTCGCGGAAGCGAGCTCATAAAAATATTTCGAATTATTGGATTGCTCTTCAGGGAGCATACCACCTTCACCAGAACAAATGCCTGTGCCCGCAAGCTCAGCTCCTTTTGATAAGGCGATTTTAGCTTCTTTAGATAAAGCGCCAAAACTCATATCACTTACAAATAATGGGATGTCTAAATGAAGGGGTTTTTTTGCTTTTTTTCCGATCACAACCTTGGTCGCAACCGCATCTTCATCTAGTAAAGGTCTAGAGGCTAATTGTGCGGGCAAAAACTGAATATCATTCCATTTGGGAAGTGTATTTCTATCTACCCCCATCGAAGCAGAAAACCCATGATGTCCTATATTTTTGAGTCCGTTTTGAGCTAATTCTTTGATATAACTAGTGTAAGGCTCTGTATCTTCAGGATTAGTATCTGCATAAGCTCCTAGATAGGCATCACGATTAAAAGGTTGCGGATGATCTGAAAGGTAGGAATCTACTTCATCGCCATCTACAAAAAGATTTCCTTCTTCAATCTTCGTAGAAAATTTATGGAGAGCTTCATCATTATTGTATTCAGATACGCCTGTGTCTACTCGGTAATCCCAGTCATGTACGCCACAAATAAGATTGTGACCTTTTACATATCCGTCTGACATCAAAGCCCCTCTGTGATGACAACGACCGTATAGTACAGAGATGTCATCATCAAATTTTACAATGACTAAATCAAGTCCGTTGACGAGTGCATGCGCTGGTTTTTTATTTTCTAAATGAGAAACTTTTGCAATTAAAATTGGGTTCTTCATATGTGATGTGTTGTTATGCGTTTTATTTTAACCCATGATTAAAGAGTTCTCATCAAGTCATGTGATATGCTTGTAAAAGACTCAAAAGGATGTTTGACGAAAAAACGGGGTAGTGCTAATTATTTTTAGACAGGTATAGTCCCATTTTAATTTTCCAGTAGGGTATTTGCTCTTCAAAATAAGTAAAAAATGCTTTTAAACTGTTGGGATCTTCTACATTTTCTTTTGCATAAGCGATTTGTTCCACCTCTTGAGGTGTGATAAATTGGTAAAAATCGAAATTCATGCCTTCTTCATGAAGCTTGATGACATGATTGTATATAGAGCCAAGGGTAAGATTTCGCGCTTCTGCAATCTCTTCTATAGAGAGTCCTTCTTCTATATATTTGCGAGTCTCCTCGTAGGTTTTACCTCCTTTTTGTTTTTTGGGTTTAGCGATATGAGCTTTGATCACTTTAAGAAAATCAGTAGCATATTTTTCAAGTTTTGCTTGTCCTACTCCGCTTATGGCTAGAAACTCTGCTTCGGTGGTGGGTTCCTGATCTTCCATATCTTTGAGACTTGCGTCACTAAAGATGATATAGGCAGGTACATTTTCGTCTCTTGCTAATTCGTTACGTAATTCGCGCAGTTTTTCAAATAAGGTGCCTTTTGGTTTTTTAGTTTTTTGTTCTTTAGGAATCTCAATAATGGGTTGAATGAGGTTGGCTAGTTGCACTTTTTGTCCGTTAAATAAGACCTCTTTGGCTAGTGGGGTGAGGAGAAGGCGTCCGCTTTCGCGAAAGCGTATTTCCAATAACCCCTGATTGATCATTTGGATGATGTATTGTTGCAGATCTTTCCAAGCCACATTTTTTGCCACCCCGTAGGTCTTAATGTGTTGGTATCCTTTGTCATACACCGCTGCATTTTGAGAGCCACGTAAGACATCGATAAGTGTTCCAAGGGCTTCTTGCTCCTGAAGCCGAGCTACACCTGAAAGTACTTTTTGAGCTAGAATGGTGCCGTCAAAGTACTCAGGATTGTTTTTACAGATATCGCAATATCCGCAGTCTTCTGTGAGAAATTCGCCAAAGTAATTCAGTAATACCTTCCGCCGACAGCTCAGGGCTTCGGCATATTGTTGCATGCGTTCTAGCTTAGCTGTTTGGTATGCTTCATTGGTGCTGTTTTCTATAAATTTACGAAGCTGTATGGTGTCTGCATAACTATAAAAAAGTAAGGTGTGTGCGGGAAGTCCATCTCGACCTGCACGTCCTATTTCTTGGTAATAGCCTTCCAAATTTTTAGGCATGTTGTAATGGATGACCCAGCGTACATTGCTTTTGTCAATTCCCATCCCAAAGGCAATGGTGGCGACAATAATAGGAACCTTATCATTGATAAAATCTTCTTGTATTTGTGCGCGTTCTTGTGCATTAATACCTGCATGATAGGCTTTGGCATCGTGATTGGCATTTTGTAATTTTTGAGCAAGTTGCTCAGTGCTTTTTCTACTCAGGCAATAGACGATCCCACTTTCAAAAGGGTGACTATCTAAAAATGAGAGAATTTGTTTTATTCTGTTTTGACCAGGCCGAACATCCAGATACAAGTTAGGTCTATCAAAAGAGGCAACATAGCGTTTTGCGTTAGGGATCGAGAGTTGTTCTGCGATATCATCTTGCGTTGAGGTATCTGCTGTTGCGGTAAGCGCTACTAAAGGCGTGGAAGGATACCGTTTTTTAAGATAACCTAACTGGGTGTAAGCAGGTCTAAAATCATGCCCCCATGAGGAAATACAGTGTGCCTCGTCAATGGCAATTAGACTTATGGGTGATTGTTGTAACACAGGATCCAATAATGACAAGCTTTCGGGGGCTACATACACAAGATCCAGTTGCCCTTTCTGTAGGTTTTGGAGTACGTTGTCTATTTCTTCGGGAGTTTGCGTGCTGTTATAATAGGCAGCTTTGATACCGTTTGCTTTGAGAGCATCTACCTGGTCTTTCATCAGGGCAATAAGCGGAGATATTACTAAAGCTGTACCCGGTAATGCCAGAGCAGGAAGTTGAAAACACATGGATTTTCCACCTCCAGTGGGCATAATGACCAATGCATCTTTTCCTGAAATAATATCTTGAATGATGTTGAGTTGGTTTTCACGAAAGTGATCATACCCAAAATGGGTTTTAAGGAGCGTATGGAGGGTTTCTTTTTCTGCAATCATATATATTGCAAGCTACTAAATATGTCTTTTAATTTATAGCATTCTCCTTTTAAATATATAATTTATTGAACTATTATCTTTTTGATAATGCTATGATTGCGATCATCTATCGATAAGAAATAAATGCCTCCCGCAAGAGTGGAAATATCTATGCGATGTTCTTGGTTGGTAGGATTGATAGCTTGCGTTTGAATAATCTTACCCTGTATGTCAAAAATAGTAGCATTTGCTATCTGCTGATTTCCTGTATAGGTAAAGAAGACGGTGTTTTTTGTTGGATTTGGATAAACTGTTATCTCATTTTCAGTAAATTCTTCTGTGCTCAAAGGATTAGATCCCTCTACGATGGTAATAGACTGGTTGGGGGCTATATCTTCTATACGATCTGTTATACCGCTCAACCAGGCAACCTCAATATAATCAACGATAGTGGCTTGTCCTACCCCAAATAATTCTGTAGCGCTATTTTGATTCATATAGCCTTCTCCGCAAAGGGTATAGCCATAATATACATTATCGCCTACGCCTACTTTTATTCTGGAGCCTATGCCCATTCTATTGCTGGTGGTTCCTTGTAGTTTTATTTTAAGCCAGTTATTGTCTGTGGTGCTTGTGTTATTCCATAAAGAGATCGGTTGGCTATTGGCGTTAATTACCACAATATCTTGTAATCCATCATTTTGAATATCTCCAATAGCATTTGAGTAACTTATAAACGTATCTTCTTCAATACCGGTATTTGTGGTTACGGTGTAGTTTTGCATCCCATCATTGATGTAAAGTGCAGAAGAAAACCGGTCGTCACTTCCATTGACGCTGGCACTTACATACAGATCTTTATGGGTGTTGTTTAGTACGTCCAAAGATACAGCCCCCCATCCGATGCTGTCAAAACGGGTGCCGTTTTCTAGGGCGATATTTGTAAATGTGCCATCGCCGTTATTGATCAAATACGCATTTCCTACGGTAACATCTTCTTCAAAAGGAGGGTAAAAATTAGTGACATATATGTCTAACCATCCATCATTATTAAAATCATCGATGGTTGTGGACATGGCACTCATATAAAGATCGGTGTTGCTTTCAATACTTACATCGGTAAAGGTGCCATCTCCGTTATTTCGATACAATGTATTTGGAGTAGTGCACTTATCATTTGCGGTGTATATATCTTGATCGCCATCATTATCATAATCAAAAAAGGAAGAACAAAAAGTAATATATCCATCGGGATCTATACCTGCGCTTACCGTTGTATTTACAAACGTACCATCTCCGTTTCCTTGATAAAGTAAATTTCCTTCTACCTGATCGGCATCGCGGATGCTGATAAAAACATCCAATAACCCATCATTATTGTAATCACCCCAAGAAGACCCCCAATACGGTAGATCAACCGTAGGAAGCCCGGAAGTATTGGTAATATCTGTAAAGGTGTTTCCGCCTTCGTTTCTGTAAAGCCAAAGATGCCCTAAATCACTGGTGGCAAAAAAGTCATTGTCACCGTCGTTGTCAACATCGACCCAAATGGCGTGCCTTGCTTGAATGTTATTACTTGAAATACCTAAATTGAGTTCTTGAAAAGTGCCTGCTACATTTTTGAAAAATCGAAAATCACGCGTTGCTGATGCGGGTATTGTAATATCATCCCATCCATCATTATCAAAATCAAAAAAAGAAATGCTAGGACCTAGTACACTCGTGCCATAGACTGTTTGCTGATCAAAAAGTGACGGCTCATCATTTCTAAATTCTATTTGGCTAAAGCCTTGCTGAGCAATTAGAATAATTAGGATAAAGATGAAACATACTCTTTTCATATAAAATGTGATTTTAATACGTCAAAGTACTAAAACTTTTTTAAACCAAAAACTACGTTTGACCTATTGTACATTTAGGTTATCCCCCTACATTATTGGGATTGTATCCTAAATAGGGAACCTCATATTCTTTAAAAGTAATACCAAATGTTTCAAGCTCTTTAAGAATAGGCGTGTACACTTCTTTTTTTATGGGTAACTGTACGCCTGGGGTTGTGATTTCTCCATTGAGAATACGTAAGGTCGCCATGGCCACAGGGAGACCTACCGTTCTAGCCATAGCTGTTTCTATTTGGTCATTTCCTATGTTAACCATAGTGGCATCTATTTGTTTGTGCTCTCCATTGAGTTCGTATCCAAATTTATGATACATCACAATCATATCTTTATCATCAGGCTCTAGAGTCCACTTATCCTCCAAAATACGTTGCAAACATTTTGCTGGCGTTGCATTTTTAATTCCTATTTTTTTGTTGGGATTAAAAATATCGAGTTCTACCAATTTATCCCAAAGAAGATCATCTTGATCAATTTTGAGATAGTGGCGTAGTTTTAACTCTACAGAATCTGTGGGCGAGTAGGGTAGAAACAGATTTAAAAAGCTTCTGTAACTCATATTTTCTGTATCCTGAAGTGTATAGCTGTCATCGGTCATACCCATCATCACAAAGATGTGCCATGCCTTAGAAAACCCTACACGGCGTATGGTTCCACGGTATAATGTTTTGATATCATCTAGTCCATAGATAGATCTGTATTTCAGAGAATTTCTATTGGCATATGCTTCAAAACGGCCATGACCTTCTATTTCCAAAAACTCTGTACGTCTAAAAAGACGTTGATATGGGATGTATTTATAGGTGCCTTCTTGGATAAACTCAGCCGCACCTCCTTGTCCAGCAAGAACTACGTTACGTGGGTTCCAAGTAAATTTATAATTCCATAAGTTTGTGTCACTCTCTGGTGCTACAAGCCCTCCTGTAAAGCTCTCAAAGAGAACAAGCTTCCCTCCATTGTCTCGTATGCGGTCTATGACTTGCATGGCGCTCATATGATCAATACCTGGATCGAGTCCTATTTCATTCATAAAAACAAGCCCTTTCTCTTTGACAGCTTCATCAAGTGCTTCCATTTCTTTAGAAATATAGGAGGCAGTTACCATCGATTTGCTGTAGGTAATACAATCACGAGCAACTTCTATATGAAAACGCGCAGGAAGCATAGAAATCACAATCGTTGCATTTTGAATAGCTTTGGTACGTTGATCTTTGTTAAAAACGTCCAGCTTCATCGCTTTCCCTTTAGGGTGATTACCCACTAATTTTTGGGCATTTTCCAAAGAAATATCACCTACAATCACTTCTAAGTTTTCCGTAGATGCTTTATCGAGTAAATAATTTACTAGTTGAGAAGCAGATTTTCCAGCTCCGATGATTAAGATGGTTCTTATAGACATATTTGGTCGTAAATTTGTAGAGTACGAATGTAGGTATTTGCTTAATTATATAACAAGTATTTTTATGAATAAACGACTTTTAGTAACAGGAAGTTTTTTAGGCTTTTTAGGAGTAGTGATTGGCGCTTTTGGAGCGCACGGTCTTGAAAAATTGTTAGATGCCGATGCGATTGCTACGTTTGAAACGGGCGTAAAATATCAAATATATCACGCATTATTGCTTCTGCTGGTAGCTTCTTTCGCTTTAAGCGAAAAAACAAAGAAAACGCTTCACATCCTACTCTTAGCGGGGGTTATCTTATTTTCAGGATCTATCTACGGACTTGCTACAAATGCCCTTACTTCCTTTGATTTTAAAACTATTGGGTTGATTACACCCTTGGGAGGTACTCTTTTAATTACCGCTTGGCTTGTTCTTATTGTTAAATTCTTCCAAATGAAGAAATAGAAATATTAGAAAAATAGGGCTAACTCTCAGGTATTTTTTACCTTTGCGCTTTAAAAACAACACAACAAATACCATTTTTATGGCTTCTAACACTTCAGTTACGAAAACGATTGCGTTAAATTCTTATGGAATTCATAATGCAACGGCTCATTACCAACTAGAACCGCAAGAATTACATGACATTACTGTAAAGAATGGCATGGGAAAAACAGCTTCTAGTGGAGCACTTGCAGTTAATACAGGAAAATTTACGGGACGTTCTCCGCTAGATCGATTTATTGTAAAAGATGCAAAAACCGAAGATTTAGTGTGGTGGGGACCTATAAATATCCCTTTTGAGGCAGACGCTTTCGCGAAATTAAAAATAAAAATCACTAATTATCTTTCTGAAAAAGAATTATACGTAAGAGATTGTTATGCCTGTGCAGATGATAACTACAGACTAAATATTCGTGTAATAAACGAATATCCTTGGTCTAATATGTTTGCCTATAATATGTTCTTAAGACCTACTGAAGCAGCGCTTGAAAGTTTTGATCCTGAGTGGACCATTCTGAATGCTCCTGGGTTTCTTGCAGATCCCGAAGTGGACGGAACGCGTCAATCTAATTTTGCTATTTTAAGTTTTACAGAAAAAACCATCATTATTGGTGGTACAGGATATACAGGTGAAATTAAAAAAGGCATTTTTTCTGCTTTAAATTTTATCCTTCCCGTAGAAAAAAATACACTACCTATGCATTGCTCTGCCAATGTAGGTGACAATGGAGAGACTGCTATCTTTTTTGGTCTTTCTGGAACTGGAAAAACAACCCTTTCTGCAGATCCGAATCGTAAATTAATTGGAGATGATGAGCATGGATGGACCGCAGAAAATACCATCTTCAATTTTGAAGGAGGGTGTTATGCAAAAGTGATCAATCTCTCTGCCGAAAATGAGCCTGATATTTATAATGCGATTAAGCCAGGTGCTATTTTGGAAAATGTGATCATGGATGAGGAAGGGAATGTAGACTTTGCAGATACATCCATTACCCAAAACACACGTGTGAGTTATCCGATTGACCATATCAATAATATCAAAATACCTTCATTAGCAAAGAATCCTAAGAATATATTTTTCTTAACAGCAGATGCTTTTGGGGTATTGCCTCCTATTTCACAATTAACACCAGGACAAGCTGCCTACCACTTTATAAGTGGATACACAGCAAAAGTTGCTGGAACCGAAGCGGGTGTTACAGAACCTGTGCCTTCTTTTTCTGCTTGTTTTGGAGCTCCTTTTATGCCTTTACATCCTACAAAATACGCAGAGATGCTAAGTAAAAAAATGAGAGAAGCTGGTGTAAATGTATGGCTAGTCAATACTGGATGGACAGGAGGTCCTTATGGGGTTGGGTCACGTATGAAACTAAAATACACAAGAGCCATGATCTCTGCAGCAATGAATGGAGAATTGCCGTCTGAAATTACTAGAGAGGATTACCATATACACTCTGTTTTTGGCGTAGCACAACCACGTACGTGTCCAGGAGTTCCTA
This sequence comes from Dokdonia ponticola, assembly GCF_042653865.1. Classification (NCBI taxonomy): domain Bacteria; kingdom Pseudomonadati; phylum Bacteroidota; class Flavobacteriia; order Flavobacteriales; family Flavobacteriaceae; genus Dokdonia; species Dokdonia ponticola. The sequence goes on along the minus strand of NZ_JBHSFV010000009.1, from coordinate 27,706 downwards.
CAGAAGTGTTATCTCCTCGCGCAACTTGGAAAAATGACGAAGGGTATTATGCAACAGCACATAAACTAGCAAAATCATTTAAGGAAAACTTTAAAAAGTTTGAATCGTATGCTAGTGAAGAAATCATGAATGGACAACCACCACTAGGCTAGGCGGTATTGTTTTAAAATAGTATAGAGACATGTACAAAGTCTCTTTTCCAAAAACTACTAAGATCAGTCTTACTAGTTTGTTTAGGGGTGAAAGCGGTTGTGTATACAATCGCTTTTAACTTTTGCGCTCCTTTCTCCAGCGAGGTAGGTTCGCGCCTGCCTGTCCGGCCGGCAGGAAAGCATATAATAGACACATAGAAGTCTCTGAGTAGTTTCTAAAATCTTTAGAGTGCCCGTTTTGTCACCCAAGTGCGATACCCAATAATGGCAAGCTGCCATTTTTTTGCTTTGGCTAAATCGAGTCCTTTTTTAGAGAAGGATGGAAGTATAGCCCTGTTTAGTTTTGCTAGGATTTTATAAAAAGTCATATGGTAAAAATAAACAAAAGCGTTTAAGCATCATATTCCTGTTTTTAAATTGATTATTTTTAGGGAAAGTCATATGAATCTATGCGTAAAAAAGCAAAAATACTTTTAGTTTTAATAGCTGCCATCTTTGTGTTTATAGTCGTTTCTAATTATGCTATAGAATCCCATGCGCAAGATAAAACCTATGATGAGGTTTCTGCGATCCCAAAAAATAAGGTAGGATTGGTATTAGGAACTTCAAAAACATTGCAAAATGGCCGTGTCAATTTATACTTCAAATACAGAATCGAAGCAACCGTAGCCTTGTATAAAGCAGGTAAAATTGAGTTTGTACTGGTCAGTGGTGATAATAGTACAACTTCTTATGATGAGCCCACAGATTTTAAGTCGGCACTCATTAAAAAAGGAATTCCAGAGCATAAAATATTTCTGGATTACGCAGGGTTTCGGACCTTAGATTCGGTGATACGCGCCAAAGAAATATTTGGTCAAGAAAAAATTACCATCATCTCTCAAGAATTTCACAACGAACGTGCTATTTATCTTGCTGAGAAAAATGACATAGAGGCGATTGGTTTTAATGCGAGGGATGTCTCTAGACGCTATGGGATCAAAGTGCAAATACGGGAATATCTCGCGAGAACAAAAGTGTTTCTGGATATGCTGCTTGGCGTAGAGCCTAAGTTTTTGGGAGAGAAAGTTGAGATTAAATAATAGTCGTGTCTGACTAAGACATAAGACGTAAGACCTGATTGTTAGTTACTTGACAGCTAGTCAAATAAATATATTTCCTTTGTTTCCGCCTAAGACACTACTGATTCAATAGCTTCTTAGTTAAAATATTTAAAAAAATAAGCAACTGTATAGTAAAGTATTGCGTAACAAAACTGTCACCTAGAGCGCAGTCGAGAGATCCTGTAATCCTAACTGCTCTTAAAGAAGAAGGTCTCGACTGCGCTCGGCCAGACAATAGAAATATAATTTATTAATAATCGAACTCAATTAGTAAGAAAAATAACCAACGTTTAATTTTATCAGATGAATGTTACGGAAGGTCTATTTTTAAGTTAGGCAGTTTTTGTTCTTTTATTAGTGAAATACTATTTTGAAAAGTCAAAAGGACGAATTCAAAATAGGTAGTTGAACTAATCCTGCTGTTTACTGAACTCGTTTCAGTATCAAGCGGGATCTATTATTTAATATTTTTTATTGCCTAAGTAGACTCTACCAATGATCACTAATGAAGCAGCTAATTGCCAAAGCGTAAATTTCTCACTAGTTGGTTTTACGGAAAGTGTCTTCTTATTTTGAATTTTTAAAAATATCCAAAATAAAATACACAACCACCCCGTATTTAACTAGGTAGTTTTTGTTCTTTTGTTGACTAAGTATACGCCACCAATGATCACTAATGAAGCAGCTAATTGCCAAAGCGTAAGTTTCTCGCTAGTTGGTTTTTACGGAAAGTGTATTCTTATTTTGAATTTTTAAAAATATCCAAAATAAAATACACAACCACCCCGTATTTAACTAGGTAGTTTTCGTTCTTTTGTTGACTAAGTATACGCCACCAATGATTACTAATGAAGCAGCTAATTGCCAAAGCGTAAATTTCTCACCATCTAGTACACCCCATGTGACGGAGATGATGGGCATGAGATAGGTGACAGATGAAGCAAATACGGGGCTACTTATTTGAACCAATTTGTTAAACATGACTTTGGCCATGGCGGTTCCAAACAGCGCCAATATGACAATATATCCTACAGAAATCTGTACTTCTTGTGTCTCTAATAACTCTGCGTTAAAAAAGTCAGAATAGATCAATAAAATAATGGCAGGAGGGATTAAAAAGATAAAGTTTCCAGTGGCAATCGCAATAGCAGGGATGTCCTGCATATACCGTTTTATAATATTGACGTTAAGCGCATACATAACACTCGCGCAAATAACGAGCAATGCATACCAGTAATTTTGGCTTGGATTGATGCTAGCGCCAATGAGAATAAGCGCTGTGGCACCTCCCAAACCTATCAAAACACCTATGAGTTGGCGTTTTAGAAAAGAAACTCCAAAGATGAGTAGTCCTAATAAAAGCGTGAGTAAAGGAACGCTAGAGTTGAGTATAGCGGCAATGGCACTATCTATTTCTGTTTCGGCATAGGCAAATAGAAAAACAGGAAGCCCCGTGCCTAAAACACCGGAAATAATAATCCACTTCCATTCGGCTTTTTTGATGGTGCGTAAGCTTTTCCAGCCGATAAGTAGTAAGAAAAATGCAGTAAATAAAATCCGTAAAGTACCAAGTTGAATAGGCGTAAGGCCTACAAGTCCCTTTTTAATTAGAATAAAAGAACTCCCCCAAATAATGGATAAAACAATAAGGTAAATCCACTTTAATGTGCTGTTTTGCATTCCAAGATGTTAGGTGTGCAAAGTTCGGCAATTCCTTGATAAATTTAAGGATTTATGCTTTATAATTGATTGTTCCATATCAGAGGATACAAAGATTTGCATTCGTAAAGAAAGAAATGGGAAAATAATCTTATGTTTTAAGTTGTTTATGCTTGTGGGTACGCTTTCACGTAAGTGTACTAATCCTTAGGCTCCCATGTAATTGTCTCCATAAGATGGCGTATATCATTTTTTAGGTATACGGCCGCTGGATAAATGCTATCGTAATTGGGTTTTGCATTAAAGTAAATCGACCCTGTGATGAAGTGCTGAACGCTATCGGTGACATAAAACTGAGATTGAGAAGCCGCATTACCGCGTACATCGTAAAACATACCGTATACGTTTTGTGATTGGTTTATATACTTCTCTTCAATAATGTCATCTGCTTTTATAACATGCTCATAGGTGAGTTTTTGAGCGTCTCTTAACAGCGTGTTTATATTGTTATCTACTTTTCTGTACGTTAAAAATAAAGTCCCATCAAGATCGGGGTAATGGACAGTCGCAGCACAATTTTCTTTAAAAGAGACCTTGCTTATGTAATTATTTTCAAAACGATAATCGCACTCTGAAGGTGTCGTGACATAGCTTGGTTGTGGATAGGTAAGACTTAAAAAAGCTTCAGGTTTGGGAAGCACATCATCACCGCATGAGCTATAGAGTGCACAACATAGTATGAGATAGAAGAAAGAGCGAAGAGTCAAGGTTGTATGGTGAATTTAATTTGTTTAATGCGTTTTTTATCTATGGCTTCTACAGTAAACGTATATCGATTATGTTTTATTACTTCGTTTTTACGCGGAAAACCTCCAGATATTTCTAATAAGAAACCAGCAATTGTTTCAGCTTCCCCTTTTGAGGTTTCAAATACGTTGTCATCTTCTAGTTGAATAATACGATAAAAATCCTTTAAGGACGTCTTCCCATCAAACACATAATTAGAGTCATCGATTTTAGTATAAATAACATCTTCATCGTCAAACTCATCACTAATATCCCCTACAATTTCTTCAATAATATCTTCTAAGGTAATGATTCCACTAGTCCCTCCATACTCATCTACCACAATGGCAAGGTGGTTTTTCTTTTCTTTAAATTCCGCTAGTAAGTCATCTAATTTTTTGTTTTCAGGTACAAAATTGGGTGTTCTTAATAAGGAAGTCCAGTCAAAATTAGTTTCTGAAAGATGTGGTAATAAATCTTTTACATATAAAATACCAATAATCGTATCTACACTATCGTCATATACAGGAATACGAGAATATCCTTTAATTCTTATTTGTTCTAATACAGAAGAATAGGAGTCTTCTTTGTTGAGGGCAAAAACATCCATACGAGGGCGCATTACTTGTTTTGTGTCTGTGTTTCCAAATGCGACAATACCTTGTAGTATTTTTTGTTCTTCTTTGGTGGTATCTCCTTCGCTGGTCAATTCAAGCGCTTGTGAAAGCTGATCTACATTAAAATTTGATTTCTGATCTCCTAGTTTGGCGTGTATGAGTAATGTGATATATCGCATCGGACCTGTTAAGGGAGTAAAAACCACATCCAGAAAACGAAGTGGAAACGCCATAAGACTCGCAAATTTCATATTATTTCTACTGGCATAAATCTTAGGTAATATTTCGCCAAAGAGTAAAATCAAAAAGGTAATAATGATTATTTCTACGACAAATTTTACAGAAATTCCCCAGATAGTAGCCTGTATATCGGCAAATAAAATTTCGCCTAGACTTGCAAAAAGGAGTACAATGGCAATATTTATGGTATTGTTAGCGACTAGTATGGTTGCGAGTAGTTTTTTTGGCTTTTTTAATAGCCTTATGACCATTTTTAATCTCGTATTTTCTTGATCTGATATTTCAATACCTTCTAGGTCTGTAGGTGTCAGTGAAAAAAAAGCTACTTCGGCGCCACTTATAAGTGCAGAACACGTGAGTAGTACTATGAGTACAACACTGCTTATGAGCATGGTGCTATCAAAAGCTAGAAGTAGTATAAATAAGGGTTCAGGGTCAGGGTCCAATCGTTTCTAAGTTCGTTATACGTAGTTTTAAAATGGAAGATCATCTACATCCTCAGCAGGATTTTTTTGTGGAGGTGATGATTGAGGTTGTTGAGGCTGTTGGGATTGTTGTTGCGTACCTTGTGTAGGTGTATTGCTTTGTTGTGATTGTCCTTCTCCTTTTGGAGTAAGAAACGTGAAATCTACACATTGTATTTCTGTACTATATCGCTCAAGACCTTTATCATCCGTCCACTTACGTGTTTTTAAACGACCTTCTATATATACTTTATCTCCTTTTTTGAGGTATTTTTCGCAAATTTCAGCAGCTTTGTTACGTACAACAATATTATGCCATTCGGTATTGCTTACACGCTCTCCAGTAGTTCGGTTTGTGTATTCCTCATTAGTAGCTAGTGGGAAGCGACCTATGCTATTGCCGCCTTCAAAGTAATGCATTTTTACTTCGTCTCCTGTGTGCCCTATTAGAATCACTTTATTAACTGTTCCTGCCATAGTATCAAATATAAGAAAATATTAGGCTGTAATCTATAAACTTAAAGATAAGAATAGATGTAAAATTCACATAATTCAGATAAAAGTAAGGCCCCTGATAGAATTACCTAAAAGAGACCTTACAAAACTAAGCGCGTTGCATGCGGTAAAGGAAGAGATGTTTTTAAATAATTTCTATCTCTTTGGTGTACGTAGTCGATCCATCTTTTACTTTGATACTATAATTTCCCTTGAATGCCTTTGTAAAACTGAATGATTTCTGAATGGTTTCATCATTAGTGATTGTCTCAGAAAAAACAATGCGACCTCGTCCATCTCTGATAATAATATGTACAGGATTTAAGTCAAGGTTTAAAAGATTGATGGAAACTTTTTCACCCTTCTCGCGGATAACTCTATCAGTATCGATAGTAGCTATTGTTGGTTTTTTCTCATCTGTAAATAATTCAGATCCTGTTGCGTTTACATGTACACTTGTTACTAAAAGCGTAAAAAGCAATGCTAATTTTAATGTGTTTTTCATACCATTTCGATTTTAAAGATTGATAACTAAATAAGTATGGTACAAACATACATTCAGAATGTTGTTGGTGCTATTGCCATATATTCAGATTAATGTTCTAAATTAACCTTGGAATCACACCTGAATCACATATATGTTAATTTAGCATAGATTTATGGTAAATTTCTAGCATTTTGATACGAGAAGCATCTTTAACTTTAACCGTAAAAACCGAATATGCTTTTACAAAAACCTACATTAGAAACAATCATACCCAATTTTGGAAATTCGTTTACCTATCAAAAGTTTGATAAAGAAAATAGAAATGATAATACAGTTTGGCATTACCATCCTGAGTTAGAACTTGTTTATGTAAATGGAGGTACAGGAAGACGCTTAGTAGGGAGTAATCTTTCTTATTACACTTGGGGAACTTTAATACTTGTTGGGAGTAACCTCCCACATTGTGGTTTTACAGACCATCAAACAGCTAATAAGTTTGAAACCGTGATACAAATGAAAGGGAATTTTCTTGGAGACGACTTTTTTGATATTCCCGAAATGGCGCCCATCAAAAAGCTTTTACAAGTCTCAAAACGGGGGATTGTGTTTTCTGGCGCTACCAAAACAGAAGTAGGTGCACTTATGGAAGAAATGGAGCAAAAAACCGATTTTGAGCGTTTGGTTTCTTTTCTCAGTATCCTTAATAGGCTTGCTATCACAAAAGAATTTAGAATTTTAAATGCAGATGGATTTGCTCTATTATCCAATGTACAAGATAATGACCGGATTAATTTGATTTTTAATCATGTGAAAACTCATTTTAAAGAAGATATCACCCTAGAAGAGATAGCAGCATTAACGCATATGACTGTTCCTTCTTTTTGTCGTTATTTTAAAAAGATCACCAACAAAACATTCACACAGTTTGTAAATGAGTATCGCTTGGTGCATGCATCTAAGTTACTCTCAGAACAAGCTATGAGTATCACAGAAGTCTGTTTTGAAAGTGGGTTTAATAATTTCTCACATTTTAATAAAAGATTTAAAGCCTTTACAGGTGAAACTCCTTCGGCTTACAGAAAACAGATCAAAACGATTCTAGATTAAATCCGTATTTTTCTATAAAGTTAGAAATAAGTACAGGAACTGGATAGGATTTCAGTGTTTCAATAGCGATGGCATCTTCTGGAAGTTGCGCCACATCAATAATCCAAAAAGTAGTATGTAAATGCTGGTGAGACAGTTTGTGTATAACTGGCGTCTCGTTATACTGAGATACATTCTCCAGTGTGTAATTGGCTGTTTTTTCAAGAAAGGGTTCGCTTTCGCGAAAGCGTACACCGTCAAACGCCCCTTCAATCATTGGAAATTGATAAAGTCCTTGCCAAATTCCTTTGCCTGTACGGCGCTCTATAACTGTTTTGTTGTCTGAAGACCTGAACACTAAGTAATGTAAATAGCGATTTTTAACTTTTGTCTTTTTGAGCTTTACTGGAAGGGTATGTACCTTGTTTTTTTGTAAAGCCACACAGGAATCATTAAAAATACAATGTAAACAATAGGGGTTTTGAGGTTTACATTGTATCGCTCCAAACTCCATAATTGCCTGATTGAAGTTGGCAGGTTGTTCTTTGTCTATGAGTTCTTGAGCGAGTTGTTTAAACTCTTTAATGCCTTGTGTACTATTAATGGGGGTGTCAATCCCAAAAAGGCGTGACAATACTCTGTATACATTGCCATCGACCACGGCTGTGGGTTCATTAAAGCTAATGCTAGCTATCGCACTAGCGGTATAATCACCAACACCTTTCAATTTTAACAATTCTTTATAAGTGTTCGGAAAAATCCCTTCAAGATCTTCTACAATATATTTTGCGGCGGCGTGTAAATTTCTTCCCCGAGAATAATATCCTAATCCTTGCCATAGTTTTAGGACTTCTTCCTCGGAGGCATTTGCGAGGTCATGCACGGTTGGAAATGCCTCTGTAAAGCTTAGATAATAAGGCAAACCCTGCGCAACTCGAGTTTGTTGAAGGATAATTTCTGAGAGCCAAATGCGATATGGATCGGTGGTTTGTCTCCAAGGCATTTCGCGCTTGTTTTCTATGTACCACGATATAAGTTTTTTAGGTAAATTCAATGGGAAAAATATGTTTTTTGCTAATTTATATACTTATATACTTATTTTTTAAAAGATTATGCTTGAAAGTTTGAAATTATAATGCTTATATTTGCTCACTTGAAATTTTAACCCCTAAACAATTATTAAAATGACAAAAGCTGATATTGTAGCAAAGGTATCTGAAAAATTAGGTATCGAAAAGAATGATGTACAAGCAACTATTGAATCATTCATGAGTGAAGTTAAAACCTCTTTAGAAGGAGGAGATAACGTTTATTTAAGAGGATTTGGTAGCTTTATTATCAAAACAAGAGCGGAAAAAACTGGTAGAAATATTTCTAAAAATACAACTATCAAAATTCCAGCGCATAACATACCTGCGTTCAAACCTGCAAAAGTATTTGTAGAAGGAGTAAAGACGAACGTTGCAGTATAATTTAAGTAACTTATTAAAAGAATCATTTTATGCCAAGTGGTAAAAAAAGAAAAAGACACAAGGTAGCAACGCACAAACGTAAAAAAAGACGTAGAGCAAACCGTCACAAAAAGAAAAAGTAGTCGTAGACTACTTTTTCTTTTGAATTATACATATACCATTCATTATCTATTCATTTAGGTTTGTAAATACAGGTGCATAAAATGGCTTCACTTATTTTGCATAGCACAGCTATGATATAAAATCTATAAAGTGATTGTCTTTCTGAAGTTCATCTTTTTTGGATGGTTTTATCTTATGCATAATTCATTAGTTCTTTGACATCGTAACATAAAAGCCTTACACCTTGAGGACTTTGAGTTACACCGTATTTATTACATTTTGTATACAAAAGTATACGTAATTACACCTGTGATAAATTATTGTATAATCCATTTGTTACGCCTATAGCGTGATGGATAAAAATTACTAAAGAGTGAATAAAGAATTAGTTATTAGATCTAGTTCCTCGGCAGTTGATTTTGCCTTATTAAAAGATGGAAGACTTATAGAACTTCACAAAGAAGAAGACGGAAATAAATTTAATGTTGGTGATATTTATATTGCAAATATTAGAAAAACAGTTTCTGGATTGAATGCTGCATTTGTTAATGTAGGTTATGAAAAAGATGCTTTTTTGCATTATCATGACTTAGGTCCAAAACTTCCTACACTTCTAAGTTACATAAAACGTGTAAGCACAGGTAAATTAAAAGATTATTCTTTAAACAACTTTCCTTTTGAAAAAGACATAGACAAAAACGGTAAAATTACCGATGTCTTAAAACAAAAGCAAAGTGTACTCGTACAAATCGCCAAAGAACCTATCTCTACAAAAGGCCCTAGAATAAGCAGTGAGCTTTCTATAGCTGGTAGATATATTGTTCTCGTGCCTTTTTCTGACAGAATTTCTATCTCACAAAAGATAGAAAGCAATGAAGAAAAAGCACGTCTTAAACGATTAGTACAAAGCATCCGTCCTAAGGGATTTGGTGTGATAGTACGCACAGTTGCACAAGGAGTAATGGTCGCCGAACTAGACAAAGACCTACAGAATTTGGTAGACAAATGGGCTACCATGAGTAAAAAAATTCAAGGAGCGCATCATCCTAGTAAAGTGCTTGGTGAAATGAACCGAGCATCTTCGATACTAAGAGATATATTTAATGATAGCTTTACGGGTATCACCGTAGATGATGAAACGCTTTATTATCAAATCAAAGACTACGTAAGCGAGATCGCTCCCAAAAAAGAGAGTATCGTAAAACTATACAAGAGTCCCACTCCAATTTTTGAAAAATTTGGAATAGAACGACAGATTAAAACATCTTTCGGGAAAACCGTATCAATGAGTAAAGGAGCATATCTTGTCATAGAACACACAGAAGCACTGCATGTAGTTGATGTAAATAGTGGTAATAGATCAAACAAAGCAAAGAATCAAGAAGATACTGCGCTAGAAGTAAATATGATCGCCGCTTCAGAAATGGCACGACAATTAAGTCTCCGAGATATGGGAGGAATTATTGTGGTTGATTTTATAGACATGAACAATGCAGACAACCGTAGAAAACTCTTTAATCATCTCAAAGAAGAGATGAAAGATGATCGAGCCAAACACAAAATATTGCCGCCTAGTAAATTTGGATTGATTCAAATTACAAGGCAACGAGTACGACCAGAAATGAATATCAAAACACGCGAAGAAAATCCAAACGGAGCTGGCGGTGAGATAGAAGCACCTATTGTCATGGTGCAAAAACTAGAAGGTAAACTTGACAAAATTCTTAAGAGTGGCAAGACAAAAGTGACGCTTCATGCACACCCATTTGTCGCTGCCTTTCTAACCAAAGGATTTCCATCTATCCGTTCTAAATGGTTTTTAGAACATAAAAAATGGGTAAAAATTATACCCAGAGACGCTTACACGTATCTTGAATACCGCTTTGTAGATAAAAGTGGTGAGGAAATTAACATATAGAATTTAAAACCCCGTTCTTTTTAAGGACGGGGTTTTTTTGTGTCCAAAAATCAAAGTCTAATACTAAAGGAAATAGTAACTTTAGCGCATGTTACAACCGTCTGTAAAAACATACACTCTGGAAGAGGCTAAGAGGGCTTTAGAGCGTTATTGTGCCTACCAAGACCGTTGTCATCAAGAAGTCCGTAAAAAGCTCTTAGAAATGCGTATGATCCCTGATGCGATAGATGTTGTCATAGGGCATTTGATCGAGCATAATTTTTTAAATGAAGAACGCTTCGCAAAAGCCTTTGCACGCGGAAAATTCAATCATAAATCGTGGGGGAGACAACGGATTGTAAGAGAGTTAAAACAGCGACAGATTTCTGCTCCCAATATTAAAACAGCACTTTTAGAGATTTCTGAGGAAGATTACTTAACTGTGTTTGATACGCTTTCGCGAAAGCGTATACAGCAACTTTCCAAAGAAAAAGACAAATACAAAAAAAGAAAAAAACTAGCCGACTATCTACTCTACAGAGGCTGGGAAGGAGATTGGGTATATGAAAAAGTACGAGAATTAGTACCGTAATAGCACTATTTTTAGTCTAATCTAAAATAAGTTTTTTATAACCCAACATAATTAATTTACTTTTGCCGTATGTATACCAAAGCAGAAGAAAATTATTTGAAGTGTATCTTTCATTTAGAGCAGGAACAAAAAGGGCCTATCGCGACCAATGCGATTGCTCAAAAGATGCATACCAAAGCATCATCTGCTACAGATATGATACAGCGCCTTGCAGATAAAGAGCTCGTTGATTATCGCAGATATAAAGGCACTACGCTAACAAAAGAAGGCGCAGCAGTCGCTGTGGCAGTCGTTCGTAAACACAGGCTTTGGGAAGTTTTTTTAGTAGAGAAACTTAACTTTCAATGGGATGAGGTGCATGAAATTGCAGAGCAGTTAGAGCATATTCAGTCTGAAGAATTAATTACGCGCCTGGATACATTTCTTGAGCATCCAGATTATGATCCCCACGGAGACCCTATCCCTGATAAAGACGGAAACATCAAGAAAACAGAAAAGAAAGTCCTCTCAGAAATGAGTAAAAATCAGCAAGGAATTCTAGTAGGAGTTCGAGAGACTAGCGGAGAGTTTTTACAGTATCTTGACAAGCGTAATATTGCCATTGGCTCCAAAATAAAAGTGCTTGGAATAGAATTTTTTGATGGCTCTATGATTATTCAAGTAAAAAAAGAACAATTTTTTATATCCAAAAAAATTGCCGAAAATTTATATATCCAAGTGCTTAATAAAAAATAATAGTTTGAAAAAACACCTAATTATCCTATGCCTTTTGTTTCTGAGTTTTGAAATAACAGCTCAAGAAACACAAACTACTTCTGTGCCTGATCTTGTGACCGACCGTCCAGATGCAACTGAATCACCTACAGTAGTTCCTATTGGGAGTTTACAAGTAGAGACAGGAGCGTTTACAACCTCTTTTGAAAAAAATGGAATTAAAGAAGAAGTCTTTGGATACAATACCGCTCTGTTACGTTATGGTATCCTGCATAACCTAGAGTTGAGAGTGGGGTGGAATTTTGAAGAAATACAACGTACAGTTAATGGAAACAAGTTAGATAATGTCCAGAGTGGCCTATCTCCATTGCTATTTGGAGCAAAAATTGCCATCGCACAAGAAAAAGGATGGTTCCCAGAAGTAGGGTTAGTAGGGCATATCTTTCTTCCTTTTACAGCGAGCTCCGACTTTAAGCCTGATTTTACCGCTGCCAATTTTAGATTTGCGTTTAACCATACGTTAAGTGATCGTTCTGGCATTGCATATAACTTAGGAGGAAGACTAGGAGGTGAGTCGGCTGAATTTGCCTATATCTATTCGCTATCCTACGGGTATTCTCTTACAGAAAAGTTAAGTGCGTATGTAGAGGTATATGGAGATTTGCCAGAAGATAGTAGTGCCAATCATTTTTGGGATGCAGGACTTACCTATGCTATTGCACCATTGATCCAGCTAGATGCCACTATAGGTCAAAGTATCACAGAAGGGCAAGATTTGTTGCTAGCTGTTGGTGTAAGTTTTAGAATTGATAAAAAATAAACAATGAACACAAAACAGATTTTCATATTTCTTTTCGCTTTAAGCGTGCTTAGTTGTAAAAATGAAACAGCTTCCAAGAATGAAAGAGTACAGGTGGTTACCACCACATCTATGATTACTGATCTTGTAAAAAATGTAGGTGGTGACCTAATAGATGTTCAAGGATTGATGGGAGCAGGGGTAGATCCTCATTTGTATAAAGCAAGTGCTGGAGATGTTACAAAACTAGCGAATGCTGATATTATTTTTTACAACGGATTACACTTAGAAGGAAAACTTGTCGAAGTATTTGAAAAGATGGAGTCTGCCACAAAAACCCAAGTAGCTTTAGGAGAACAATTGGATGCAACAACACTGATTGGCTCTGATTATTTTGCATCAAATTATGATCCGCATGTGTGGTTTAATATCCAGTATTTTAAAGAATTTGTTGAGGTGGTTGTGAGTACGCTTTCGCGAAAGCTACCTCAGCATGCAGACCAATTTAAAGCAAATGGGGACGCCTATATTGCCCAACTTACAACACTTGAAAAAGAGGTAGAAGAAATTATTGAAACCCTACCTGAAGAAAAACGAATTTTAGTGACAGCCCATGATGCATTTAATTATTTTGGTAAGAGTTATGGTTTTAATGTAGTTGGTTTACAAGGACTATCCACTGCAACCGAAGCAGGGGTAAAAGATGTACAGCGATTGTCTCAATTTATCATAGACAATGATGTAAAAGCTATTTTTGTAGAAAGCTCCGTGCCAAGACGCACGATAGAAGCATTACAAGCAGCAGTAAAAGCAAAAGACCGTGATGTGATCATAGGAGGTTCACTGTACAGTGATGCTTTAGGAGATGCAGGAACGATTGAAGGAACGTATATAGGGATGTTCAGGTATAACGTAAATACCATTGTAAACTCCCTTAAATAGAGGTGTATGGAGGATAAGAGAATAGCAGTTCGCGTAGATGATTTAACAGTTGCTTATAATTATAAGCCTGTTTTGTGGGATATTGATTTAACCATTCCAGAGGGTGTGTTAATGGCCATTGTGGGTCCTAACGGTGCTGGGAAATCTACATTAATTAAAGCCATATTAGGCATCATAGAACCTATTGCAGGAAGTATTACAATTTATGATAAGCCGTATGACAAGCAGCGCAAATTGGTTGCTTATGTGCCTCAAAAAGGGAGTGTAGACTGGGATTTCCCTACTACCGCAGTAGATGTTGTAATGATGGGAACCTATGGAAAACTAGGGTGGATAAAACGCCCTGGACAGAAAGAGAAAAAAGCAGCACTTGAAGCCCTAGAAAAAGTAGGTATGTTGCCTTTCAAAAATCGGCAAATTAGTCAGTTGAGTGGTGGACAGCAACAACGTGTTTTCTTAGCAAGAGCCTTAGTGCAAGATGCTTCCATTTATTTTATGGACGAGCCTTTTCAAGGCGTGGATGCCACCACAGAAATTGCCATTATTAATATTCTAAAAGAACTCCGAAAAGCAGGTAAAACAGTGATTGTAGTGCATCACGATTTACAAACCGTACCAGAATATTTTGATTGGGTTACCTTTTTAAATGTAAAAAAAATAGCAACAGGCCCTGTGAAAGATATTTTTAATGATGATAACCTGACAAAGACCTATGGGATTAATTACAAGGTGGCGGTGAATAAGTAAGCTTTTAGCTTTTAGTTCTTAGCTATTAGAAAAAATGAGGATAAAATATGGCGTCTGAAGTAATTTTTAATTTTGAAAAGCTCAATGTCTATCAAAAATCATTAGATTTTGTAGATGAAGTTTATCTTTTAGTGAAAAATTTTCCAAAAGAAGAATTATATGGTCTTAGCTCTCAATATAAAAGAGCAGCCCTATCTATATCACTAAATACAGGAGAAGGTCAGGGAAGTTCAGACGCACAATTTAATCGCTATTTAAATATTGCACTAGATTCTTTAAAGGAGTGTGTTGTTTGTTCAACTGTAGCTCACAGACAATCTTACTATAACCAAAGCACAAGATCATGAATCACGAGCAAAACTTCAAGAATTGGCAAAAATGATTCAAGGAATTAAAAAATTCATAAAAAAGAATAGCTAAAAGCTACCGGCTAAAAGCTGATAACCATGGATATCAAAGAATATTTTAGTTTAGTATTTTCAGATTATACCCTACGCACCATTACGTTAGGGACGGCTGTTCTTGGAGCTATTTGTGGGATGTTAGGAAGCTTTGCAGTACTTCGTAAACAAAGTTTATTGGGAGATGCGATCTCACATGCAGCCTTACCAGGAATTGCATTGGCATTTATCATTACGGGAACAAAAGACACCAACATACTTCTTTTAGGAGCTCTTGTAAGTGGCTTGATAGGAACCTTCTGGATTCGAGGCATCGTTACAAAAACTCATCTTAAAAGCGATACCGCTTTGGGCTTGGTCCTATCCTTATTTTTTGGATTTGGAATGCTATTACTCACTTTTATTCAAAAACAACCCAATGCAAATCAAGCGGGATTGGATAAATATTTGTTTGGACAAGCGGCTACTTTAGTAGAAAAAGACGTTACTCTGATGGCTACTGTCACAGGGATTTGTCTAGTGGTTTTATTACTTTTTTGGAAAGAATTTAAAATCCTGCTTTTTGATGCAGACTATACAAAAACCTTAGGATTTAATACACGATTTATAGACATACTCATTACCTTTTTTATTGTATTAGCGATTGTGTTAGGACTTCAAACCGTGGGTGTTGTTTTAATGAGTGCTATGCTTCTGGCTCCAGCAGCAGCGGCAAGACAATGGACAAATAAGTTGAGTATGATGATTTTTCTTGCAGCCATTTTTGGTGCGTTCTCAGGCGTTTTTGGAACGGCTATAAGCGCAAGTCAAAATAATCTCTCTACAGGGCCTGTTATCGTTCTAGTAGCTTCGGTCTTTGTATTGTTTTCATTTATCTTTTCTCCAAGAAGAGGTGTGCTTTTTAAGCAAGTTCGGTTTTGGCAAAATAGAAGGGATTTAAAGCTTCAGAAAACATTGCAGTTTATGTTTGATATTGCAAAAAACCATGAAGACATTTCACACCCACACGCCATAAAAATATTAAACAACTTCCAAGGATTTACAAAAGGTTCCTTAAAGAAGATGGAAGAAAAAAATTGGGTAGCTGTAAATGGGCAGCAATGGTCGCTTACTAAGGATGGCTATCATGCTGCAGAAAACCTATACAAACAATAAATCATGTCATCAGCTCAAATAGAAATACAATTAATAGCTGCTATCGTAGCCATCGCGTGCGCGATCCCGGGGGTGTTTTTGGTATTACGTAAAATGGCATTGATTAGTGATGCCATAAGCCACTCTATATTGCCAGGGATTGTAGTCGGTTTTTTCTTAACCGAAGATTTAAATTCGCCTTGGCTTATTTTATTAGCTGCTGTTACTGGGGTGATTACTGTAATTCTGGTAGAGGCGATCCAAAAAACAGGATTGGTTAAAGAAGATACCGCTATTGGATTGGTGTTTCCTGCCTTATTTAGTATTGGAGTCATCTTAATTGCTAAAAATGCCAATGATGTACATCTTGATGTAGATGCTGTATTATTAGGAGATCTTGCGTTTGCTCCTTTTGATCGTCTCTCCGTTTCAGGAACAGATATCGGTCCAAAATCTTTATGGGTAATGGGAGGGATTCTTAGCATTACTATAGGATTATTAATCGCTTTTTTCAAAGAATTAAAAGTAAGCACTTTCGATTCAGGACTTTCAGCAGCATTAGGATTTTCACCTGTTGTTTTACACTATGGATTGATGTCTGTATCTTCAGTAACAGTTGTCGGCGCTTTTGATGCAGTAGGAGCTGTTCTTGTTGTTGCACTCATGATTGCACCAGCAGCAACGGCCTATTTGCTAACATCAGATTTAAAGAAAATGTTAGTATTATCAGTTGTGTTTGGGGTGAGTTCTGCCGTAGCAGGATATTGGCTCGCTCACGTGCTAGACGCTTCTATTTCTGGATCTATGACCACAGTTTTGGGGGTCGTATTTTTATTCGTTTATCTCTTGGCTCCTAGGAAAGGATTAATCGCTGTAATGTATAGGCAGCGTCAACAACGTACAGAAGTATCTTTACTCACATTTTTATTACACCTTAATAACCACACAGAAAAAAGCGAGCGTCATATTAATCACCTTAACGAACATATTAACTGGCAAAAGGTACGATCACAAACCGTTGTAGATCTTGCTCAGAAAAATAATATGATTACCATTACAAATAGTATTGTTACATTGACACCCAAAGGAAAAGAATTCACAGAGCTTGCTTTAGAATATATCGTGACGAATAAAGACGATAAAATAGAGCATATGAAAGATGATTTCTTCCTCTTTAGAGGTTGATGCTTACTATCATCTGTAATATGGCATCTTTCTTGTCATATATAATAGAAACACACCTATGAAATCGCTACGTATATTTTTAGTTTTTATTTATTTTTATGCTTTCCTGCTGGTCGGACAGGCGGGCGCGAAAGCACAAAACACCTCCTCCATAACAGTAACAGAAAACGCCGAGTTCGCTATAGAACTAGGAAAATGCCAGAAAATGGACGGTGTCAAAATCACCTTTCTTGAAGTCCTTGAAGATTCTAGATGCCCCAAAGATGTTGATTGTGTATGGGCAGGTCAGGCGAGAATTAAAATAAGCATCGAAGAAAAAGGCAAAGCATCTTTTGAAAAAGAAATCCTTTTTGATGCTTTAGGAAAAGAGATCGTGATCCACACCACAGAAACGGCAATTATAAAAGCAATAGCTTTATCTCCTTACCCTATGACGAGCATACCCAAAAAAGATCGAACGTATTATCTGGAAGTAATACCAATTTAATTTTAAAATGTCGTGTCCAAGGCGTAGTTGTTTTTTATTCTAAAGACGCTACGATTTTATTGCATAGCCTTAGCTACGGAATATATGAGTAAGGAATTTAGAATGAAAAAGAACAAGCTGACATTGCGACATTTTATGATTAAATTGGTATAAGAATGTAGTGTTAAATGTCTTTATTTTGTAGGTAAGCTTTTAAAGAAAACAGCAGTAATATCTCTATAGCAAATCCAAAGATACAGTAGAGAAAGTGAACCCTAAAAAGGTAGTAAGCACAATGGCAAGAATTAAATTTCCAATAAAATAGGCAGCTCCAATGGCAAATTCTCTAAAGAAATTCTCTTTGTCATTTTTGTAACCAAATACATATCCTATAATTGCAAAAATAAGTCCCATCTAGTGACAACCACAATGACCATCGCCACACCCATCTTTGGATTTTCTTTTTAAGAATGGAGGAGTCCATACAAATTTTGAGATCAAGTATCCCATAGCAATCAAGAAGATGGCAAAGACCAGTATATTTTGTAATTGATCCATATGATTAATATTTAATAAACGCTCTAGTCGTTATACATCAGGTTTCTTACTTAAGAACTTGATAGGCTATTAAAGCAACAAGGTACGCAAAACCACTCATAACTCCCAATTGGAGCATAGGCCATTTCCAGGTGTTGGTCTCCCGTTTTACAATCGCAAGAGTACTCATACACTGCATGGCAAAAGCATAAAATAGTAAAAGCGAAATGCCGCTTGCAAAATTAAATAAAGGCTTTCCTGTGACCGCATTGGTTTCGTTTGCCATTCTATTTTTAATCGTTTCTTCTTCATCAGCACCAACGCTATATATCGTAGCGAGTGTTCCTACAAATACTTCGCGAGCAGCAAAAGAGGTGATTAATGCAATCCCTATTTTCCAGTCATACCCTAGCGGTTCTACAGCGGGTTCTATAAACTTTCCAAGATAGCCTATATAGCTTTTCTCTAATCGGTACGAAGCAATTTGTTTTTCTAAGTCCGCTTTCGCGAAAGCGCCCTCATCCATACGCGCCGTTACAATAGCCTCTGCATTTGAAAACTCTTCGGTTGGCCCATACGAAGCAAGCACCCATAATACAATGGAAATAGCAAGTATGATTTTACCAGCATCGACAACAAATGATTTTGTTTTTTCTAAAACATTAATAGCAACATTTTTTAATAACGGAAGCTTGTAATTGGGCATTTCTATAACAAAAAATGACTTACTTTTTATTTTTAATATCTTATTTAGTATCCAAGCAGAACCTATAGCAGTGCCAAATCCTATAAGGTAAAGTAGCATAAGAGTAAGCCCTTGTAAATTAAAAAACAAGAACTTTTCATTAGGTATAACTAGCGAAATAATAATAAGATAGACAGGTAATCTTGCAGAGCAGGTGGTAAATGGGGTAACGAGTATGGTGATAAGTCGTTCCTTCCAACTCTCTATATTACGGGTTGCCATAATAGCTGGTATGGCACAGGCAGTTCCAGAAACTAAAGGAACAACACTTTTTCCGCTAAGTCCAAAACGACGCATAATCCGGTCCATTAAAAACACTACACGACTCATATAGCCGCTTTCTTCCAGAATAGAGATAAATAAAAATAAGAAGGCTATCTGTGGGATAAAAATAATAATACCCCCTAGTCCTGCAATAATTCCTTCGGCAAGTAGATTGGTAAGCGCTCCCGGCGGAAGTGTGTTTTTGACCCATTCACTTAAAGAAGCAAAACTAGCATCTATAAAATCCATAGGGTATTGAGACCAATTGTAGATCACTTGAAAAATAAGCATAAGGATGGCAAAGAAAATCACATATCCCCAAACCTTATGCGTAAGTATTCGGTCTAAGCGAGCCCGTAAATCTTTCGCATTTGCCGTATCTATAGTAAGCGTTTTTTTAAGAACCTCATTGATGAATTTATAGCGTATGATGGTTTCCTTTTGCTGTAATCGTTTAAGATTGCTTATAGATTCTGTCTTAAACGAAGCGATCGTATTCATTTCTTTACGCTCTACTTTTCCAAAATTTACGTCTTGGGTAATGACTAACCATAATTTATATAAATCCTGATTAGGGAATGCTTTGCGTAATCTATCAAAATATTCAGGTGCAATTACAGAAGCATTTACACACGGTTTTGTTGAAATGTTTTTATGATCTGTGATCAATTGTTTGAGATAATCAATCCCTTGGTTTTTTCGGCTACTTATTAAAGCGATTTTTGTTTGTAAACGTGCTTCCATTTCTGGAATATCAAGACTTATAGCCTTCCGTTTCATACGATCCGCCATATTGATGGCTAGAATCGTAGGGATGCCAAGATCTTTTATTTGTGTAAAAAGAAGTAAGTTTCGTTTTAAGTTTTCTACATCAGAGATAACAACGGCTACGTCAGGAAAATCTTTATCATTCTTATTCAGTAATAATTCAATGACAACATTCTCATCTAGTGAAGAAGCATTAAGGCTGTAAGTGCCTGGAAGATCTAGGATATGTGCTTTTACACCTCGATCTAGCTTACAAATTCCTTCTTTTTTTTCGACGGTAATACCGGGATAGTTTCCTACTTGCTGATTAAGCCCTGTGAGGTGGTTAAACACCGATGTTTTTCCAGTGTTAGGGTTGCCAATAAGCGCTACATTGAGTTGTTTTGCCATGAGATTAAGTTGGCGTTTCTATTAAAATATGCAAGGCAGTCTCTTTGCGTATAGCAAGATAACTTCCATTTACATTGATGTACATAGGATCAGAAAAAGGAGCAAGTTGCAAAAGCTGAACTTCATTACCAGGAAGACAACCCATTTCCAAGAGCTTAAGAGGTACTTTATCTATAGCGATATCTTTAATAATCGCTTTTTCGCCTCTTTGTAAATGAGCAACTGTTTTCTTCAATGTTTATTTAGATTAAATTTAAACAAGGCAAAAATACACCATTTTCAGTAAAGTGAAAAATGATTTTTCAATAAGTAAACTACCTCGGAGGAAGCCCGCGAAGTATTTAAGGAGAAATCATTTGATTTCGAGGCAAGCCTCGGAGTATTTAAGTCTCGATTATTGAGTAAATAGCGTTAAATTAATTCAACAGTTTTTCTAGCCATCCTCTTTTAGGTTGGTATTCCATTTTAAGAATCGCAATATCTTCAAGAAGCTCTTCTATTGCCTCTGGATCGGTGCCATCATAATAGCCTCGTATTTGACTTTTTTTGTCTACGAGCATAAAATTTTCTGTGTGCACCATGGCATCCTCTTCTCCAGGAACATCCTTTACGGCCAAATAGCTTTTTCGCGCAAGCGTATAAATATCTTTTTTGAGACCTGTGACAAGATTCCAACGAGCGTCATCTACCCCTTTTTTTTGAGCGTATTCCTTCAAGATGGCAGGGGTGTCGTATTCTGGAATTACTGAGTGGGAGAGAAGTAGCACCTCTTGGTCTTCTTGAAGTTCATTTTGAATCTGTACCATATGATCTGTCATAATAGGGCAAATGGTTTGACACGTAGTGAAGAAGAAGTCGGCTACATAGATTTTATCTTTGTAGTCTTCCTGTGTAATCGTATCTCCATTTTGATTAATGAGTGTGAAAGGAGCAATTTTATGGTATTTTTTCACATACTGAATCGTACTATCTACAAGTTGATTATCTACCATATCAGGTTGATAAATAGGCAATTTTTCGGGAACCTTTAGCAGAGAGTATATAACGGTGATGATGATGGTGGATAAAATAAGCATCACAACAGCAAATACTTTATAACGTTCA
The DNA here is from genome assembly GCF_042653865.1 of Dokdonia ponticola. Lineage (NCBI taxonomy): Bacteria > Pseudomonadati > Bacteroidota > Flavobacteriia > Flavobacteriales > Flavobacteriaceae > Dokdonia > Dokdonia ponticola. Next base: position 6,358 of record NZ_JBHSFV010000009.1, on the reverse strand, counting down.
AAAAAGCGGATCATAGAAGCAATTTTTGCAAAATTACAACGGGAAACTGAGTTGATCTTCTTTTTTCCCTTAAAAAAAAGTGAAAAGATACTTACAAAAGTATAATCGCTTTCTTAAACCGTGCGAAAAGGTTACTTTTGTGCGTTTTAAATTTTGAACACATCTTGACTTTTTGTTTGGAACCGAGATATATGGCCTTTTTGCCTTAATGAAGTGATTTATGAATTGCATAGCCATCGCTATGGAAGCAATAAATTACAAAATTAAGGGGTAAAATGTATGTGTCGTAGGTAAAAGAAAAAGTGAAGAAGCGTTCATAGACACACCACAACAGCCATGGAGCTATTTATACAGATATCACAATTTGTTCTTGCCATTTCTATTCTAGTGATCTTACACGAATTTGGCCATTTCTTACCAGCACGCTGGTTTGGAATTAAAGTAGAAAAGTTTTTCTTGTTTTTTGACGTAAAGTTCGCACTATTTAAAAAGAAAATTGGAGATACTGTGTATGGTGTGGGTTGGTTACCCTTAGGAGGTTATGTGAAGATAGCGGGAATGATTGATGAGAGTATGGATAAAGAGCAAATGGCACAACCCCCACAACCATGGGAGTTTAGATCAAAACCAGCTTGGAAACGCCTTATTGTAATGGTAGGAGGGGTAACCGTAAATGTACTACTTGCTTGGTTTATTTATACGTCTATGCTTGTGTATTATGGAGATGTATATATTCCTGCAAATAAACTACACAACGGAATAGAGGTAAATGCAGAAGGAGAAGCGCTAGGATTTAAAAATGGTGATCAGATTCTTGAGATTGATGGTAAAGCTGTAAAACGCTTTGATAAGTGGTTGCGTATGAACATTATCTTGGGAGATGATGCGAAGGTGCTTAGAGATGGAAAAGAGATAAGTTTTGTTTTAGATGACTTAGGAAAAAAGGAAGTGCTTAAAAACGAAAGTGGCACCCCTTTCATATCTGCCGCAAATAGTAGTTATATAGGTACAGTTGCACCAGGTTCAGCTGCAGAAAAGATGGGAATAGAAGCCGGGAGTGAAATTCTTTCTATAAATGGAGTCCCTACAGAATCATGGTCAGATATACTAGCCAATACCCGAGAAGCAAGGGGTGATTCAATACAAGTTACGTACATTAAAGATGGTGCTACACGCCATGTAAGCGGTTTTCTAGGAAAAGAAGAAATGTTAGGTCTAGGGTCTGAACTAGTTAAGGATGAGTATACAGTACTAGAAGCAATCCCAGCTGGCTGGACAACGATGACATCTACATTAGTAAATCAAATACGTCAATTCAAGCTTATTTTTAATAGAAAAACCGAAGGGTATAAGCAAGTAAAAGGCCCTATTGGAATTGTAGAGATGATGTCACCTACATGGGATTGGGAGCGTTTTTGGGACTTTACGGCTATGTTTTCTGTTTGGTTAGCCTTTGTAAATATACTCCCTATTCCTGCATTGGATGGAGGTCATGTGATGTTTTTACTATATGAAATGATCTCTGGAAGAAAACCTTCTGAAAAGACATTAGAGCGTGGTCAGATTATAGGGTTCATTATTGTAATGGGACTCATGCTTGTTATTTTTGGAAACGATATTTGGAATTTATTTAAGTAAAACGGAGTACGCTTTCGCGAAAGCGTGTAATAACTATAATTTATTTTATTGACTAGAATAATAAGATTTAATTATAGATCGTCTAATACAGGCCTTTTTAAAAGTGTTTTGAGGGCTTATTATTTTTTTTGCTTATGCATGTATGTTTTTGATCTTGAATGTTGCTAAAAAAGTCTTATTTCTATTTTTTTAAATATTTACGTTTTTCTGTCAAAAATGTGAGAATTCTTACAAATTATTTTCTCAAAATAGATTTCCTTAATTTATTACAAGTATTTTTTTGATTCCTTTAGCTAAACACTTGAAATTTAGCAACAAATTATTTTTTTTTACGGAAATCCCGTAAAAAAAAAGTAATTGTTGATAATTTTTTGAACAAAACAGTGTATTTTACCGATGATTTAATGCTTTTCATCGGAAATTTTATGAAAATTATTTTCTTAAAGTTACGTTAATGCGTTATGTTTTATTTTTAAAGCTGCTATGAAGTGTGTTTGAATCTGTATTTATTTATTAAATGTGGGTTTACTAGTTTCATGCTAATCAAACCAAAACTATAAACGCTATGAATAATAAGGTTGCCCTCGCCTTGTTGTTGGAGATTTTTACAATTACTAAACGTGCACTATTTCTGGTGTTTACGTTTTTCTTCGTGAATTCTTTTTTTTTACGCGCACGCAATAATTTTTTTATTGTGATTCAGCAGTATGTCTTAGCTTTTTTAAAAAATAGGTTCAAAATTAATGCCCTATATGAAAAACCAACAGGTCTTTCTTATCGTACATATTCATATATACCCACTCACCCTCAAAATAATATGTACCTGATATCTTCAGGTATTTAACGAAGAAGCGTATGACAATCAATACTCGATTCTCAAGTAAAATAAGAAATCTTCATCCTATAGTAACGTATAGGTTACTTTGTATTGCTCTTATATGTATATCGCATGGAAATTTATTTTCTCAAACGATAACTACTGCTGGTAATACAGATAATTTTAATGGGTTAGACAAGAGCCTTGACTTAAAAATCTCTCCTTTACAGCATAATGATCAAGATACTGGAAAAGAGTCTTTTAGAAACTATGTGAGCTTAAAATCAAAAAAGAAAGCTACTCGTAATACAAGAACGGTTACCACCTTAGATTTAAATGGTCCTGATGCAGGAGTTGACAATAGTGTTGACGCTGTAATTGGGTTTGTCGCTCGACCTATCGATATTGATAATGTTGTTTCTTCATCTAGTGGTACAGTCACCAGTGCAACTATAACTTTTTCTAGTGATCCCTCTGGTGTTCCTTCTGGTGCTCCAGATGCAAATGATCTTATTGCGTTGTTCAATAGTGCAGGAGCTTTTTTAGGTACCGTTCCTATCAACAATGCTTTTGGTCCTTTTAATCAAACGTATGGTGCAAATACTTTTACCATACAAACGACTGGTAATGGAGTGTATAATATTACAGAAAATGCAGGAGCTCCTATACAAACAGCAAACCTTGAAGCTTTTCTTTATAATTTTGCGTATGCGCATTCAGGAGGTACAGTGACTGAAGGGATACGATACATGATTGTTAGCGTTACCGATCCCAATAATACATTAACCGCTACCTCTGAGATAAATCTTACTAGACCCCCAGTTGCTGTTGATGATACAAACACTATTATAGCAAATGCAACGGTGCCTGTTTCTGGAAACTTACTTTCAAATGATACAGATCCTACCCCTGGGGATGTTCTTTCTGTAACAGAAGTGTATGGGTTTTCAACCGCTGTTAATGCTACCTATGCTACGACATACGGATTTATTACAGCACAATCAGATGGAAGTTATGATTATATAGTTGATATCAATAATATAGCTGTAAGAGGGTTAGGTAACGGGGCTTCTATAACAGATGTTCTTTCCTATACAATCACCGATTTAAATGGAAATCTTGATTTTGGGTATTTGACAATCACCATCAATGGAGTTGATGAATTACCAGTTGCAACAGATAATACGAATATAGTGACACTTAGCGCATCTAATACCACAGATGGGAATGTCATTTTTGATGATGATGGTTTTGGTGTAGATGTAGGAGACAGGCCTTTAGCTCAATTAATTTGGGAAAATGAATATGCAGATAATGATCCTATAAACGGGACATCACGATTAATTAATGGCGTCAATGTTTCATTTACAACTGTCGATCTAGGTGGAGTTGGTACGGCTGCCAACCAAACTGTTGATTTTGGGACGAATGGAGGGCATACGGGTTATTTGTTATTTAATTCCAATCCAGCGGTTAACCCTTCGCAAAACAACACATTAATCATAGATTTTGATACACCAGTAGCAAATCTCTTTTTTACGATTTCTGATATCGATTATTCGCAAGGAACATCCTGGCAGGATCAAATACAGGTTGCAGGTTCTTTAGACGGTGCAAATGTTGTTTATAATGCGCAACCTAATGGATCTGTGGTTACAGTTGGAAGTGATACATTTTATGGTACTGGTTCAGTGCCAGCCAACGATGCTCATGGAAACGTTAGTTTTTATTTTGATACTCCTGTTGATCAAATTATTTTAAATTACAATTATGGACCAGATGTAACAGATGCTGATCCAGCTAACCAAATTGCAGGTCTTACAGATTTAAACTGGCAGGATACTGGAGTTCCTAGAGTGGAACAAGTTTTTGGTAACACAGCCAATGTTGGAGTTAGCATTCCTACAACCTACGGGTTTATTGTATTAAATGGTGATGGTACTTATACATATACTGTAGATACCTCAAATCCAGCGGTTATTAACTTATTAGTTGGGGAGACATTAACAGATGTTATTCCGTATACATTAATAGATTCTGTAGATGCTTCAGGTAATAGAGATACTGCTAATCTGACAATTACAGTGAATGGTGCTGCTACAGATGTAGATTTAGATGGTGTTGTTGATGGTGTAGACTTAGATAATGATAATGATGGGATATTAGATACAGATGAATTTAATTGCTCTCCAGGTTTTGTTAACCTAGCTCAAACATTTACAAATGCTGATACAGGAACAAACGGAGGAAGTGCTACAGCAACGTTAACAAATTTATATCCTTTTAATGGTGTTGATGTAGACGCAACTTTTGAGTTGTTAGGAACAGTAGTTTGGCAATCAGGTGTTAGCAGTCAAGGACCAACTCCTGGTGTTTCTGGAACCTATATCGAAACACAACCTAATACCACAAATTTCCCCAATGGAGACGTAGCGGTGTATACATATACATTTTCAGAACCTGTATATAATGTAGCATTTAAATTTGGAGGTCTTGACAATTCTGACAGAGCAGATTTTAATGCAATGAATGGAGGTGCTAATACTCCAGTGTTTTTAACAGACATAGACTTAGGAGCTAACGGTATATTTTCAGGGCAGAGTGTTGTAAGTAATGCGACCGCAAATAATGCTCCAAATAATGCGATACAGGTATCTATACCCGGGCCCGTCACAGAAATAATAATTACAGCAGGGAAACAAAATGGTAACAGTGGAGCTGTCACCATGCAATTTTTTGAATTAGAATATTGTATAGGACAAGATACAGATGGCGATACTATTTTAGATCATTTGGATACCGATAGTGACAACGATGGCTGTCCAGATGCCGTTGAAGGCGCAGGAACATTTGTACAATCAGACCTTACAACCTCAAATAACCTTGCAGATGATGATGAAGGGCAAGTAGACGCAAACGGTGTTCCTGAAACTTCAGGAGGAGCTACTCAACAACAAGGAACAACAGCAGCTGTAACGCAAGCTACCCAAGTAGTCGTTACAACTGATGTTTCTGATCAAGCAGTAGTTACTGGCGGAACTACATTTACTGTAGTTGCTAGGGGTGATGACGCAACAGGATACACCACAGGAACACCCGATTATGGGACACCCGGAAATGCAAATGCAGGTCTTAACTATCAATGGTACATAGGAGATCCAAATGCAGGAGGAACACTTATAGATGGATCTGATACAAATTTTGAAGATTTCACAACCGCAACATTAACAATCCTAGATGTAACAGGTTTAGGAGGAACAGAATTTTTCGTAGTTGTTACACATGATACTAATGAGTGTATAGCTTTAGAATCTAGTGGATTCTTAATAGTTCCAATTATTCAGGACGATATAGCAACCACGCAAGAAGATACCCCAGTGGATATTGATGTCATAGACAATGATGATGTTACAGGGGCAACTTTTGAAGTAACCGATGTAACAGATCCAGCTAATGGAACGGTCACCATCAACCCTGATGGAACGGTCACCTACACACCAGATCCTGATTTTAATGGTACGGATACCTTTGAGTATACCGTCACCGTCACAAACCCTGATGGATCAACGACCACAGAAACGGCAACAGTCACAGTCACCGTGACTCCAGCGGATGATGTGATGGATGATACGGCGACCACACCAGAGGATACGCCAGTAGACATTGCGGTATTAGATAATGATACCTTCGATCCAACGGCAACTATAGAAGTAACCGATGTCACGGATCCAAACAACGGAACAGTGACCATCAACCCTGATGGCACGGTCACCTACACGCCAGATCCTGATTTTAACGGCACGGATACCTTTGAGTATACCGTCACAGTCACCAATCCAGATGGATCAACCACCACTGAAACTGCTACCGTAGTAGTCACCGTGACTCCAGCGGATGATGTGA
>NZ_JBHSFV010000008.1:257972-270833 GCF_042653865.1 Dokdonia ponticola | reverse complement strand
AAAATAAGTTACAAGAACTTCTGGAAGTAATAAGTTGGCGGCAGCAAATAGAGCATCTGAGGACATAGAATTTTTTAAAGCAAAGTTGTCTCAATTTTAATTACCCCACAACTTTTTGTGTTGAGCCATAATATGTTCCATATAATATACACTTTTGAAAGTGAGGTAGTTATCAAATAATCTTTAAGAAATATAAATTATATTAAAAAGGCAAAGTTGTATTATCAGCTTTGCTTTTTAGTTTCGATAACTAGATTTGTTTTAGAAACAGACTTTACAGCAGTTTTTATTGATGTTAGAAGATTGATTTAATCTTTTGATGAGATTTACTTATTGGATGAGAATTTCATTGATCATACTATGCTTATATTTATTATCAGACCCTTGTTTCCAACGTGAAGTAGTAGCGCTTGGAATTAGTACTATGTGTTCTTTGGTGAGTGTATGCTAATATGATGTTTTAAAAAATAAGTGAGTATTCTTAAATGAGCGGAAATATATTATTGATAGATGAGGCAAATTAGCAATTGATGAAAAAGAAAAGCAACATCTATTTTCATTTAAAACAAGTTATAATCTTGGTGTGATATGACTTTCGCAAGTTTTTATGCAAACAATGAAGATCTTAATGAGTTTAATTATTTGTAGTATATGTTTTTAATACTAAAAAGTTAAAATTTTAAGATATTATTAGCACTAGAAGATTAGTAGGTATGCCGATTTATTCAGATATTAAGGTGCTTTAATATTGAGTGCTTAGCAACACTCAAAACCACAATCAAAACGTATACTCTTATGAAAAGACGAAATTTTGTCCAACTGGCCGGATTGGGTGCTGGGGCAATGATGATGCCTTCGCTGTTAATGGGAAATAACATCCCAACAGAGGCACTCTTAGAACCAGGAATGGATGTAATAATAAAAAAGCAAATGGCAGATGTTGCGCTTAATACAGCCAAAAGTTTAGGCGCTTCCTATGCAGATGCCAGAATAGGCAGATATCTCAATCAGTTTGTACGAACCAGAGAAGATAAAGTTCAAGGAGTTGTCAATACCGAATCTTTTGGGATTGGAGTACGTGTCATCGCAAATGGGACTTGGGGTTTTGCATCCACTAATGATGTAACACCAGACGGTATTAAAAAAGCAACAGAGCAGGCAGTTGCAATTGCAAAGGCAAACTCAAAATTTCAAACAGAACCTGTAGTACTAGCACCAGTACCTGCTTTTGGGGAAGTCTCTTGGAAAACACCTATCAAAAAAGACTTTAAGGATGTGCCCGTATCAGAAAAGGTAGACCTACTTCTTACGGCAAATGCGGCAGCACAAGCCAACGGAGCTAACTTTGTAAACTCCGCCCTCTTTATGGTTAATGAGCAAAAGTATTTTGCTTCTACAGACGGGTCTTATATAGATCAAGACGTACATCGCATCTGGCCAACCTTTGGAGTGACCGCCGTAGGTGGAGGGAAGTTCAAAACACGTCAAGCGATGAGTGCGCCTATGGGAATGGGATATGAGTATCTAGATGGTCTGGATTCAGAGAAATTAGAAGGTCCAGAAGGTCTTAGACTCTATAGAAACAGCTATGACATGGCAGAAGATGCCACGTTAGCGGCAAAGCAAGCCAAGCAAATGCTTACGGCCAAGTCAGTAGATGCTGGTAAATATGATCTTGTATTAGAACCTAATCACTTAGGTCTTACTATACACGAATCTGTTGGGCACCCTACGGAACTGGATCGTGTGCTTGGGTACGAAGCCAATTATGCAGGGACCAGTTTTGCAACTCTTGATAAATGGAAATCTAAAAACTTTAAATATGGTAGCGATATCGTAAACATTGTAGCAGATAAAACACAACCCCACTCATTAGGAGCGGTAGGCTGGGATGATGAAGGGGTAAAGACCAAGAAGTGGGATATCATTCGTAATGGAATCTTGGTCAATTACCAAGCCATCCGTGATCAAGTTAAAATTATTGATCAAAATGAATCTCAAGGCTGTTGCTATGCACAAAGTTGGAATGATGTTCAGTTCCAGCGTATGCCTAATATTTCTTTAGAAGCGGGGAAAGAGCCGTATTCTATAAATGATATGATTAAAGATGTTGAAAAAGGGATCTATATCGCCGGAAGAGGATCGTATTCTATCGATCAACAGCGCTATAACTTCCAGTTTGGTGGTACCATGTATTTTGAAATCAAGGACGGTAAAATTGCAGGAATGCTCAACGATGTAGCCTATCAATCTAATACGCAGGAATTTTGGAATTCTTGCGCAAAAATATGTGACAAGAATGATTATCGTTTGTTTGGGTCTTTCTTTGATGGCAAAGGGCAACCTTCTCAGGTAAGTGCCGTATCCCACGGTAGCTCCACATCACGATTTAATGATATTAATGTAATTAATACCGGGCGTTCGGTATAAGTCTAACTTTTAAAAAAATAAACAATGGCAATATTTTCAAAAGAAGAGGCTAGAAAAATCTTAGAAAAAGCGTTAAGCTTTTCTACAGCCGATGCCTGTGTCGTAAACTTAAGCGGAAACCAAGGAGGTAACATACGCTATGCACGCAACTCAGTATCTACAGCAGGATACCAGTCAAATCAAAATCTGGCAGTAACCTCAAGTTTTGGTAAGAAATCAGGAACAGCAACGATCGACGAGCTTGATGATGAATCTTTAAAGAAGGTGGTGCAACGAGCAGAAGAACTTGCAAAACTGTCTCCCGAGAATCCAGAATATATGGAACCGCTGGGGCCTCAAGTATATGACGAATCCAAAACCTTTGTCGAGGCGACTGCAAATATAACTCCAGAGTATAGAGCAGAAGTAGCCAATAGCAGTATTACACCAGCCAAAGCAAAAGACGTCACTGCAGCAGGATTTTTAGACGATGGTCAAGGTTTTAGTGCAATGATGAACTCTAATGGCCTTTTTGCATATAACAAGTCTACCAATGCGAGTTTCACGGTAACAATGCGTACTAATGATGGTACAGGATCTGGTTGGGTTACTCGTGATTATAATGATATTTCAAAGTTTGATGCCGCTGAGGCATCAAAAGTAGCAATTGATAAAGCGGTACTCTCTCGAGAAGCAAAAGCGATCGAACCAGGGAAGTATACGGTTATCCTTGAACCTTCTGCTGGTTTAGGATTACTACAAGGTCTGGGTAGATCCATTAATGCACGTTCTGCAGATGAAGGGCGTAGCTTTATGTCAAAAGAAGGCGGAGGCACAAAACTAGGAGAGAAAATCGTAGATGAACGCGTAAACCTTTGGTCAGATCCTCTTAATGAAGAAGTTCCAGCCCCCACTTGGAATGGTGAAGGACAACCGCTCAAGAAAACTACTTGGATTGAAAACGGTGTCGTAAAAAACCTCGCTTATGGACGGTATTGGGCTAAAGAAAAAGGGGTAGAACCTGTTCCTTTTCCAAGTAACTTTATCATGGGTGGAGGTACCGCATCCTTAGAAGATTTAATCAAAAGCACCAAGAAAGGAATACTCGTGACACGTTTGTGGTACATACGTTCCGTAGACCCTCAAACGTTATTATACACTGGACTTACCAGAGATGGAACTTTCTATATCGAGAATGGCAAAATTAAATACCCTGTGAAGAATTTCCGTTTTAACGAGAGTCCTATTATTATGCTTAATAACTTAGAGACCCTTGGGAAGCAAGTACGTGTAGATGGAAGCCTGATTCCTTATATGAAGGTACGTGACTTTACATTTACCAGTCTCTCTGATGCGGTATAAAAAGATGTAAATTGTATAAACTGGTGGTGATACTTCGGTGTGGCGACCAGTTTTTAATTTATGTCCATACCTGACAATTAGCAGGCTGAGGTAACATTTGAATGTAATAAACAGTAGCTTCCAAAATGAATAGATTGCAGCACCACAAAAAATTACTGAAATAGAATGCCTAATAAATTTTTCTTCACGCGCTTACAATATGAATCGGGAGATTGGGATACAGATCAACGTATGCCGTCTAATTTACTCAATTCATTGGTAGAGTATACAACGCTAGAAGTAGATACTCAGGAAAATATCATCACACTGGCGAGTGAAGATATTTTTAAAAGTCCCTTTTGTTACATCTCAGGACATAAGCTCGTGCAGTTTACCCAAAAGGAAAAAGAGAATTTTAAAAGGTATGTAGAGAATGGAGGCTTTGTCTTTGCAGACGATTGCAACCACGATATTGACGGCTTGTTTGCAAAATCGTTTGAGCGACAAATGGAAGAAATTTTTGGACCCGATAGCTTAAAGAAAATACCTAATGACCACGAGATTTACAAGGTCTTTTTCGAATTTGAAGATGGCCCACCAACCACCAGTCAAGAACTCAACGGTTGGGGCGACGACCTGGTACACGAGTACTTAAAAGCGATTGAAATCAATGGACGAATCGGGGTGTTGTATAGCAACAAAGACTATGGTTGTGAGTGGGATTATGACTTTAGAAACAAGCGGTGGTATAAAACAGATAACACTCGTTTTGGCGTAAATATTATTATGTATGCGCTTACGAGTTGATAGCTGCACCTTATACGTTTGGAGTGAAGTGGTTTGTGTTTTGCTTTCGCGAAAGCGTATAATGAACAAATCAATTAGTACTTGAACGAAGGGATCAAACAAGATCACTTGAGTAGAAATTTCAAAAAAAACATGAATAAAGACTTAGTAGCCTTAGAAAAAGAAGTACATATACTCACGGGAAAATTGACAGACCTTAAAAAGGAGATTGCAAAAGTCATCATTGGTCAAGAAGAAACGGTAGAGCAGTTGCTTATTACCTTTCTAGCAGGAGGACATGCGTTGTTAGAAGGTGTTCCAGGGCTTGCCAAAACCTTAATGATTAGAACATTGGCCCAAGCAATTGATCTAGATTTTAAACGCATTCAGTTTACACCAGATTTAATGCCATCGGATATTGTAGGAACCGAAATTCTAGAAGAAGACCACTCCACCGGTAAAAAGAGTTTTGAGTTTAATAAAGGTCCCATTTTTGCCAATATCATCCTCGCCGATGAAATCAACCGAACCCCTCCTAAAACACAGGCTGCTTTACTAGAGGCAATGCAGGAATTTGAGGTAACATATTCAGGTAAAACGTATACATTAGAGCGACCTTTCTTTATACTAGCGACTCAAAATCCGATAGAACAATCGGGTACGTTTCCGTTACCAGAAGCACAGCAAGACCGATTTTTATTTTATATTAAAATTGGATACCCTACTGCAGCAGAAGAAACACATATTTTAAAGAGTACGACAGGGACTAAAAAAGAGAAAGTTCAACCCATCCTATCAGGTAATGAGATTTTACGTCTGCAAGCGCTGGTACGAGAAGTACCTATTAGTGATCAATTGGTAGAGTTTGTGAGTACCCTTGTACGAGCGACACGCCCAGAAACCACGACCAATGACTATGTAAAACAATGGGTGGGTTGGGGAGCAGGGCCTAGAGCTGGGCAAGCCATGATTCTCACGGCAAAAGCAAGAGCTCTCGCCCACGGAAGAATCGCAGTCACTTTAGAAGATATACAACACGTTGCTCTTCCCGTGCTACGCCATCGGGTAATTGTCAATTTTAAGGCAGAAGCAGAAGGAATCACCTCCGATAATGTAACCCGTAAGCTTCTTGAACAAACTCATTTATAATTCAAATATCAGACGTGTGAAAGACGATTATCAAGCTTTACTCAAACCTGAAGTAATCAACAGTGTCTCTGGACTGGCGTTGATCGCTCGGGTGATCGTAGACGGGTATTTGTCGGGATTGAATCGAAGTAGAAGAGTAGGATCAGGTCTAGAGTTTAGTCAATACAGAGGCTATGAGCCTGGAGATGATTTGCGTTTACTTGACTGGAAGATGCTCGCTCGTTCTGGCCGTTATTACATTAAACAATCAGAAATCGATACGCACATCACGGTTAAATGTATCATTGACACAAGCGCGTCGATGTTGCATAAAGAAGGAACGCTTTCAAAAATGGAATATGCCCAAGTCCTAGTGGCAAGCCTAGCGCACCTAGCGCATCGACAGGGTGACGCAGTGGGGTTGCATACCATTAATGATCAGAAAGTAGAGGCCTTACAACCAGCAACAGGGAAGTCTCATTTTAATCGCTTTTTGTATCAACTCTTGAACTTACATACTCAAGGAAAGTGGCCCACCCAGCTTGCAGGAGAAAAACTCCATCATCATAGTCGTCGGGAACTGCTATTTTTTATTACTGATTTGTATGAGAATGAACAAGAAATCACCAAAACGATCACACGCCTAAAAACGTCTCGAAATGAAGTCGTTGTGTTGCACCTCCTAGGAGAGCAAGAACGAACGTTTGATTATAAAGGGCAGGTTATTTTTGAAGACCTTGAGACGGGGACAAAAATCAAAGTCAATACAAAAGAAGCCAAACCTCTGTATTTAGAAGGATTGGACACTTCTTTGAGAGAAATAAAGGAAGAATTGCTGTCTAATGATATCACCTATCAGTTATTTAATTTGGATGGTCATATAGGAGAAGCGTTACAGGTATTTTTAAAAAAACGCTTAAAAATCAGTTGATATGACTTTTCTACAACCATCATATCTCTGGGGATTATTAGGACTCTTAATTCCTATCGCGATTCACTTTTGGAGCCGAAAAAAAGTGCAAATTATCAAAGTAGGAAGCACCCAATTTATTGCCCAAACCAAATCCAAACAAAGCAAAAGTATTCAAATCAATGAGTGGTGGCTATTGGTGTTGCGATGTTTCATTATTGCACTACTCGTTGGAATTCTGGCAGTACCTCAAATAACAACAACAGTACCACGGCTAGATGTTGCGTATGTCTTTGAACCTTCTTTACTTGCAACTGCCGAAGGGCGAGCACGCTTTCAACAAATTCCTCAACAAGGCAGATTCCTCCTCACAGAAGGTCTTCCAGAATGGCAAGAATATACACTCGTAGAAGAAGGGAATTTCCACTATTGGCAACTTGCAAAAGAGATGGAGCAATTACCGGCAGATAGTGTGGTGGTGTTTGTACACGCTTTCGCGAAAGCGGTTAAAGGAAAACGACCCACCCTTGTCAAGAATAGTACCTGGATTCCAGTAGATACCGAAGCAGAAATTTCAAAACCTGTTTGGGCACGTGTAAAAAAAGATAGTATTGAAGTCGTAGCAGTATACAGTGATGCCACCACCTTATCATTTTCTAAAACACCCATTGCTGAAAATGAAGTCAGACGAAATGCTTCTCAAGATAGTCTTGAAGTCAACACAGAAGAGGGGGGCGCATACATTCCGATATATCCTGAAAAAGAGATCAAAGTCGTCATGGTCGTTGATGATGGTTTTGAGACGCAAAGTACCTTTGTCGAGGCAGGAATTAAAGCAATTGCACGCTACACCCAAACGGATATTACTCTAGAAAAAAGGACTCCATCGGCAGAGTTGGTATTTCCTGAAAGTGATTATATCGTTTGGCTAAGTGATGCTGTGTTACCTGAAACTACAGCAAAAACCTTGCGGTATCGTCAAGATATTTTAGCGCATCGTTTGATTGAGCCAGGTACTTCTCCTACAGATTTTATATGGACTAAAGAACTCAACACCAACGTAGTGCTTGAAGAAGACTGGGTCGGACACTTATTAGATTGGTTTGCGTTAGATACAGATCTAGTTGCACAAATACAGGAAGAAGATATACGCACGCTATCAGGTGAGCAATTACAAACCAAAGTAGCTGTAAACACTGCTACAATACCAAATATCGCTACTGCCAACGTTTCTGGATGGCTGTGGATGATATTCCTATTTTTAATGATAGGCGAACGCATCGTCGCAAGCCTACGAAAACAATAATGGAAGGAACAAAACTCATACAACAATTTACCAAGCGCTGGCAATCACTGCGAGCGCTAGAAGCTGTATTATATGGTATAGGTGCAGGAATCTGTGTAGGTCTGACAACACAGAATATAGTATGGGGAATGCTTCTTTTTTGTGTGGTTGCCGTGGTAGCGCTCGTCATAATACGGCCTTGGCAACTATCTAATGAAAAGAGCAGTCGGTATATAGATGATCATCTCAACACTGCAGAGTACAGCAGTAGCTTGTTACTGACTCCAGCTGTGGGATTATCAGGACTTGCCCAGTTACAAAGAGAAAAAATAACCACCCGTCTCGCTTCAGAAATAAAACATGTCAAGCCGCAAACAAAACTTAAAAAAGCAATACTTGCCGCAGCAGTTCTAGCCTTGATAGGTGTGTTGATGTCCGTATTTTATACGATGGGAATTGCATCAAATACACCAAATGCAGCAGAGGAGCCATTGATAGTTTTTCAAGCAACTGATTCTGTGGTACCTGCCTATGAACCTCCTGTAGTGCTACATCAAAAGGTGATGATTGCATATCCTGCTTATACTCAGATGGCTACCAATTCAAGCAGTGATTTGAATGTCAAAGTGGTAGAAGGGACGCGACTTTCTTGGAAGCTTGGCTTCAATCAGCCGGTGCGTGAGGTGCGTCTGGAAGGTTTAGGGGAGAAAGACGTGATAATGACTTCTCAAAAAAATGGAAACCCCAATGAGTATGTTACGCAATCGATGATACCACAAGCCTCGGGCTACTATAATGTTAGATTTACAGACAGCTTGGGTGCCCAATATGTATCTGACTTGTATAGTGTAGAGGTAGTCAAAGATAAAGCCCCTACCATAGAAATTAAAGACATCCCTCAGTTTACATCTTTTGATTTTGATGATGATAAAGTGCTGAATTTTACGGCAGAAATGGTAGATGATTTTGGTTTAAAAACGACCTTTATTATTGCGACGGTGAGTAAGGGGGCGGGAGAATCTGTGAAGTTTAGAGAAGAGAAACTTGCTTTTGATCAAAAGCTGGTACAAGGTTCAAAAAAGGCACGTCTCTCAAAAAATATACGTCTAGATGAATTAAAAATGGAGCTGGGCGATGAACTTTATTTTTATGTTGAAGTACAAGATCAGAAGACACCTATACCAAATAGTACACGTAGTGAAACCTTTTTTGCCGTGATTAAAGATACGGTAAGTGATGGCTTTGGCGTAGAGGGAACGATGGGCGCAGACTTGATGCCTGATTATTTTAGGAGTCAGCGACAGTTGATTATTGATACCGAGAAACTTATTTCAGAGCGCAATCAAATCCCGCTTCAAGAATTTAAATCGAGAAGTAATGAGTTAGGTTTTGACCAAAAAGCCTTACGCTTAAAATATGGAAAATTTATGGGAGATGAGGCCGACTCAGGTATTGCCGTGACACCAGATATAGAAGAAACAGATTTTGACCCTGATGACCCTACAGCTAACTACCGTCATGACCACGATAGTGAAAATGAACATAATCTAGTTGAAGAACATCACGACGAACACGAGCACGAAGGCGAAGAGGATGAGGAAGATAAATCAGGTTTTGAGGCATATATGCATGATCACGACAACCCAGAGGAATCTACCTTATTTACAGCTTCTTTAAAGGGGAAATTAAAAAATGCAATGGCTCAAATGTGGGATGCCGAATTATACTTACGACTGGCTGAGCCCGAAAAATCTTTGCCGTATCAATATAAAGCGCTTAAGCTTATTCAAGAGATTAAAAATAGTGCACGTATTTATGTACATCGTATAGGGTTTGATCCACCACCCATAAAGGAAGAAAAACGACTCTCTGGCGATCTCGATGAGATTGATAATTTTTATAAACAACAGGATATGAATGACAAATCCATGTATGCCGCGATGCAGGAGAGTGTGACTATTCTTGAAAAACGACTTACAGAAGGGAGTCGTATTACAGCCAAAGATCGAGTGGTTTTTGCACAAGCTGGAAAAGAGCTTGCCGCGCTTGCTATTGAAGAGCCTTCTAAACATTTAAAGACCTTACAGGAGTTATCTTGGCTCACAGAAGAAAAACCACAACCGATTGTGGTGCTGGAGAGTGTACGACAAGGTTTATTGCAAGCACTCCCTGATGTAGACGCCAACCCTGTAGTAAGACATCAATACAGAGGCGCTTTAGAAAAAGCATTCATTCAAGAACTCAAAAGCCAGTGATCGATAAGGATATCTTCTTACTACAAAGTTTATGGCTGCCTGTACTAATAGGTATGGTTGTGCTATGGGGTATCTTTTTATGGAAAGAATATCGATCAGGAAGTAAAAAATGGTGGTTACTAAAAGCATTTATAGCCTTGATAGCGGTAATGATGCTAGCACTCATGATTCTTAAACCTTTGGTTTGGGAGGATCGAGAGAAGGGTGTAGGGGCTATCTTAACTCATCACTATAGCGAACGTCAGTTGGATAGTTTGAAAGCACTACATAAAAACTTACATCTTATAGATTATAAGATGGATGGCTTAGACAAAAAACAAATGGATAGTTTGTCTACTGCTTATATTCTTGGAGATGGGGTAGCACCTTATGATTTTTGGCAATTGGATAGCATCAAAACAACTTATGTGCCTGGGGATGTCTCAAGCGGCATTAAACGTATACAATATGACTCCAAGGTGACGTTGGGGGATTCTTTAATCGTTCAGGGTTTATATGAGAAACCACAGCAGGTAAGTCAGATTATTTTGGAAGATTCTGGCGGAAATGGGCTTGACTCCTTAGCGGTTACAAAAGCAGAGAAGCAGTTATTTAAAGTACGTTCAATCCCTAAAACAACAGGAGCCTTTGTGTATCATGTGGTTACCAAGGATTCTCTAGGGGTGGTATTGACCAAAGACCCTTTACCTGTACAGATAGATCCGAGCCCCGTTTTAAAAGTGGTTATTCTCAATAGATTCCCCACTTTTGAGACCAAGTATTTAAAAAACTTTTTAGCCGAAAATGGACATGAAGTATTAGTACGTAGCCAGATTACTAAAGACACTTACAAGTTTGAAAATTTTAATCGGCCGCAAGCAACAGTGTACGGTCTTACCGCGACGAATCTTGCAGACTTTGACTTGGTGATCCTTGACGGGAGTTCGTATGCCACGCTTTCTTCAAGCTCTCGACGAGCGTTGCAAACTGCTGTAGAGTCTCAAGGGCTTGGGGTTTTTATACAACTGGATGAGGCCATTTTGAGGAGCGGGGAGGTATTTGGTTTTCGCTTAAAGCGAAATAAAGAAAAACAAGTTCATTTGCCGCAATGGCCAAAGGTAAAAGTCTCTGTAGGACCAGTTCTTTTTGCCGAAAATCCTAAACTCCAACCGATTCTAAAGGCAGAGAATATATTGTTGAGTGCCTATGAGCAACGAGGATTTGGCCGCGTGAGTACCGCTACGATTATGGAGTCATACCCGCTAGTTTTAGAGGGAAATCTAGCGCAGTACACGTATATGTGGTCTCGCATATTAAGTGCCGTGAGTCAGAAAGATATTCCCATTGTTCGTTGGGAAACTGAAAATTATATGGCAACGCCAGATGTGCCTTTTCAGTTTTCGCTACGTACTTCGATTGTACCACCTACCGTACTTGATGCCCTTGGTCAACCTGTAGCACTCCAACAAAATGTATCCTTGTCTGAAAAATGGTCAGGTACCGTATATCCTCAAGAGACTGGATGGGAAACGCTTCAACTGGCAAAAGATACGACGGCTGTTTTACATTATTATGTGGCTCCTTCCACGAGTTGGCAAGGGGTAAAAGCTTATGATTGGCGTCAACAAAATAAACGTTATTTTCAAGATCGTGGGACATCTGCTGATAGGACAAAAGAACAACGTCCGGTTTCGCGTCTTTGGTTTTTTATTGTGTTTGTGTTTGCAATGGGTTTGTTGTGGTTGCTTCCTAGATTGGAAGGGAACTAAGATTCTGGAGTACACCTTTGATATATTCTCATTTATGGGTTTGTCAAAAAAATGAGTTTTACAAAATTATACAGACTTTTCCCTAAGTCCTCCTTTAGTTAGCTAAAGGCGACTGAATAAATCTTGGATCCGTTACTAAAAAAAAAAGTCAATGAGTTTGCTAAAATAGCAAACTCATTGACCATTAGACTAAAATTATATTAATTAGAAGTTTAATGACTGATCATTAATTTCTTTGTGATAAATCCGTCAGATAAAGGATCTGATATCTTTACAAGATATATAGAGTCACTTAAACCAATGGGATTAAACTCAATACGAGTATTCGCATCTATTGTGCGTGTTGGCATAACTTGACGACCCAATAAATCTAGCACTCTCACTTCTAATCGTGAACTCATACTTGAATTGATATAGAAAACATTACTAGCTGGGTTTGGAAATAGTGTAACACTATTATTCAAATTAAAATCTCTAACATCAAGCGCTTCTTCATAAACGTGCACTATAAACGTCAGTACCCAGCTACCTTCATCTGAAGTAACCTCCAATGTAAAGACAACATCCTTCTCAGGAGTATTTGCGTCTACATCAAAATCGAAATCACTCGTCCAATCCACTTGACCCTCTAGAATATCTCCCCAGCTCTGACTATCGTCGGTGATAGTTATATCAGAATCGTTCGTGCTTAATATCCCAGATACATTGTGTAAATCGCAACCGATAGCTTCTAGTGCTACTTCAAGATCAATTTCTTCTCCAGGATTAGCTTGCCCATCATCATTGCCGACTCCACCACCTGTGCCATCCTTAACTAATTGATCTGCATAGGCGATATCACAATTACCACCGCCAGCGTAGATATGCACTATAAACGTCAGTATCCAGCTACCTTCATCTGAAGTAACCTCCAATGTAAAGACAACATCCTTCTCAGGAGTATTTGCGTCTACATCAAAATCGAAATCACTTGTCCAATCCACTTGTCCGTCTAGAATA
>NZ_JBHSFV010000008.1:0-257876 GCF_042653865.1 Dokdonia ponticola | reverse complement strand
AATATCTCCCCAGCTCTGACTATCGTCGGTGATAGTTATATCAGAATCGTTCGTATTTAATATCCCAGATACATTGTGTAAATCGCAACCGATAGCTTCTAGTGCTACTTCAAGATCAATTTCTTCTCCGGGATTAGTTTGCCCATCATCATTGCCGACTCCACCACCTGTGCCATCCTTAACTAATTGATCTGCATAGGCGATATCACAATTACCACCGTCAGCGTAGATATGCACTATAAACGTCAGTACCCAGCTATCTTCATCTGAAGTAACCTCCAATGTAAAGACAACATCCTTCTCAGGAGTATTTGCGTCTACATCAAAATCGAAATCACTTGTCCAATCCACTTGACCCTCTAGAATATCTCCCCAGCTCTGACTATCGTCGGTGATAGTTATATCAGAATCGTTCGTATTTAATATCCCAGATACATTGTGTAAATCGCAACCGATAGCTTCTAGTGCTACTTCAAGATCAATTTCTTCTCCAGGATTAGCTTGCCCATCATCATTACCAACACCGCCGCCTGTTCCATCCTTAACCAATTGATCTGCATAGAGAACATCACAATTACCACCTCCGCTAGAATCAATCTTATAGACTAAAGTTGCGCAATCTAAATTAGTTTCGCATTGCATACTACCATTTATATACTCGTTGGTTTGGACTCTCACAATACCTGTGAAGTTAGAAGTCCAAACAATTCTAGGGTCTAAACCACAGCTATCCATATTACAAGCTACGCGATTACCATTTCCATCAAAAACGTTTATTCTCAAATCGTTTGAAGAGTTACCTCCATCGTTAGTGCAGTAGCTCCAAACATATGTCTCGCCATTAGAAACATTATATTCTGAAAACTCTCCTGCAAATTGACAATTAACTGATTGCCAATTATTGGTAGGAGTTAACGTATTGTTTGGGAACTGATTATCCAAAAATGGGCATTCACAAGCAATAGGATCTCCACCTCCATTATCTAGAATACAATCTAAGGCAGCCCTAACATCTAATCGACCACTACCGCTACCAGACCAATTAAGTGGTACAGCAGAATCAAGAACACAATCGATAATTTCCTCCTTAGACTTTGATAAATCCGCAGACCAAACAAGCCCAAGAGCAGCAGCAACTATTGGCGATGCCATAGAAGTACCACTCTTATTTCCATAATCATCATATAACAAAGTAGAATAAATGGAACTACCTGGTGCAGAAATATCTACCCAACTACCATAATTTGAATTCCCCCGCTTACTATCATCTTGGTTCGTTGCGGCAACAGTAAGTGTATTGTTATATCCTGCAGGATACTGAATTACATTCGTATTATCATTTCCAGCAGAAGTAACTATAATACTACCAAACGTATTATAAGCTGTATTAACAATATTCTGATGTGTCTGGCTATAAGCCTCTCCACCCCAGCTGCAGTTAATAATCTCTGCGCCATTTGAAGCAGCCCAAAGTATTCCCTCGTAACCGTGAGTAATGAGATTAGAGTTTGGAGAGTTAGTTGCCTTTATAGGCATAATATCAATATTATAACCTACACTAGCCATACCAATAGAATTATTGGTGACTGCGCCAACTAGACCAGCAACGTGCGTTCCGTGATCATAATCGCCATTAATAGGATTAGGATTACTATCGTTATCACTTACATCCCAACCATCTGCCATATTACCCATAAGATCTGGGTGATCAGTTTGTACACCGCTATCTACAATGGCTACGTCTATTGCGTTAGCCCCAGTCTCTAAATCCCAAGCTTCAAAAGCTCGAACCTTACTAAGACTCCATTGTGTAGAAATATCATCATCGTTAGGAACTTCGTGTATAAAACTCATCGGAACTCGTTCTACATACTCTATTAGCTTATCATTAGACAAGATTCTAATAAAAGTATCAACGTCGACACTTTCTCCAATCTTAATCCGAAGTGTACGCTGTAGTTCAGATGATTTCTGAGTAAAATAATAAGGGAACTGAATCTCTGTTATTTGGAAATCTGCCACATATCGGCTCAAAACAGGAACTTCAGAAAAAGACAATCGAAACGTCCTATTCCATTCAGGTTGATAGGTCTCAACTACTTTAACATACAATTCGTTTTCAACGAATGATTGATCATCGTTGCTTTGCCCAAGAGCAGTGCTTACAGAAAAAAGTAATGTAAGTATAAATTTGATTAAGTAATGTTTTTTCATAGTAGATTGATTTTATGATTCAAATTAAATTTTAGTAATAGAAAAATACTTTAAAAGAGTATATAGGTTTAGTATATCATATGGATAGATTAATTGTATGGTTGGAATCATTAATAGCTCAATATTAGGCATTTGAAAATGATTCTAAGAAGTTTATTAAGACAAAAAGATGCCACGCCATCCCTGTGGAGCGGAAGTTGTAAACAGTAAAAAATGAAAATCACCCCTGTAGAGTGGAGAAATATTTTACTTAATATTTATTCTTCACTATCAGATTGAAGACTCTGAATTTTGGCATTCATAAAATCAACAATTTCTTCAAGGTAGAGAGAAACAGAAGAGTGTCGATCATATTCTTCGGTACTTGTTTTTGCAGATAATCGTTTGTAGAGCTCTTTACGCCTACTTTGCACAGAACTTTTTGAAATATCAAAAAGAGTTTCCATTTCTTTTTCGGTGATACCAAAAGCTTGTCGATCCCAATATTCATAAGTAGCTTTTGTGAGATTGTATTCTTTAGTTAGATGTTTGCTAAAGGTAGTACTGTCAAGATTGTTTTTTCTTTTGATAGCCTCTTCTTCTTGATAGAGAATTTTATTGGAAAGTTGTTTTACGTGTTCAATAATATTCTGTAATTGATTTTCTTTCTTTCTTTTTTTGAAATACATTAAACCTAGAAGTAATAGAATAAAAGACCCAATACTGACTGAAATAAGAAAATTACGTTGCTTTGTTGCAATGAGAAGTTTATTACTTTGTATCTCTTTTTCTTTTTCTAAAGTTTTATACTTTACTTCAGATTCTGCTATTGCTTTTCTATTAATAGACTTATTGAGTGAGTCTTTTAATTTTATGAATTGATTAAAATGTTTTGTCGCTTGGTTAGTATTTTTCTGCAATTGATAAGCATTAAAAAAGTAAAGTTCTAGGTACATTTTCTGTTCAACAGAACCTTTCAATTCATAAAGCTCTTTAGATAAGTTAAGATAGTGAATTGCTTTGTCAAAATCTTTTTCTTTTTTTAGATAGTATAATCTTCCTAATCTTGAATATGAATACTTAAGGTCAGATTTTATATTAATCTCATTCTTGATTTTTATAGCTTGATTTACATGGAAAAAGGAAGTTTCGTAATCTTTCAACCTAATATAGCAGACTGAAAATTCATCGTGAATTGTAGCTAGTGTTCGTTGTCTATCTAATTTCTTATAGATATAAAAAGCTTTTGTTAAGTAATTCAAAGCATTATCAAAATTTTTCATTTGTTTAGATAGTACTGCCATTTCAAGATAAGTAGCTCCAATACTACGCGTTATTGAATCTTTTTTTAAAAGAATATCAAGAGAAGATTGGTAATTAACTAAGGCTTCATCATAGAATTTTGTTTTACGTTGAATCTTGGCTAAACGATAAAGACCTTCTGCCTTGTAATTTGAATTATCAAATTTATTAGCTATAGAAAGCACACTATCTACATAATGAGTTGCTGTTGTAAAATCACCTTTGATATAATACATTTCAGCGAGCTTATCATAAATATATACTTCTTCGCTAGGTTTTGAGGTAAACTTTTGAGATTGAAATAAGTATTTTAAAATTGAATCTTCTTCTCTCTTATAATAGAAATTGTCTATTATAAAGTTATTTATACTGTATCTTTTTGCTTTGTCTTGTTGAATATATTCATTTTTCAATAATTGTTTTGCCATATATAAATGATCGTCATACTTTTCTTCGGTATAGAGTATTTTTAATTTAGCTTGTTCACATTCGAACCTAATATTATTAGAAACATTGAGAGAGCATAATTTTTGTACCCAAACAGGATAATCAAGATCATTTTTGGGATCAATATAATTCCTAATAAGATCGACCAGAAATTCAGATTTTAATGTAGGATCATTAATGGAATTAATTGTACTTTTCAAACTATCTGCTTCTGAAGACTGAGAGTAAATAGGACACCAAACAAATAAAAAAAATGTTGAAAAGAAGAATTTAAAAAGATTAGACACAGACATTGAAAAAGATTTAAAAGTCTAATGTAACTATTTCATTTTCAATATGAAAAACATTTTCAGAATTTTACTTATTCATTAAATTTTATCCCTAGACATATACAGCTACAAATAAATACTTTCGAGACTAGCCTAGTGCACCTTTTCCGCAAGGAATGCTCCTAACCTGATTCCTCCTTGTCAAAAAAGCTTTGCCATTGGGTTTTTCTTGTTAGCGTATTATTGGTTAATCTTTATATAATACTATGACTGATGTTGAACTTAATTGTAAATTAAAAGTTATTGCAGACGCCAAAGAGGTATCTGTTGAAAAAGAAATAGTTCTGTCAATATTTTTTCAATATCAATAAAGAAACTATCTAACGTAAGATTTTACATGTTATCAGGTGTAATTAAATACCATGATTTGTATTTTAAATTACTGAAAATAAATATTTTGTGAAAAACACACCTAACCACCACATCCTATAACACCTTATCCATAATCTCCTGAACACATTCTGGATTTAAAAGGGTACTCGTATCACCAAGGTTACTTGTATCTTTACTTGCTATTTTTCGGAGGATGCGACGCATGATTTTTCCAGAGCGGGTTTTAGGTAACCCATCCGTAAATTGAATTTTATCCAATTTGGCAATAGGCCCTATTTGCTCGGTGATGATCTGATTGATTTCTTTTCTCAGATTATCATGATTTCTGCCTTCGCCTGTTTCTTTTAAAGTTACATACCCGTACAGTGCATTCCCTTTCACATCATGCGGGAAGCCAACAATAGCACTTTCTGACACTGCGGGATGTTCGTTGATCGCATCTTCGATGGGTGCGGTGCCTAAGTTGTGTCCAGAGACAATAATCACATCATCTACACGTCCTGTGATTCTGTAATAGCCTACCTCATCTCTCAGTGCGCCATCTCCCGTGAAATACATATTTTCATAGGCAGAAAAGTAAGTGTCTTTATATCGTTGATGATTGCCCCAAATCGTTCGTGCCATACTTGGCCAGGGGAATTTTATACACAAACGCCCATCGACTTGGTTGCCTTTGATTTCTTGACCACTCTCATCCATTAAGGTGGGTTGAATACCAATAAACGGAAGCGTTGCATACGTCGGTTTGGTGGGCGTACAAAAAGGAATGGGGGTAATCATAATCCCTCCCGTTTCTGTTTGCCACCAAGTATCGACAATAGGCGATTTTTTCTTCCCAATATTATCATCATACCAGTGCCAAGCCTCTTCATTAATAGGTTCGCCCACGGTACCCAGCACCTTTAGCGATGATAAATCATGTTTTTCAACATGCTCGACACCTTCCTTGGCAAGGGCTCTAATCGCCGTAGGAGCGGTGTAAAAATGCGTGATTTTATACTTAGCGACAATCTCCCAAAAGCGACCATAATCGGGATAACTAGGCACCCCTTCAAACATCACGGTGGTAGCGCCATTGGCTAAAGGACCATATACGATATAACTGTGTCCCGTAATCCAACCAATATCTGCTGTACACCAATACACATCCTCTTCTTTGTATTGAAACACGTTTTTAAACGTATATGCACTATACACCATGTATCCAGCGGTGGTATGTACCATCCCTTTGGGCATTCCAGTGGAGCCAGACGTGTATAAGATAAATAAAGGATCTTCGGCATCCATGATGGTAGCGGCAAGCTCATCAGACGCGGTATCTAATAAGGGTTGTAGCCAAGCATCACGCCCTTCTTTCATCGTAATGTCGGAGTTGATGCGCTTCACAACCAACACACTTTCTACACAGTCACATTCTTCTAAGGCTTCATCTACGATACCTTTTAAATCGATGGTTTTGGCACCGCGATACGAGCCATCAGACGTGATCACCATCTTACAATCGGAGTCGTTAATTCGTGTTGCAAGGGCTGTCGCAGAGAAGCCTGCAAATACCACAGAATGAATGGCACCTATACGTGCACAGGCTAATAAAGCAATCGCCAATTCTGGAATCATAGGCAAATAAATACACACACGATCCCCTTTTGCAATGCCTTTCGCTTTAAGCACATGGGCAAATTTATTGACACGGTGATATAATTCTTTGTAGGTAATATGTTGCGCTCCTTCTTTTGGGTCGTTAGGTTCAAAGAGAATAGCCGTTTTATCGCCTCTGGTCGCCAAATGTCTGTCAATACAGTTTTCTGTAATATTTAATTTAGCACCTTCAAACCAAGTAACTTCAGGTTTCTTAAAATCCCAACGAAGCACATGATCCCATTTTTTGCGCCATAGAAAATGTTCTTCTGCGATTTCTTCCCAAAAAGACTCAGGATTTACTACAGATTTTCTATATACTTGATAATATTCTTCGAGATGCTTTATGTGATAATTACTCATGTACTCGTCGCTTTTTTTAGTTGTGAGCCTATTTTTGTAGGTGGGCTAATCCCACTTTTTCAGCAAGATTTGTTGTTTAACACCCTGACCCTTGGATTAATTTTTAGATCACAATGATTGTTTTGAGGTTCCATCATTTATTCTTAAAAAGTAGTAAAAATTATTCATAATGTTAGTAATAACTTAAATCAGATTTAAGTTGCCATATTTTTTCTTCTTTTTCTCAAGTATAACAAGAAGTTCCCGTTAAAAATTTTTGAAACCTTGGAAAAAATTTAGGGAAGTTATTGTGGTTTTTCGCTTTAAGCGAAAAAATACCTAAGAAAAAGTGTCTTTTCTTTTGGTTCCGTTTTCTTTGGACAAGCAAAGAAAATGAACAGAAAACATGATTGTTAGTACTACACGTTAAGTCATAAGAAAGATAATATCTAGAATTAATTAAATTATTTACATGTATAAGATTTAACATACCACTATTTCCTAGCCTTATCCCACTTCTTCTGAATCTTATCCAAGCACAAATTCCCCATACTCCCAATATGCGTGTGTGCCATGGCAGTTGCAGGGGTGTAGGTGCCTGATTGCACTTGAGCGCCTACTTCCTGATAGGCATCTCTGAAGGAAGCCCCATTAATGACCAGGGTATTAATACTGTCTACAGTATATAAATATTGATATTTTTCATCCGTGAGGTCAATGTCAAGAATTTGAATCTGTTTGATGGCATATTCAAAAATCGTAAGGATCTCAATCACTTCTTCAAAAGCTGTAATGCTGTGCTCTTTTAGCAACTGAAAATCTCGATGATACCCACTCGGTAAATTATTGGTAATTAAAAGCATTTCGGTGTGTAGCGCCTGAATTTTATTGCACTTCCCTCTAATGAGTTCGAAGACATCAGGATTTTTCTTGTGCGGCATGATGCTACTTCCCGTCGTAAGTGCATCGGGGAAGGTGATAAAGCCAAAATTCTGACTCATATACAGGCAAATATCCATGGCAAATCGTGCTAAGGTATTGCATAACCCTCCCAAGGCACTGGCGATGGTACGTTCACTTTTTCCTCTACTTAATTGGGCAGCGACCACATTGTATTTTAAAGTTGTAAAACCCAACGCTTCGGTGGTAAAATCACGATCAATCGGAAACGAACTCCCATAACCCGCCGCCGATCCTAACGGATTCTGATCGACTGTTTTTATGGCAGCTTTGAGTACGTAGACATCATCTATCAAAAGCTCGGCGTAGGCAGAAAACCATAAGCCAAAAGAGGATGGCATAGCCACTTGCAAATGCGTATATCCTGGAATGACCGCTTTTTTGTGCTTTTTTGCAAGTTTTAAAAGCGTGTTGAATAATCCCTCTGTTTTTATAAGTACGTGCTGTAAATGCTCTTTATAAAACAAGTGTAATGCGACCAGCACTTGGTCATTTCTAGAACGTGCCGTGTGGATTTTTTTACCAACCTCTCCGTATTTTTTGGTGAGTTCATACTCAATTTTAGAGTGTACATCCTCAAATTGCGGTTCTATGATAAAAGTACCTGCCTCTATTTGAAGCGCAATTTCTTTCAATCCCTTTTCTAATTGTTGTAATTCTTCTGAAGTAATGATGGCTCTCGATGCTAACATTTTTGCATGCGCCAAAGAGGCTTGCACATCATAGATCGCAATGCTCAAATCGATTTCTCTATCATTTCCTACCGTAAATTTTTCTATTTGTTGGTCTATCGTAAACCCTTTATCCCAAAGTTTCATACTGTTGTTTTTTATGTGTGTTGTCATTTTTTTGAAGAAGACTGTATACGCTTTCGCGAAAGCGGACTCAGAATGGTTACTATTTTAAATAATCACCTGTTTTAATAATTCAATGTAGATGCGAATCCCTTCTTTAATTTCTGAAACGTATATAAATTCATCGGCCGTATGGGAGCGCGTACTGTCTCCTGGACCTAATTTTAACGAAGGGCACGACAATACCGCCTGATCCGAAAGAGTAGGAGAACCATACGTTTTTCTTTCCAAAGTAACTCCTGCTTTTACCAGCGGATGGTCTGCAGGAATAGACGAGGAGTTCAACCGAATCCCGCGAGGAGTGATGCTCGTGCACGGACTTTCGGAGCTTAAAATATCACAAATCTCTTGATTGGTATAGGCATCATTTACACGCACATCAATGACCAAAGCGACTTCTGCTGGAACCGCATTATGCTGTACTCCAGCATTGATTTGCGTAACCGTCATCTTCACATCTCCCAAAACCTCCGAAGGTTTTTTGAAGCTATAGTTTTGAAACCATTCCAGTACGGGAATGGTATTGTAAATGGCATTATCGGTGTTCGGATGTGCGGCGTGAGTTGGTGTGCCTTTAACGATGGCGTCAAAAACAACCAACCCTTTTTCGGCAATGGCTAGTTGCATGAGTGTGGGTTCGCCGACAATGGCAACATCTATTTTTGGAAGTAATGGCAAAACGCTGTGCAATCCTAAGGGGCCACTATTTTCCTCCTCTGCCGAGGCCACAAAAACAAGGTTGTATTGTAGATCTTCTTTATGGTAATAATAGGTAAATGTTGCCAGTAAAGACACTAATGCACCTCCTGCATCATTACTTCCTAATCCATATAATTTCCCTTCTTCGACCGTAGCTTTAAAAGGGTCTTTGGTGTAGCCTTTATTCGGTTGTACGGTGTCATGGTGTGAGTTGAGTAAAAGGGTCGGTTTGTTGTCACTAAAACTTTTATTCACCGCCCAAATATTATGATCGACTCTTTGATATGGGATTTTATAGGTCGTAAACCAAGCGATGATGAGGATTGCGGTAGCGTCTTCTTCTCCTGAAAAGGAAGGTGTTTCAATTAAATTTTTGAGCAACTGAATGGCTGCGGTGGTGAGGTTTTCTATGGTCATGAGTTGTGTAATAAAGTGTGAGGAATCGTAGCATCAAATACCATTTCGGGTAAGCCGATGCATACGTTGTGTACGTTATGTGTAAGCGCATAAAAACAGTTATCCAACTTCGGAATCATTCCATCAGTAATGATGCCTTGATCGATAAGTGTTTTATAGGTCTGTGGGGACATGTTTTTTATCAAGGAGTTTTCATCATCAACCGATTTGAGAACGCCTGATTTTTCAAAACAGTAATACAGGGATACTTGATAGCTTTTTGAAAAGGCAATCGCCAATGCTGAACCCATCGTATCTGCATTCGTGTTGAGTAATTGGCCACGGTTGTCATGGGTAATGGCACAAAAAATTGGGGTAATTTTGTTTTGTATAAGGATGTCTAACGTTTCTGTGTGTACGCTTTGGATGTCTCCCACAAAGCCATAATCTACATCTTTTACAGGTCTTTTTGTAGCGACAATTGTATTTCCATCTGCTCCCGAAAACCCAATTGCATTGCATTGATGCGCTTGCAGGCTCGCAACGATTTGTTTGTTTATTTTGCCAGCGTAGGTCATCGTGATAATGTCTAAGGTAGCCGCATCTGTGATGCGTCTTCCTTCTTTGATGTTTACTTTTACATTCATTTGTTGGGCAAGGGATGTGGCTAGTTTCCCGCCTCCGTGTACTAAAATTTTTGGACCTTCAAGCGCTGCGAACTTCCCTAAGAAAGTATTAAGTGCGGGCTCATCATTGATGATGTTGCCTCCTATTTTTATGATCTTGAGTGTTTCCATACTACAATTGTTCTAATAGTTTTTTTAATACCGCTTGTGCAGCGAAAGTCCTGTTACCCGCTTGTTGGATGACTACAGTATTTTTACTGTCCAAAACAGCATCTTCTATCACTACATTTCGACGTACAGGAAGGCAGTGCATACAGCAAGCATGGCCTATTTTTTCTTTGGTGATCATCCAATCAGGGTCTTGGTGCAGGACTTTTCCATAGTCGTCATAACTACTCCAATTTTTTACGTACACAAAATCAGCATCTCTGAGAGCTTCTTCTTGATTATGAGAAATAGGGGTGTTCTTTGTGATATTAGGATCTAGTGCATACCCTTTGGGATGTGTAATAGAAAAATCAACATTTATAGATTGCATCATGTTTACAAACGAATTGGCAACCGCATGAGGTAAGGCTTTTGGATGTGGTGCCCAGGATAAAACTACTTTAGGTTTCTTTTTACTACTGAGTTCTGCGATGGTCATAGCATCTGTGAGGGCTTGTAAAGGGTGTGCAATGGCACTTTCCATATTGATGATAGGGACTGTGGCATATGTCACGAAGCTTTGTAAGATATATTCAGAGATATCAAGTGCTTTGTCTTTTAGGGTTGGAAAAGCTCTTACGGCAATCAGATCTCCATATTGGGATAGCACTTGTGCCGCTTCTTTGATGTGTTCGGCGGTATCTAGATTCATGATGGTGCCATCTGTAAACTCCAGATTCCATGTGCTATTGATATCTAAAATCATCACTTCCATCCCTAAATTTTTAGCTGCTTTTTCGGTACTTAATCGTGTGCGCAGACTTGAATTGAAAAAGAGCATGATTAGTGTTTTGTGTTTTCCTAAGCTTTCATATTGAAAAGGGTTTGCCTTTAAAGCAATCGCTTCTTGAATCATCTCGGGAATGTTTTCTATATCGTGTATGTCTGTGTAATTTTTCATCTGTTGAAATTTTGTTACCGTCTATGAACGATTGTTTTATGCTTTTTTTAATTCTTGATGTAATGCATCCATAAAATGATCTATATGCTCTTTCTGGATGGTTAATGGAGGGAGAATTCGTAAAAGGTTTGGATTTTTAGAACTTCCCGTAAAGATGTGATGCTCGTAAATAAGCGCTTTACGTAGATCAGCAATTGGAAACTCAAATTCTAGTCCTAGCATGAGGCCTCGGCCTTTGGTGTTTTTTAGTTTTGGAAGGCTTTGTACTTTTTTTATAAAATGAGAAGACATCTTTTTTGCGTGCTCCATCAGTGCTTCCTTTTCTAGGGTTTCTAACACGGCTAGTGTTGCAACGCATGCCAAGTGATTGCCGCCAAACGTAGTGCCTAACATTCCAAAAGTGGCTTCTAAATTCGGGTGAATTAAAATCCCGCCAACAGGAAATCCGTTGCCCATTCCTTTTGCCATCGAAATAATATCAGGTACGATTCCGTGTTTTTGAAAGGCAAAGAAATCACCCGTTCTTCCAAAACCAGACTGTACCTCGTCTGCAATGTATAGGGTGTTGTACTTTTTACAAAGTTTCGCAACAGCGGTATAAAACACCATAGACATTTCATCCAGACCACCTACTCCTTGAATATGTTCAACAATGACCGCACAGGTTTCGCCCTTTTGTAAAATAATTTCCACTTGCTCAATATCTCCTAGTGCAACAAAATCAACGGCTTGTTGTGCATTGATGGGAGCGATAATTTTTGGATTGTCTGTGGCTGCCACAGCTGCAGAGGTTCGGCCGTGAAATCCGTTTTTAAAGGCAAGCACTTTCCTTTTGTTGGTGTAAAAAGAAGCTAGTTTTAAGGCATTCTCATTGGCTTCGGCACCTGAATTACACAGAAATAATTGGTAGTCGTTACAGTCTGAAAGTTGACCTAATTTTGTGGCTAGATCAACTTGCAACGGATTTTGAATGGCGTTACTATAAAATCCTATTTTCTGTAATTGCTCTGTGATACGCTGCACATAATGCGGGTGGGAGTGTCCAATAGAAATGACGGCGTGACCGCCATATAAGTCTAGATATTCAGTACCATTGGTGTCGTAGACGAATACGTCTTTCGCGAAAGCGGGCGTGATATCAAACAAAGGATATACATTAAATAAACTCATAATTGTTCCTTTTTGATGGTGTTGATTTTATGGAATGAAGCAACGATTCCCTGAATAAGTGAAGAACTCAGCCCTTTGTGTTCCATCTCGTTGAGACCTTCAATGGTACAGCCTTTAGGCGTGGTGACTCTATCGATTTCTTGCTCTGGATGTTGTTTGTTTTGGATGAGCAAACTGGCCGCGCCTTCACTCGTG
The DNA here is from genome assembly GCF_042653865.1 of Dokdonia ponticola. Taxonomy (NCBI): domain Bacteria; kingdom Pseudomonadati; phylum Bacteroidota; class Flavobacteriia; order Flavobacteriales; family Flavobacteriaceae; genus Dokdonia; species Dokdonia ponticola. The sequence goes on along the minus strand of NZ_JBHSFV010000008.1, from coordinate 245,284 downwards.
TACATGGCGAGTTGTTGAGCTTCTTTGGCATCAAACCCTAACTGAATAGCCCCTTGGGTCGTGGCTCGTATGAGTCGCATCCAAAAGGCAATGCCGCTGGCGCAAATCACCGTAGCTGCTTGCATTTGAGCTTCTGGAATCTCTAAGGTGTGTCCGAGTTTATTAAAAATAGATTCGGCAATGTCAATGCGTTGTTTTCCTAGAGCATTACTGCACATACACGTCATTGACTTCCCAACAGCAATCGCCGTATTAGGCATGGCTCTTACAATGCATTTGTCTTCGCCCACCATTCGCTCGATATCGGCGACAGAAACGCCTGTGATGGTCGAAATGATGATGTGTTTTTTGGTAAGTACGGATTGTATTTTCTTCAAAACTCCTTCTAAATGTGCTGGCTGTACTGCAAAGATTAACACATCCGTATGTTGCACCGCTTCCGAATTATCCTGCGTCAACACTACATTTTTGTAATGTTCAAATTCTTTGAGTTCTGTAAGATTTCTTTTGGTGAGATAAAGGCTCGTGAGTTCCTGATTGGTAACCAATCCCTTTGCGATAGATTGTCCTAAATTTCCTGTTCCTATAATGGCTATTTTCATATGTTTTCTTTTTAAAAAATGGATCCTTTTAGGTGTAATCCATCGGTTTCATTAAGACCAAAAGCGAGATTCATATTTTGGACCGCCTGTCCAGATGCGCCTTTTAAGAGATTATCCACGATACTTGTGATTAATAATTTGTTGTTGTGTTTTATGAGATGAAGGATGCATTTATTGGTGTTGACTACTTGTTTCAAATGAATGTCTTCCTCAGATAGGATGGTGAAAGGTGCGTCCTTATAAAAGGCTTTGTATACGGCTGTCACTTCTTCTAAAGGTTTTTCAAAATAGGTGTACGCTGTCGCGAAAATCCCCCTCGAGAAATTCCCTCTGTTGGGAATGAAATGGATGTCAGCGTTAAAGTCAGACTGCAACTGACGCACCGTCTCGTGAATCTCTGCTAGATGCTGATGTGTAAAAGATTTATAATGAGAGAAATTGTTGTCTCTCCATGTGAAATGGGTAGTTTTAGAAAGCGAAACCCCAGCACCCGTAGCCCCTGTCACAGCATTCACATGAATGTCTTTCGTTAGCAGATTTTGGTTAGCCAATGGTGCTAAAGCTAATTGGATTGCTGTCGCGAAACACCCTGGATTGGCGATGTATTGCGCTTTTCTAATCGCCTTTTTGTTTACTTCTGGAAGGCCATATACAAATGATTTTCCATTAAAAAGGTGATCTTCCGAAAGCCGAAAATCATTACTTAAATCAATGATTTTTGTATCCTGCGAAAAAGAATGTGCTTCTAAGAATTTTTTTGAATTTCCGTGCCCTAAACAAAGAAATACCACATCTACTTTTGGATTGATTTGTTGTGTAAATACTAGATCAGTCGTTCCAATGAGATCTTGATGTACGTTTGATATCTTATTTCCTGCATTGGAAGTACTGTAAATAAAATCAATCGTTGCTTTAGGGTGGTGCAGTAAGATACGTATGAGTTCTCCTGCGGTGTATCCAGCGCCTCCTATAATTCCTACTTTGATCATGATTCAGCGTGTATTTGTTGGTAGATTTTATTTTGATTTCCATTTATTTTGATAAATCCTTTAGCTTCTTCGGCAGTCCACTGTGTATTCATTTCGCCATAGCTACCAAATTTTGATTGCATCAAATCATTCTTGGAAATAATACCGTCTAGTGAGAAGTGATAGGGTTGTAAGGTGACCATCACGTCTCCAGACACCTTTTCTTGGCTGCTAGTTAAAAAAGCCTCCATATCTCTCATGACAGGATCTAGGTATTGTCCTTCATGAAGGTGCATACCATAGAAATTGGCTAGATATTCTTTATGCTGTAATTGCCATTTTGTAAGCGTATGTTTCTCTAATAAATGATGTGCTTTAATGGTTATCAGTGCCGCTGCTGCTTCAAACCCTACACGTCCTTTGATGCCTACAATCGTATCTCCTACGTGAATATCCCTCCCAATAGCATAGGCTGACGCAATATTTTCTAGCGCTTCAATATTTTTTTCAGGAGCTTGTTTATCACCATTAATAGCGATTAATTCGCCTTTATCAAAAGTCAATGTGAGATGTTTTTTACCTGTTTTTGTGAGTTGTGATGGAAACGCACTTTCGGGTAATCCTTTTTCTGAGGTTAAGGTTTCTTCACCACCTACACTCGTGCCCCAAAGTCCTTTGTTGATGGAATATTTTGCTTTTTCCCAAGACATATCTACCCCGTGAGCGGTTAAATAGTCTATTTCTTCTTGCCTAGAAAGTTGTTGGTCTCTTATAGGCGTTATGATTTCGATTTCTGGAGCCAGTGTTTGAAAAATCATATCAAATCGTACTTGGTCATTTCCCGCGCCTGTACTTCCATGGGCAATGTATTTGGCATCAATACTTTTGGCGTATTCAATGACTTCAATGGCTTGAATGATACGTTCGGCACTTACAGATAGTGGGTAGGTGTTGTTTTTTAACACATTTCCAAAGATCAAATACTTTACTACTTTCTGATAGAATGAAGAGATCGCATCAATGTTCTTATAGCTGGTTACACCTAATGCATACGCTTTGTTTTTTATGGTATTCATCTCTTCGTTAGAGAAGCCACCTGTGTTTACACTTACAGCATGTACTTCAAAGTTTTTGTCTTTTGATAAGTGTACGGCACAGTAGGAGGTATCTAAACCGCCACTATAGGCAAGTACTATTTTTTTGGATGTATTCATTTCTTTTTTGTTTTTAGTGAAACTCAATTTTTGATAAGTCTACAAGACGTACTCAAAATTGTAAGTTGAGCCTGCCAATGCTGGCAGATAGGCAAATCCCGCTATTGAGGGGATCTGGTTTAATAGATTGCTCTAGGTTTTGTTGTTTTTATTTTTCAAAAACAGCGTATGTTTAATGCTTTTTAATCTAGAAAAAGCCTTGCTTGTGATTTGTTTTTGCTCGTTTTCTTTTTTGTTATTAGGATCAAATAACATTCCTGTACACAGACACATCGATTGATTGGTTCTCTGCAATATATCGTGGTTCTTGCAGGTTTGGCAACCATCCCAAAATGTTTGGTCTTTGGTGAGTTCAGAAAACGTAACAGGTGTGTATCCTAGATTACTGTTAAGCTTCATAACAGCGAGGCCTGTAGTAATACTAAACACCTTTGCCTCTGGAAATTTTGTTCTTGAATGCTCAAATATTCGTTTTTTAATTGCTTTAGATAGCCCTTGTCCTCTGTAATCTGGATGAACGATTAATCCAGAGTTGGCAACAAACTTTCCGTGACTCCACGTTTCTATATAGCAAAAGCCTGCGAATGTATTTCCATCAAGGGCAATAACAGCATTCCCTTTTTCCATTTTAGACATGATATATTCAGGTTTTCTTCTAGCAATCCCTGTGCCTCGCACCTGAGCTGCTTCTTCTATAGTGTCGCATATGATTTGTGCATATACGATATGGGTTTGATCAGCAATAATGATATTCATTGTTGGTGATTTAAAAAGTGAATGAATAGTTGAATTTGTTTTTGAAAGCAGAACTGGACTCACCTAAGTTCTATAAAAAGAAGACACCCTTACGGGCGACGGGGAAATAAAAAGCGGCGTACGAAATCATTGCTATTTTGAAAAATAGCTAGAAAATAAAAATGAGATTTGAAATTTGATAGGTACACAGTAAAAAAATAAAAACGTTAAAAATAGTATGCGGATGGCTAAAAGGAATTAGCGGCGGCGTCGCACGGGGGGTGCGATAGGTACTATACGTGTTTTATTTTTTGAAATAATCATAGTACAAATGTAGAATTTTTTTTAAATAATTCAGGGTTTGTAGCTGTTTTTTAATGAAATGACTGTAAAATAGATCCGTGTGATGCACTTTTAATTAGTGTGCTAACGTCTTATGGATACAAAAAATAGCGGTCTTTTCGGAACCGCTATTTTTAAGTGATGAATTTTATATTAAGTACGAAGTACCAGTTTTTCCTTAATATACTATTCTAAACTAAACTAAATTATATGTAATATGGCTTGAATCAAATAGTGCTTAATTAATCTTCAAGGGTAATGTGTATCGTGCTGTGCATTTTTACTTTTTTTCCTTCAATTTTTGCTTGTAGGAAAATGTCTTCAACAGTGGCTTTCGCTTCTTCTAGCTCTAAGATTCTATCTCTGTCTGGAGCGCACGTATCTTTGTGGTTTTTTTCAAAAAGTGACATGCGCTTTATTTGATGAAAATTGATTTTCTTAGTGAGCATAGGCACAACAAGATCTTGAGCTTCTGATGCTGTAAAAGATCCATCTATTAAATCAATTTGATGTTTGCCTTTCGTTACTTCTGAAGGTGTTGCTACTGTATTCATAGGTGTTGATTTTTATACTGATTTTTTGTTGATACAAATGTCTAATTAAATATTCATATATTTTTATTTATATATTTAATGTATGGCATTAATAAAAATTATGATTATTGAATAAGGTACAGATATAGTGGCATTCCTAGGGTGATATTAAAAGGAAACGTAATTGCGAGTGCCATGGGAATATATAAACTTGGGTTTGCTTTTGGCGCGGCAAGCTTCATTGCGGCAGGAACGGCTATGTAAGATGCACTGGCTGCTAGTATGGCAAATAACAGTCTATTCCCTTCACTTTCTATAAATACACCACTCACTACTGCGACAATACATCCATTTATGACTGGAATGACAATCGCAAACAATAAGGCAAACCAACCTTTTTTGATAAAGTCAGATAGTTTTCTTCCACTCGTAATCCCCATATCTAACAGGAATACAGCTAAAAACCCTTTAAATAAATCTGTAGTAAAAGGTTTTATTCCTTCTGCTTGTGCATCATTTGTTAAGAATCCTACCACTAAACTTCCTATAATAAGAAGCACACTTCCATTTGTAAGAGCATGGTGTGCCACTTTTTTCATGGGCACTTTATCTTGATTTTTATTTTTAGCAAATAGTTTAATAAGCAGTAGGCCTACCATAATAGCGGGTGCTTCCATAAGCGCCATGACAGCAACCATATGTCCATTGAATGTGATCTGTTCCATTTCAAGGAAAGAAATTGTCGTTACAAACGTAACTGCGCTCACAGAACCGTATGCTGCAGCAATCGCTCCTGAATTCTCTAAAGAAAATTTTCTTCTTAAAATGAAAAAGGTATATAAAGGAATTACAGTAGCGAGGAGGAGTCCAAAAAGCAGTGACCATATTATTTCGCTATTAAATGTGCTATGTGATAATTCTTGGCCTCCTTTAAACCCAATAGATAAGAGTAGGTAAAGGGATATAAATTTTGATGAGTTTTCTGGGATGCTTAAATCACTTTTTAGCTGAACAGCAATAATACCTAAAAAGAAAAATAATAATGCAGGATTTGTTAAGTTGTCAAATAAAAGATGTAGATCCATGGTATGTGCGCTCTCTATAGTCGCTTATTTACTAGTACTAGTCGTTTTTTTAGATATAAGAGCTAAACTTATAACAGCAGTAGCGATTAAAATTTTTTCAAGAAAAATCTGGTTGCTTATTATAGATAGGCTTATGAAAAAACCAAATAATAAAACAGTTGCTATTTTATTTACGGAAGTAGAAATAGGTTTTTTTGAGGGAGTCTGAAGCTGTATGATTTTAACTTGATGTCCTTCTGTATGTCGATTTTTCATAAAGATATTCTTTTTATTTGTGCAAAGGTGTATGCTTTATTTCGCATATTTTTATTTATATTTATTATAAAATATATAAACATATGTTATGAATTATACATTACATCAGTTAGAGATTTTTTGTAAAATTGCTGATTTAAAGAGTGTTACAAAAGCTTCGGAGGAGTTGTTTTTAACACAGCCAGCAGTATCTATTCAGCTTAAAAAATTTCAGGAGCAGTTTCAAAATCCTTTATTTGAAGTTGTTGGAAGGAAAATTTATATTACTGAGTTTGGTACAGAAATAGCAATAGCAGCAACAAATATTCTTAACGAAGTACAAGCACTCAATTATAAGGCGCTTTCTTTTCATGGAGAGCTTGCGGGTACATTAAAAATTGCCATTGTTTCCACTGCAAAATACGCGATGCCTTATTTCCTAACTGATTTTATGAATCAACACCCTAGTGTTGATTTAGTTATGGATGTGACCAATAAAGCAGAGGTGGTGCGCTCTCTTGAAAGTAATGATGTAGATTTTGCGATGGTATCTACAATTCCTAAAAATCTAAAGATTGATCGAATCCAGCTTATGGAGAATAAATTACATCTTGTAGGCGGAAGGCAATATACACAATCGAGTAAAAATTTAAATCCAAAAATATTTGAGCAATTACCACTTATATATAGAGAGCAAGGATCTGCTACGCGTAATGCTATGGAACGATTTATGGCGTCACACAAAATATCTACGTATAAAAAAATGGAACTTACCTCAAACGAAGCCGTGAAGCAAGCTGTTGTTGCAGGGTTAGGGTTTTCTATTATGCCTCTTATTGGAATTAAAAACGAACTTAATACAGGGGATTTACAGATTATTCCTGTAAAAGACTTGCCTATGGTCACCAATTGGAATCTTATTTGGTTAAGTTCAAAGAATCTATCTTCTATTGCAAAACGTTTTGTTGAGCATATTAATGAAAATAAATCATTAGTTATGAATGCACATTTTAATTGGTTCAATGATTATTAGTGAAACACTATTTTTAAAAGTTGCGCAGCAACGCATTTAAAAATAGCTAGTTTCACCTGCCTCTGGCAGGCAGGCTTAATCCCGCTGTTTACTGAACTTGTTTCAGTATCTAGCGGGGTCTATGCTTTATCCCTTAATCTTCTTGATATAAGAGACGTTTATATTGATTATAGCAAATGGTGTACTAAGTGATTCTTCCTTTTTTTGCTTTCGCGAAAGCATTCTAAAACTATTTGCCAATTTTTCTAAAAGACATGATTTGCTTTTATTTTGTGTGTAAAATAGTCTAGAATTAGACTAAAGTAAATACTCCTCAAACAAAGGGTTTATCCCATATTATTGTTAATTTTTTGATAAACGAAGGCCTGTTGTTTAGTATTTGTTTAATTTAGTTGAACAAAACAAGCTAAGCTAGCAGTCATGAAATCAATTTTATTCAAATTTAGTATCCTTTCTTTCTTTATTTACCTATCAGTTATGCCTACTCCAACTCCTGTTGTTCAAGAGTTTCAGGGAGAGGCTGTTTATTTTTCTAAATCAACGATGGATCTTGGTAGCTGGGGCGCTAGGATGAGCGAGGCTCAAAAAAAGCAAATACAAGCACGTCTCAAAAATAGATTGGAAAAAACGTATGTATTGAGCTTTAATAAAGAAGAATCTGTATTTCTCGAAGAAGATAAATTAGATGCCATGTCTGGAGCTACCGATTCTTGGGGACAGAATTTTACGCAAGGAGATCAGTATAAAAATATAAAAGAGAATGCTTTAGTACAAAGCCAAGAATTTTATGGAAAGCAGTTTCTTGTCAAAGACAAACTTCAAAAGATTGATTGGAAAATGGGAACAGAGTCCAAGCAGATAGGACAATATATGTGTTTTAAAGCGACCGCTTCTATACCAACATCTGAATTAACTTGGTATAGTTTCTCTTGGGGAGATTTAAGACAACCTACTCCAAAAACATCAGACCTTGCTGATGCTGATGCAGATACAGCTGAAGTTGAAGTAAATATGACAGAAGTCGAAGCATGGTACACACCTCAAATACCTGTAGGACATGGCCCTAGCGAATTTTGGGGGCTTCCAGGACTGATTTTAGAGGTGAGTGCAGGAAATACAACACTATTGTGTTCTAAAATTGTGATGAATCCCAAAGAGAAAATTAAAATCGAAGCTCCAGATAAAGGAAAAGAGATCACAAAAACTGCTTACAAAGAAACCATCACTGAGAAAATGCAAGAAATGCGTAATAATAGAGGTAGAAGAAGAGGATAAACACAACCACTATACTGCATTCAAATACGCATTCAAACCAGTAAGTACCAAATCATGAAAAAATATATATTTTGCTTAGCACTACTTTTTGTAGGTAGCATTTCTTTTGCTCAAATTAAACTAGAAGGAGTCGTTAAGGATAGTCTAAATAATCCTTTGGAATTAGCCAATGTCATTGCTATAAATCAAGAAACAAGTGGTTTGGAATCCTACGGAATTACCAATGAGCAAGGAAAGTATAAATTAGATCTTGGTAAAAATAAGTCTTACAAAATACAAGTGAGTTATATTGGTTTCAAAACGGTTGAAGAGATTCTAGCTACCAAGGAAAGTGACATTACAAAAAATTACATATTAAGGCCAGACAATTCCTTAGATGAAATAGAACTCACCTATGAGATGCCAGTCACGGTGAAAGGAGATACACTTATTTATAACGCCGATTCTTTTAAAAATGGAACAGAGCGTAAGTTAGAGGATGTACTAGAAAAACTACCAGGCGTAGAGATCAATGAAGATGGTCAAATTGAAGTCGAAGGGAAGGTTGTCAATAAACTCATGGTGAATGGAAAAGATTTTTTTGATGGCGATACCAAATTGGCAACCAAAAATATCCCTTCAAAAGCGGTAGATAAAATACAGGTATTACGAAACTACTCAGAAGTAGGACAACTAAGCGGTGTAACCAACAATCAAGATAATGTCGCTTTAAACATAAAACTTAAGGAAGGGAAAGAAAATTTTTGGTTCGGTAATGTTACCGCAGGTGCAGGGGCTTCTCCAGATAATGAACTTTATTTATTCCAACCAAAATTATTTTATTACAACCCAAAGTACAGTCTTAACTTTATAGGAGATGTCAATAATACGGGTGAAGCAGCGTTAACGAGACGTGATATTAGAAATTTTGGAGGTGGCTTTAGAGCGCCTAGTAGGAGTAGTGGAACCAATATAAACCTTGGGGATAACAGTTTGAATTTTTTAACCTCCCAAGGAAATGCTCTAGAGATTGAAAACAAGCTAGCCACGGGTAACTTTAGTTATTCACCAAATCAAGCGCTAGACCTAAGTGGTTTCCTTATTTATAATAGTAGTCGTATTCTTTCTAGAGAAACAAGCTTTATACAATATACCAATCAGGAATTAGGCATTCCTGATGAAGCGACAGAGCAATCCAGTAGAGAGCGTTCTGATCAGGGATTAATGAAGTTGAGTGCAAAATATCAACCCAATGTCAATAATCAACTAGATTATGATATACTTGCCCGAGTATCTAATGATAGGCAAAACCAACGTGTTTTTTCTTCTGTGATTGGGACAACAAATCAATTAGATGAAGTGACTCCGTTTAGTATCAGCCAGAATCTAAACTATTATTATACGCTTAACGAAACAAATATTTTTTCTTTTGAAGCACAGCATTTACTTAGAAATGAAGATCCATTTTACAATGCACTTTTAGTAAATGATCCTGATGGAGAAGATGCTTTTGACACCACCGCCGAAGGGTTAGGATTAGATACCTCATTAACCAATTATAATCTTGGTCAGGATAGGCGTATTAAATCGAATCAATTAGATGCAAAGCTAGATTATTATAATATTTTGAATACGAAGAGTAACCTTAACCTGACGCTCGGAACCATTTTAAGTAGACAGCAATTTAATTCAAATATTTTTCAATTTTTAGAAGGTGGTTCTATACTTAATCCAACGCCAACATTTAATGACGGGCGTGCCACAAACGACACGGAATATGTCTTTAGTGATATATATGTGGGAGCGCATTACAGAGTGAAAACAGGAAAATTCACCATTACCCCTGGTTTTTCGGTGCATGCCTATGGAAATAGAAATACTCAGTTCGGAGAAACATTTGAAGATAATTTCTTCCGACTTTTACCAGATTTTGAAACCCGAATTCAATTTAAAAAGAGTGAAGCCCTCACGCTGAGATATGACATGCGTAATCAGTTTACGGATGTGACACGACTTGCAGAAGGGTTGGTGCTAAATAATTTTAATAGTATTCAGTTTGGAGAATCTGATCTTCAAAATGCACTCTCTCATAACGTAAGTCTCTTTTACAGTAGTTTCAATCTTTTTAATTATACAAACGTTTTTGCAAGAGCATCGTATTCTAATAATATAGATCAAATACGAGGGTTAACCAACTTTGAAAATGTGATTAGAACAAGCACTTTTTTCAACTCAAATTTCGCCGATGAGAATGCTAATGTATTTGGCAGAGTACAACGTACGTTTGGTAAAATTAGAGCTACGTTAAATGCGAGTTTTAATTACAGTAAAATCAATCAGTTTATTCAAGGGCAACAATCCTTAAATGAAGGATATACACAAACGTACACCCCTGGAATTCGTACTAATTATAAAATAGCGCCTAATGTGAGTTTTAGATACCGTTATAGTGTGACAGATAATGTTCAAGGAGGACGTAAAACAACCTTTGTGATTAATTCTCCCTCTATCGAATTTGATGCGTATATCTGGAAATCGGTAACGTTTCGTACCAATTATAGCTACACTAACCAAGATTTGGGGAATGGACAATCTCAGTCTTTTCAAAACTGGGACGCGACACTTTCGTATAGAAAAGATAGAGATGCCAAATGGGAATATGAGATCAAAGCGACTAATATTCTAGACATAGATTCTCAAGTAAGGAACAGTGCAAATAATCTGTCTGTTTTTACTTCAGAAACGTTCATTCAACCGCGTTTTGTGACGTTTAGGTTTGTATATACGTTGTAGATAAAATAGTCAATAATTAAATTCAAAAAATACCTCTACTTTTTTAACTTAGAAAAAGTAGAGGTATTTTTTTTATCGCGGTTACACACATTTTTCACCTATATCAGGAAAAGATCGGTAGGAATAATAGTGTAACACTTCTTCTAATGCCATTTTAAGGGCTTTGTTGATAGGCAGTATTTTATTACCTAATTGAAAATCTATCTGATTTAGTTGCATATAATATTCTGTAAAAACAGGCACGTGCAATCCTTTTGTAATAGCTTCAGAGGTAGTGTTATAGGCACTTGCTTGTCCTTCTTTAATAATTTTACAGGTAGCCAATCGTAAATTTCCATACTTGTCGGTATTGGCAGCAAATCCAAATAATCGACAGATTAAACCTCTGTATTTGTAATTACTGCAACGCCCTTGTCCTAAAACTGTTAAGGGTTTGTAAATGAAGCAGGTTGGGTGATTTGTTTTTGTGAGAATCTCGAGCGTTTTTTCTGCTTGCCCATTTAAAAATAAGTGAAAAGCCCAAGGCAAAAATTCTAACGGGGAGGCTTCTATGTTGGGATTGGTGCAACACTTTCCACAACCAGAAACACAATGCATTTCTGAAGACTTTTCAAACTGAGCGCTTTCTTGCTCTAATTGATAGAAAAGATCTTCTACCAATTTTACTTTATGCGCTATCGACATTATTTTTTACCGAAGGTAGCCTTAATAAGACCAAGTAAATCATTTATTTCTAAAAAGAATTGATATAGTGATGATTACTGTTTTTGATGCGTTCGGTACAACCCTAAAAACAAAAAAACAGCAATTTTAGTCAACGGTGACAAAAGTCATCTTTTTCCTATCGGTTGTATCCTAATTTTGACCTGTAATTAAAAAACACATATCATTATGAATGCATTATATACAAAAATCAGTACCGATTGGAATGAAAACTTTATTGGCTATTCAGCACTTGCTATTATCTTATCTACCTGTTTAGGTTCTATTGCCATCATGACTACGATGATGCAGGGTAATGGGGTTGCTCAAATGATACAAATATTCTTTGTTGTAGCTGCTTGTAGTGCACACAACGCTTCTATTTTAACCGTACAAAAACCAAATTTGGTACTTAATCTTTTAATCACAAGTGTGATAGTAAGTTTACTAACTATTTCTACAGGACTATTATTTTAAGAAAACATTTCTATGTGTACCCTCATTTCAAAATACAATGTCGCAGGACCGCGGTATACGAGTTATCCAACAGTACCCTATTGGGATCAGGAGTCATTTTCACTACATGCTTGGAAGGAAACACTCAGGGATAGCTTTCGCGAAAGCAATAAAAACAAAGGGATAAGCTTGTATATTCACTTACCGTTTTGCGAAAGCATGTGTACATTTTGTGGGTGTAATAAACGGATCACCAAAAATCACAACCTTGAAGTTCCCTATATACAGTCAGTTTTAAAGGAATTTGTCATGTATGCAGCGTTGTTTGATGAGCGGCCCGTGATCAAACAACTTCATCTTGGGGGTGGTACACCCACTTTTTTTTCGCCGGCGAATTTAGACCGATTATTGTCAGGTATTTTCACTATCGCGAAACAAGCAGAAGATTGTGAACTCAGTTTTGAGGGGCATCCTAATAATACGACCAAAGCACATTTAACGGCACTTTCAGCGTACAATTTCACACGGGTCTGTTATGGAGTACAAGATTATAATCTTAAAGTCCAAAAAGCGATTCACCGAGTACAGCCTTTTGAAAATGTACAAAGCGCCACTGCTGAAGCTAGAAAAGAGGGATACACCTCTGTAGGGCATGATATTATTTACGGACTTCCGTTTCAAACCCAAGAAGATGTGGTGAATACGATCGATAAGACCATTACCCTTCGTCCAGATCGGATAGCCTTTTATAGTTATGCCCATGTTCCTTGGATGAAAGGAAACGGACAACGAGGTTTCAAAGAAATAGATCTTCCTTCTGCATCCCAAAAACGAAATCAATATGAGATGGGTAAGGCGATGCTCACCCAAGCAGGCTATGTAGAAATTGGCATGGATCATTTTGCATTAAAAACAGATGCCTTGTATGAAGCACAACAAAAGGGAACTATTCACAGAAATTTTATGGGGTACAATGCTAGTAAAACCCAAGTGATGATAGGACTAGGCGTTTCTGCGATCAGTGATAGTTGGTACAGTTTTGCTCAAAATGTAAAAAATGTAGAAGAATATCAAAAATTAGTAGCAGATGGGATTCTACCTGTTTTTAGAGGTCATATCTTAACAGAAGAAGACCTCATCATACGCAAGCACATTTTGAATCTGATGTGTACTTTTGAAACTTCTTGGGAAGATACTTCCTTATACTTTCCTGAACTTCCTGATGTGTTGATCAAACTAAAAGAACTAGAAAGCGACGGACTTATCGAAATTCATTCAAAAAAAATGCAGGTAACTCAAAAAGGGCGTCCTTTTGTACGCAATATATGTTTGCCTTTTGATATGCGCTTGCAACGTAAAAAACCAGAAACGCAATTGTTTTCTATGACAGTGTAGTGGATACGGTTTTGATGTTTATAATTGGAAAAAGGAAAGCGGACTGCTTTCCTTTTTTTTGTGAACTGACATTTTTTCAGATACCGCTTTCGCGAAAGCGATCATAACCAGATTGGCATTTTTTTTGTAAAATTTGAGATGTATTTTGAGATCAATATCTTCAATAAGAGGATAAATAGAGTTATTGTTTAATTAATATTTGTTTGTACTATGAGTGTAAATGATGTTAGTAAGTATCCAATCTCTAATTCTGTTCAACAGAATACTTTTAAGCTTGAGGAGCTAGATATGAGATTTGAAGATGATACTTTGAAAATCAAATTGAAATCACCGCTTTTAAGCGCAAATAACTACACGGTTACTCTGGAAAACGGGATTCTTACATTAAGAGTCATAACAGAAAAATTATACTTTGACAAAAACCAAGTTGTTAAAAATCCTGTGTTTACAGAAAGTTTTTTATCGATTCCTAATTTATCATACAACACTATAATCGAAAACTCTTTCACTGGTGATGGTTTATGTATTACTGTTAAAAAACAATATTCAAAAAAGCCATATGCAGCAACGTATGGAGTCACCTAAAATAGTATAGACATGAAAAAAAATAAATATGTTTTGCTCTTGGGACTTATTGCCTTTTTTTCAATATTAACAGGAGCTTCATTAAAAATATGGGATTATGAAATAGGAAACGATTTTCTATTCATAGGACTTGTTGTCACGATGATTATAGTATTCCTAGCAATCCCTAAAAAGAAAAGTTTTTTAGATCGTTGGATCTAATAAATATACCTAGATTTTTTGTTTAACTTAAATTTTAAATTATGGACAAATTAATGACCGTTCAGAAAAATGGAAGTACGACAAATCAAAACAGATTTCAAGACTTCCCAGCGTGGTCTTCATGGATAGACGCTATGTTCTCCAATGAATTACCAGCTTTAATGATGTCTAATTTTAATACAGGTATGACCTTACCCAAAGTAAATATTCGGGAAACTGCCGACGCTTATTTTGTTGATATGGCTGTGCCAGGTATGCGTAAAGAAGATTTTCAGATTGATTTAGACAATCATGTCCTTTCCATATCTTCAGAAAGAAGCGAAGAAAAGCAAGAAAGTGGAGCTAATTTTACGCGAAGAGAATATGGATATGATTCTTTTAAACGCACCTTTACATTGCCAGAATCAATAGAAGAAAATAACATTAAGGCAACCTATCAAGATGGTATATTAAGTGTACACTTACCCAAGAAGGAGGAAGCTAAGCAAACTCCTGCTCGTACCATTACAATTTCATAAAATCGTAAAAGAATTAGCCATAAAACTACACACATCTTACCTAAGATGTGTGTCGTTTATTTCTGTACAGAAATTTATATACAAAAAGAACTAAGATGAAAAGAGAATATATATTTTCTGCCCTCATTGCGTTGGTGATTAGTGCTTCAGTGGTGGGCGGATATCATTATTTTGAAAAATCTGAAGTACAATTAGATCCAGTAGCGATAACAACCCCAACTCAAAAAGTACTTTATGCTGCCAATGAAGATGGGGAAATAACCCCATTAGACTTTACAAAAACGACAGAAAAAGTACTGGATGCCGTAGTGCATATCCAAGCTAAAAGAAAATATGGATCAGCCAATAGAGCTTATCAATATAGACAGCTACCTGACCCGTTTAGAGATTTTTTTGGAGATAGCCCTTTTGGACAATTCTTTCAAAAACCTTATCCAGAAAAACCTCAGGAACAAGAAGAAGAGATGAAAATTCCTGAGTTAGTCCCAATGGGCGCTGGTTCTGGCGTAGTGATAAATACAAAGGGATATATAGTAACTAATAATCATGTGATAGAAAATGCAGATGAAGTTGAAGTGACACTTCATAACAATACGACCTATAAGGCAACTGTTGTGGGTACAGATCCTTCTACAGATTTGGCACTATTACAAATAAAAGCAGATGCGCTGACGGTAATGCCATTGGTAAACTCAGATGATGTTCAAGTAGGAGAGTGGGTATTAGCAGTAGGGAATCCATTTAGTTTAAATTCTACGGTAACAGCAGGAATTGTAAGTGCGAAGGCTAGAAATATTAATATTAATAAAGATAAATTTGCTGTAGAAAGTTTTATCCAAACAGACGCAGCGATCAATCCAGGAAATAGTGGAGGAGCACTTGTAAATCTTAACGGAGATTTAATAGGGATTAATACAGCCATAGCTTCTAGGACAGGTACCTATAATGGATACGGATTTGCTGTTCCTAGTAATATTGTCAGTAAAGTAGTTGAAGATTTATTAAAATATGGGACTGTACAAAGAGGAATGCTTGGAGTGAATATTACAACCCTAAATACGACGCTTGCGAAAGAAAAAAACATTGACGTATCACAAGGAGTATTTATTGCAAATGTACAAGAAGAAAGCGCTGCCGATAAAGCGGGTGTAAAAGTAGATGATGTGATAGTAGCTGTAGATGATAAAAAAGTCAATACATCCCCACAGTTACAAGAATTAATTGCACGCAAAAGACCTGGAGATAAAGTACTGTTACGTCTGATTAGAAACGGAAAAGAAAAAGAAATGTCTGTTACATTAGAAAGTACCTCTGGAACAACCAAAGTCACGAAAAAAGAACATCAAGTACTGATTAGTATGCTAGGAGCAGACTTTGAAAAGATAGATAAAGAAACGGCAAAGAAAAATGATATCGATGGAGGCGTAAAGGTTATTTCTTTATTTGCAGGAAAACTTAGAAAAGAAACTCAAATTCGTGAAGGATTTATTATCACTCATATTGATGGTAGAAAAGTAGTGGATGTAGATGATCTTATGGATGCGCTAGAAAATAAAGAAGGCGGTGTGATGATAGAAGGAATCTATGAGGATATCCCAGGAAAACAATACTATGCTTTTGGTTTAGGATCTTAAAAATAGAGAGATCAAGAATGAATGAAAAAAGGAAAGCGGACCGCTTTCCTTTTTTTTGTGACCCTTCTATTTTGAGTTTTCTTAAACAATCTTACTTGCTGTGGTAAGGTAAAAATTCCTATGAGCGTGATATTTTAGTGATTTCATAACAACAGATTACTTGTGTTAAGAAGATATGGTTAGCTATTGTTTATTGATTTTACCTAAGATGAAAAAGGAAGCATTATACTTCAGGGTGCGTTGTGTCATTCTTTTCTTTATCACTATTGGCTAGGTTATAGATGACCACGATCATCACAATACAGACAATAGCAAACACTCCTATAATGATGGCGCCCATTCCCCAATTGACTAAAGGTAAGATAAGATTTTTCATAATCATGAAATTTTTAATTAGTATTAATTAGTGGCAGCTATGATGAGCTCCTACTTGTTCTACTGTGACCATTTCAGAAGGAGAGATGTAGGGAATCCCTAATCCCAACCCTCTTAATATAAAAAGCATCCCTATAACAACCACTATGACCGGAATTGCTTTTACTATCTGTTGTTTTACGGTTCCTTTTAAAAAATTTCCTAGATAGATAGCGGTAGTCATCAGCGGTATAGTCCCTAGTCCAAAAACAATCATGTACAAACTTCCTTGTAAAGCCCCACCAGTGGCTAAAGCACCAAAAACCGCCATATAGACAAGACCACATGGTAACAGACCGTTTAGGTAGCCTATGGTAAAAAATGTACCTGGATCCTTTTTTTTAAGCTCAGTTCCTATGCTACTTTTTATTTTTCCAACAGCTTTATAAATCGGTTTTGAAAAATTATACCGATTAAAAATTTTGATAGGTAGTAGGATACTTATAATCATCAGGAGTCCAACACCAATAGATAATTGCTGCTGAATCCCAAATAAGTTCAATCCTTTTCCCACCATACCAAAAGCCATCCCAATAATGGCATACATAAAAATCCGACCTGAGTGATAGCTGAGTAATTGCAAGATTCGTTTAGAGCGATTTTTACGATCCAGAGGCAATAAAAAAGCAATTGGACCACACATACCCACGCAGTGAAAGCTTCCTAATAACCCAAATATAAGTGCCGCATATATCATTAGTATACAATTGATTTTTTATACAAATACGCTTTGTTTTCGTATTCAAATTCGATGGTAATGTTCCAGCGACCATCTATCAGCTGTTTGTCAGGTATGAGCAAATTTGATCCGGAAAGGACTAATGGGAAGTCAAAATCCAGTTGCTGATTAGATGGTCGGTATAGGAACACTTTTCCTGTAAGTTTTGTCGGGTCTAGCTCTGACGGAAATGACAAAAGCCACCCCTCATTCGTTTTAGTACCTTCTATCTTTTCTTTAAGATCATAGGTATTTGTTTCGGCATCAATTTCGGTTTGATATGCCATCTCTTTTGCATAGTACGATTCGGTGACCAGATCATGACTATATTTTTTATTGGTGCTCATGGTAATAACCATGTAGAGTATAAAACTCATAAAAGCGACCATGGCTACAACGAGCCCTTTTCCCCAGTTCCATTTCATAATGTATGGCACGCCGTTAGCGTGCAATCTTTTAATTAAACGTCTTTTTTGTTTAGCACTTCTTTTTGTTGCTCTAACTGTTCCATCAATAATTTGGCTTGACAGGCTTTGTTTTGCCCTGGCTGTCCATTTTTACATCCTTGACAGCATTTTTTCTTTTCTGATTCCTTCATAGTTTTCCTATTTTGGGCGTGTCCTTTATCCTTCACTACGTTCAGGAATCAGGTCAGGCTTTTCGTTTTTACGCCTCGCACTTCCTACGTCAGGCTGTGGGGTAACCACTGCAATCCTTCACGCGGGTAGTTGCTACTTTATATATCTTTACACGCTTTTACACTTTGACTTAGCTCTGTATGACGTTTCGCGAAAGCGAATTATTTATAACTCCTAGGGCCTAAAAAAGCCGTCGTTGTGGTTTCTATAAGCGTATCATCACTATAAATTCCTATTTTCAGTCGGTCTTTGTCTCCAGTGAGCGCACTTGCATTTATCTCTATAAACAAAGTCCCTTCTGCAAGTCCTTGTCCCTCCACTTTAAAATCAGTATGAGATACCAACTTGATCGTTCCTTTGTGAGATAGTAACTCAAAATGAACATTATTGATATCATCAACTGTTTTGTTAATGAGTTTAAATGTGTACACATTACTTATGATATTATCTGCCTTACGCTCGTATAGTTGACCTGGCAAACGAAGAATGCGAGCTTCTACATCGTTACGTAAAAACAACATACCTATGAGCACGGCGATGAGGATTCCCAATACGGCAGTGTATCCTTTTAAGCGGGGGGAGAAGGTGAATTTCTCCTTTTTTTCAATGCTATCTTCACTGGCATATCGGATCAATCCTTTAGGCAGGTTGACATTCTCCATCATTTGATCACAAGCGTCTATACATGCTGTGCAGTTGACGCATTCTAGTTGTGTTCCATTACGGATATCGATACCCGTTGGACATACATGTACACACTGAAAACAGTCAATACAATCTCCTTTTCCTGTAGAAGGTCGATCTTCATTTTTCTTAAACTTTGCCCGTCCAGCTTCTTTTTCTCCACGCTTATGGTCGTATGCCACCACAATAGATTTATTGTCCAATAGGACGCCTTGTAATCTGCCGTAGGGACAAGCGATAATACATACCTGTTCTCTAAACCATGCAAAAACAAAATAGAAGACGCCTGTAAAAATTAAGAGCGATACGAGTGTATTTACATTCTTGAAGGGACCTTCTACGATATAGCGAAGCAATTGATCACTCCCTATAAGATAGGCTAGGAATACATTGGCAATGAGAAATGAAATGATAAAAAATATAATCCATTTAAGGACTCTTTTTTTAATTTTCTCTGCATTCCAAGGCATTTTAGAAAGCCGAATTTGCTTGCCTCGATCTCCATCAATCCAATATTCAATACGTCGAAATACCATCTCCATAAAGATGGTTTGAGGGCAGACCCATCCACAAAATAATCGCCCAAAGGCTACGGTAAAAAGGATGACAAATACCACACCTATAAGCATCATAATAACAAATAGATGAAAGTCTTGTGGCCAAAATGGAAAGCCAAAAATATTAAAACGGCGTTCTAATACATTGAACATTAAAAACTGGTTTCCATTTATTTTTATAAAAGGAGCTGCAAACAAAAAGGTCAAGAGTACGTAGCTCACATATTTACGATATTCGTACCATTTTCCATCAGGTTTTTTAGGAAAAACCCAAGCGCGTTTTCCTTCTTCGTTAAGCGTTCCTATGGTATCTCTAAAAGTATCTTGTCCTTGTTCTGCCATTTTTCTGTTTTATGCACTTTCGTACTTCAACTAGCTCAGTATAAACTTCACTTATATGAATCTGCCTGCGGGCAGATTCATATATTTATTGATTCATTGTTATTTTTACTGTGGTCGAATCTGAGACGACTTCTTGTATCTCTGGCGCACCTTTTTCTGGGGCATTTGGATCTACCCAAATAGCTCCTTCAGGCGCTTTAGGTTCTAAAGGTGTTGTTCCTTCTAGTGTTAATACATAGCTAGCCACTTGTGCCATTTCTGCTGGGCTGAGTTCTGTTTTCCATGCAATCATTCCTTTTCCGTCACGACCTCCTTCAGAAATCGTTTTAAATACATTCTTGATCCCCCCACCCAAAATCCAATTTGGATCTGTGAGGTTAGGACCTATTCCACCACCGCCGTCTTCTTTATGACAAGCGACACAGTTCGTTTTAAAAATAGATTGTCCCGCATTTAGATCAGAGGCATCTGCTAGAAATGTCACGGTATTAATATCTACGAGATCTTTAGCTGTTTTTTTCCATTCCTCAATTTCTAGTTTTGCGGCTGCGACAGCAATCTCATACTCTTCTGCTTGGTTATACTCCTTAAATACTTGAAAACGGATTAAATAGATGGCGGCAAATATGATGGTCCCATAGAACATATAGACCCACCATGGTGGTAAATTATTGTCTAGCTCTTTAATGCCATCATAGTTATGATCTAGTATAATCTCATGTTCTTCTTCTATGGCTTTACTCCCTAGAGATTTTCTATACTTTTCTTTAACCCATCTGAATTCTTTTTCTCTTTCTTGAGCTTCTCTTTGATCATATCGTTGCTTTGCTTCTGGAGACAATGTCTTGTAAAGAACCCCTTTGAGTGCCGCAACACAGATCTCTCCTGCGATATAAAAAAGGATAATCGCTCCAAATAACACCCACATCCATGGTTTTTCTATAAATATGGATGTTTCCCCAGTGGTTCCTACATAGTCTAGTAATATATAGCCAAAAACTGAAAATCCGAGTATTCTTAAAAATGATGCTGTTGTTCTCATGATGTTACTTCTTTTAAAATGATCGTATCGTCTTCTAATGGGATATTACTTACCGCCTCTATGTGTGTCTTTTTTGTGGTAAAAACCCACCAAAAAAGTGCTGTAAAGAAGATAAAAAATATGAGCAATGAGATGATAGGATAGACCTCAACGCCTTCTATGTTTTCTAAATTTCCTTTGATAAATTTTAGCATGACTTTACTCGTTTATGTTAAGGGTGGTATCATCACCGTTTTTTATTTTAATATCAGTTCCCATTCGTTGTAGGTAGGCAATTAAAGCAACTACTTCACGATCTCTCATCTCTATGAATTCTTCTGCATTTTCTAATGCATACTTTTTATCTGCTTCGTAGGTCTTCACAAAATCAGGATCGTTGTAAAGGTTCTTCTCTATTTGAGTTCCTTGTTCATCCATCCATTCATAGGCACGTTCTATATCTTCTTTGGTATAGGGGACACCTAAAGAGACCATAGCTTCCATTTTGTCTTGGGTACTTCCTTTATCTAGTTTGTTTTGGATGATCCATTTGTAAGATGGCATGATAGAACCAGATGAGGTACTCTGCGGGTCGTAAAAGTGATTAAGATGCCAGTTGTCACTATACTTTCCTCCGATACGCATAAGGTCAGGTCCTGTACGTTTACTACCCCATAAGAATGGGTGATCGTATACATATTCTCCTGCTTTGGAATACTCTCCATAACGCTCGACTTCACTTCTAAAAGGACGTATCATTTGAGAGTGACAAGAGACACAACCTTCTCGTATGTATAAGTCACGCCCTTCTAATTCTAATGGACTATACGGTTTTACGCTGGTGATTACTGGAACATAATCATCTACGATAAGTGATGGGATGATTTGTACCATCCCTCCAATAAGAATAGCGATCGTAGCAAAGATGGTTAATTTCACAGGGCGTCTTTCTAACCAGGTGTGATATCCTTCTTTTGCGGTACGCTTTTTAGTCACTCTTTGTAGCGGAGCAGCTTCAGCAAGTTCATCGGTAACTTTACTTCCAGCACGTGCTGTCATAATGATGTTATAAACACCTATTAAGGCGCCTACGATAAACATGGTTCCACCAATAGCACGCATCCAGTACATAGGAATGATTTCACTGATAGTTTCTAAGAAATTACCGTAGGTTAATGTTCCGTCAGGATTAAATTGTTTCCACATAGACGCTTGAACAAATCCTGCCACATACATAGGCAATGCATAAAGTATAATACCAAGGGTACCTATCCAGAAATGCACATTGGCTAGTTGGGTAGACCAAAGTTTGGTTTTAAATAGTTTGGGTACCATCCAATAGATCATTCCAAAGGTTAGGAAACCATTCCATGCCAAGGCACCTACGTGTACGTGTGCAATTACCCAATCACTAAAGTGTGCAATCGCATTTACATTTTTAAGCGACAACATAGGACCTTCAAAGGTGGCCATCCCGTATCCTGTAATAGCGACTACCATAAATTTAAGAACAGGGTCTGTACGTACTTTATCCCAGGCACCACGAAGGGTGAGTAAGCCATTAATCATCCCACCCCATGATGGTGCTATAAGCATAATAGAAAAGGCAACACCCAAGTTTTGAGCCCAATCTGGTAATGCAGAATATAATAAGTGATGCGGTCCTGCCCAGATATAAATAAAGATCAGTGACCAGAAATGTACAATGGAAAGTCTATATGAATATACAGGCCTGTTAGCTGCTTTTGGCACAAAGTAATACATCAGTCCCAGAAAAGGAGTGGTCAGGAAAAACGCTACTGCATTATGCCCGTACCACCATTGTACCAATGCATCTTGTACTCCAGCATACATAGAGTAACTTTTTAAAGCACTTACAGGTAACTCCATACTATTTACAATATGCAATACAGCTACGGTGACAAACGTCCCTAAGTAAAACCAAATAGCAACATATAAATGGCGCTGACGACGTTTCAGAATCGTTCCAATGAGGTTGGCTCCAAAAGCTACCCAAATCAACGCAATGGCAATATCAAAAGGCCACTCTAGTTCGGCGTATTCTTTTGAGGTTGTAAACCCTAATGGAAGGGTAACGGCAGCTCCTACAATAATGATTTGCCATCCCCAGAAATTAAGATTACTCAACCAATCTTTCCACATACGGGCTTTTAATAAACGCTGTGTAGAGTAATAGACTCCTGCAAAAATTGCATTCCCGACAAAGGCAAAAATAACGGCATTGGTATGTAATGGGCGCAAGCGACCAAAACTCAGCCAAGAGACGCCATCTGTAAGATTAGGGAATAAAAACATAAAAGCGAGGAGTAATCCTACACTCATTCCTATAATCCCCCAAAATAGGGTTGCGACAATGAATTTGCGCACGATCTTATTATCGTAATAAAATTGTTGTACTTCCATAGTTACTTAGGTTGATCTTTTAATTTGATTGGTTTTTTTGTTGTTTCTGTGTTGGGTAGTGTTGTTTTTTCTTTAATGATTTCATCTTCAAAAAGCATTCTGACAGAAGGTGTATACACATCATCATATTGCCCTTTCCTTACAGAAAAGATGAAAGCCATAAAAAAAATGAGTGCCACAACGACACTAATTGCCAAAAGCATATAAATAATACTCATACCTACCTGAATTATGATGTAAAATTAGGGTTGATGCTTCTCAAAAAAGATGACTTTTGTCAGCTTTCAGAAATATATGTTGGGTCCGCTTTCGCGAAAGCGGACTCTACCTGCACACGCGTTAATTTTTTACCTACTATATGGGTTGCTATCGTCGTAAAAATGACAATACTAATTGAACTTAATGGCATTAAAATAGCCGCCACTACGGGTGATAAATTCCCCGTAATAGCAAAGCCTAAGCCTATGATGTTGTAGCATAGAGAAAACACAAAAGCATAACGAATGATCTGTATTCCTTTTTTAGAAAGTGCTAGAAATTTTGGAATATCTTTAAACTTTGAAGCGTCCAAAATTCCATCACAAGCGGGTGAAAATATGTTTACATTTTCTGATATAGAAATCCCTACATCACTTTGTGCTAATGCTCCTGCATCATTAAGACCATCGCCTATCATTAATACTTGTTTACCTTCTTTTTGTTGATTTTTGATATACCGAAGTTTATCTTCAGGTTTTTGATTAAAAAGTACTGTGGTGTCTGGAGGCAGTAGGGTTTTTAAATAGTCTTTTTCTCCATCATTATCTCCAGAGAGGATCACAATGTTTACTGTTGATTTTAATTGATCAAAAACCTGTTTTACACTGTCGCGATATTCATTGTAAAACACATAGCATCCTTTGTATTGATTATCTGTGCTTATGTGTACGGTTGTTTTGCGAAGCTCTTTTTCTACAGGATGATGTAGCGTGTTTACAAAACCATAGGAGCCTATTTTTATATGATGATTATTGATGACACCTGTGATTCCGTGCCCTACTTCTTCCTTAAAATCGTCTAGTGTTTGAATATTATTTTTATCTAAAACCGCATATAAAGACCTGCTCAAGGGATGATTAGAGGCTCTGAGTGTACTTGTTAGTAGTGATTTTTCCTCCTTTGTTAGAGTAACCCCTTCATAGGTGATGGTGTTTTTTGTACTGGTAGTCAACGTTCCTGTTTTATCAAAAACAACGGTGTCAATATGGGCTAACTGTTCAACGATGGAACTATTTTTTATGTATAATTTATGACGTCCAAAAATGCGCACTAAATTTCCTAATGTGAAAGGAGCGGCGAGTGCAATAGCACAAGGACAGGCAACAATGAGAACAGCGGTAAATACATTCAATGCAATAGCGGCATCGATAAAGAGCCATACTGTCGAAGCTACGATCGCAATAATGAGAAGACTTATCGTGAATTTTTTACTAATTTGATTGGTGAGTGACTCAAATACACTTTGCTTGTTTTTTGAAAAGATTTCGTTAGACCACAATTTTGTCAAATAACTTTGTTCTACAGATTTCAACACTTCTACTTCTATAGAACCGGCTTGTTGTCTTCCTCCTGCATATAAATAGTCGCCAGATTGTTTTGTAACAGGAGCCGCTTCACCTGTCACAAAACTGTAGTCTATTAAAGCGTTTCCTTTAATGAGAACGGCATCTACAGGTAGTAATTCGCTATTTCTGATAAGAATCCGATCGCCTTTTTTGAGATCATACACCTGTGCTTGTTCTTCGGTTTTTGCTTTCGCGAAAGCGGTATCAGTATGAACTCCAGCGGTATCAGTATGAACTCCAGCGGAATCAGCATCACTCGAATTTTCAATTAACCGTGTGACTGCGATAGGGAAGTAGGATTTATAATCACGTTCAAAAGAAAGGTATGCATACGTTTTTTGCTGAAAGAATTTTCCGAGTAATAAAAAGAAAACCAGTCCGGCCATACTATCAAAAAAACCAGTACCAGAGTCGGTTGCAATCTCTACCGTTGACCGAATAAATAACACCGAAATACCTAAAGCAATTGGGACGTCTATGTTTAAAATTTTAGAGCGAAGCCCTTTGTAAGCCGCAACAAAATAATCAATACCCGCATAAAATGCCACGGGGATTGCAAAAGCAAAGATTAACCATCTAAAAACGTATTTATATCGCTCTAGCCAAAATTCATGTACTTCAAAATATTCTGGAAACGACAGGAACATAATATTTCCAAAGGCAAATCCAGCAACGCCCAACTTATAGAGTAGACTTCTATCTACATACGTCTTTTTTTTAGTAGCGTCCTCTAGAGATATATAAGGTTCGTATCCTATTCTTGCGAGTAAGATGGCGAGCTCTTTAAGGGTAATGAGCGTAGAAGAAAAAGTAATACTGACCGTTTTCTTTGAAAAATTAACTTGAGCTGTTTTTACACCTGAGTGTATTTTATTCAAATTTTCTAATACCCAGATACAAGAGCTACAATGAATAGAAGGGATGAGTAATGTTACAATTTGAGTTTCTTGTTCATTAAATTCAAGGAGTTTAGAGACAATTTGCGCATTGTCTAAAAAGTCAAATTTGCCTTCTATACGATTTGGTGTTGTACCTGGAGTGTGTTCTAAATCATAATAATAGGAGAGATTGTTCTCATTGAGAATGTCAAAAACAGTTTTACAACCTTGACAACAAAATGACTTGTCATCATGTGTGATGATTGTGGTGTTACAAAGATCACCACAATGGAAACAACTTTCCATACGAATTTAATTTGCTCAGACTTTTAAAAAAGTCTTCATGATACCTAGTACAAATTTGAACAAATACCCGCTTTAAAAAGATGACTTTTGTCACCTTTCAAACTCCCAATAGGATATTTCTCTACTTGTATTGTTTTAAAGGATTTAGTAAATTGTAATTAAAAATAAATGCTATGAAAATTTCTGCTATGCAATGGGTCGTTTGTACTACATTGCTTTTACTTACGGTGACTATTTTTGCGACAATGAATTTGAGTTTCAGTTGGGTATTCTATCTTACGGTTCTTGGTCAACTCATGCTTGTATTTACTGTGTATAAAGTGCTGAAAGACGATTACAAAACAGATAAAACCTTCAGAGATTTCTATGAAGATAGACCTGACTTAGGGCAGTAATGTTTTGTTTAAAATTATATGGAGTAATCGGAAATCTATGGGGTATTGCTTTGATAATCTTATCACGAAGTTCTAATGTAGAATCAAGGTTGAAATTTCTTGCACCTCTTTTTTTCTTCGAGTATATTTAGATTCTTATTTTAGAAAGAGATGGATAACCACAAAGAAGGTAGGTGTGAAAACTGTATCATACGACAATTAAATGCCTTAAAAGCCCTAGATAAAAAAGAACTGAAGAAGATATCTGATAGTAAAATCACCAAATCCATAAAGAAAGGCGAGGCTCTTTTTCAAGAAGGGGAGAAGCTTAATGGTGTTTTTTGTGTGCGTAATGGAGTGTCCAAACTCTCGAAGATGAGTGATAATGGAAAAGATCAAATTGTAAAGATCGCTACTAAAGGCGAAGTGCTGGGTCAACGTTCTGTAATCACAGAAGAAACTACCAATTTAAGTGCCGTTGCTCTTAATGATATGGAAGTCTGTTATATTCCAAAAAATCATCTTACAGATAACATTAGTGATAATGTTGCTTTTACAAAAGCGGTTTTGTTACACATGGCAAATGATTTAAAATATGCCGATGATGTGATTGTCAATATGGCTCAGAAAACAGTAAAACAACGGGTTGCAGAGACATTGCGATATTTAGATAAAAATTTTGGCACAGACCCAGATGGGTATATTGCTGTGACACTGACGCGTGAGGATATTGCAAACGTAGTGGGCACAGCAAAGGAAGCCTGCATACGCACCCTTACGCTATTCAAAAAAGAAGGTTGGATAACTACAGATGGTAAACGTATTAAGATAGAAGATGATAAAGCCCTCTACCGTTTGATAGAAGGCTTGTAAGTTGTATAAGCTTTCGTTATTTTGACAAGCTCAATATAAACTTCACTTCCGTGAAAGCATATGATTATATCTTAAATGTAATCACAGGAAGTTCAGAATGGTTCATAATGTCTTCGCTGATACTTCCTGAAAAGAAGTGTGCTAATCCTCTGCGACCATGTGTAGGAATCCCTATGATTCCAGCTTGTGTCTTTTTTGCATAATTAAAAACCCCTTCCTCTACAGAGTAGTCTGCATAGATTGTTACATCTTCTGGGAAGATGTCAAAACTCTTGTCAAGATGTACCAGAAATTCAACGATTTGTTGTTCGATTTGTTTAGTACTCTTGTAATATTCTCCAGGAAGATTGATGTACACGAGCTGTGTGTCTATCCCTAATAGTTTAAAAAGTCGGATTGCTTTTTTGAATACATCGAGACTTTCTGATTTAAAATCACAAGCAAATACTCCTTTTGTAGAGGTAAACCCTTGATCATTTTTTATGACTAGTACTGGAACACTAGCTGTTCTAACCACTTTTTCTGTATTAGAGCCAACAAAAACCTCTTGAAGTCCGCTACTACCATGTGATCCCATAACAATGAGATCTGCTTGATGCTCTTTGGCCACATCATCTAGCTCACTAAAGATCTTATAATTTTTAACAGCTTGTTGTACAGTAATGCCTTCAAGGTAGTCTTTATCTAAAAATGCTGAAAAACGCTTTTGTGTAAGTTTTATGAAGAACATACCTTCCATGCTGTTGTTTTCTTTGGTAAGATTTGCATCACTTAATCCCATCATGTGGACAGCTACAATAGTTGCATTTTCTTTTTTTGCAATTTGAGCAGCTACTTTTAGTGCATTTTCAGAGTATATAGAAAAGTCTACAGGAACTATAATTGTTTTCATAAGGAAATTGTTTAAGATGTTTATAAGACAAAAATACGAGGGAGCTTTTTGTTAAAAGGTGATAAAAGTCATCTTCAAGTGATTAAGGATTCTATAAGTTTACAGTCTAATAGTGCTTATTTATGAGAACAACAGTAACCATACAAAACTTACGATGTGATGGTTGTAAAAAAATAGTTGCTGCGCAGCTTAAAGAATTAGAAGGGATATCAAATATAGCTATTGATGTTTCAAGTGGTAGCCTTAGTTTTGATTATAGAACTCATAATACCTTAGAGGGCTTGCGAGTTCAACTCAAAGCGATGGGGTTTCCTATTACGCATGACCCTAGCAGGATTTCTTAGTCCTAGGTAAACTTGAACTAAGTTGCTATGTTTTTATAAAAGAAAAAGTAAGTCTACAGGGGTTTGCTTTCGCGAAAGCGTGTATGACAAATTTCTAAAATTGATATTCAGGATGTCCAGTTTGTTTGAAAGCAAAAGCAATGATATTGGCATAACGTTCAAAAATTTTTGTTTTGGTATCGTCTATTCCATGCCCTGAATCTGAGTCTACAAGTAATAATTTTGGATTATTAGATACATCATACATTTGTAGTTTTGCTATGAATTTTGTGGAGAACCAGACAGGAACTCTAGGGTCGTTTAATCCTGCAGTCAATAAAACAGCAGGATATTTTTCGTTTTGTTTCACGTGATGATAGGCATCCATTTCTAATAGTGCTTTAAATTCTTCAGGATCTTTTAAACTACCAAACTCTTTAGTATTATTAGCTCCATTATTATGTGTTTCAAAGCGTAACATGTTTAAGAGACCAAATTCAATAATGGCAGCCGCAAACAGGTCTGGTCGTTCTGTGATAGCACGGCCTATTAATATTCCACCAGCACTTCCGCTTAAGATGGCCATTTTTTTAGGAGACGTATATTGATTTGAGGTAAGGTATTCTGCACAAGATATGAAGTCTTTCCAAGTATTAGACTTGAATGCTTTGTAGCCTCCTTTATGCCAATCACTTCCTTTTTCACCACCACCACGTACATGAGCTACAGCATATACACCGCCTTCTAAAAGCCATAAAAGTCTATGAGTTTTTAAGGTAGGTTTCATAGAGACTCCATAGGCTCCATAACCATCTATAAGCACTTGATTCTCTCCGTTTTTAACCATGTCTCTATGATAGAAGATAGATAGTGGTATTTTTTGACCATCATGCCCTGTAACTTCTACTTCTTCAACAACAATATTATTTAAAATATTTGAAGTATTATGAACGTTTTTAGGCGTGAGCACATTATTTGTATACTCATACCGTTCACTATTTGTAGTCCATCCTTTTACAGTGATCCATAATTTAGGGTTTGACTGTCCATGAGAAGAAAGTTCAATATTTCCATATATTTTGGGTAATATGATTTCCTCATGACGCTTTGATGTGTATTTATATAACTTGGCTTGTACACTGTTTTTACTGGTAACATAATATAGGCCCTCAGCGGTTACAGTAAAATCTGTAATTACGTAGTCTTTGCTTTCTGGCACTAGCGTTTTTGCTTGTTTGAAATTAGGGTTTTTTATAGATGTGATTCCTATTTTAAAATTAGGCGCATTATACGATGTTTTAAATACTATAGAATCACCAATAATTGTATACTCTTTGATTAATTCTTGTTTTAAAAATAAAGGTTTCCAATTTTTAGATCCTATTTCATTGATAGGTAAATAATAGGCGTTGGAATATGCATTTGCTCCAGAAGTTGTTCCTATTAGATATTTATTAGATTGACTTTCTATGTTTATAGTAGGAAAATCTTCTTCTTTGATATTTAGATGTTGACAAAACTGTTTTGAGAATATAGTTGTATCGTTTTTTTGACTTTCTCCGATTTTATGTTGGAGAGCGCTTGTGTTTAAGAGAAAATTTTTAGAGTTTGCTGTTGCATTAGGAAAATGCACATAAATAAATCCTGAATCATCAGGCAGCCATTGAAGTCCTCCTACATCTGATGGCCAAGTATTTTCTAAAACTTCAGAAAGCACCTGATTTGTATGTATGTTTAGGATAATTATTTGAGAAATTTCCTTTCCTTTTTCTGTAAGACTAATAGCAATTTTTGAATTTTTCCAATCGGGTTGAAAATAATTAATAATAAAGTTTTTAGTTTCTGAATTATTAAACCAAATAGGATCATATAACAAATGTTCTTTACCGTTAAAAGAGGTTTTGTAATATAGCTTTGCTACGTTTTCAGTAGCAAGTCTTTTTAGGTAATAATGATATTCATCATGAGTTACTTTAAGTTTTGATATGACAAATTTGTTTTTTGTGTCGAGTTCAATTTGCTTATCAATAAGAAATTGCTTTTTCTCTATGTTATTTAAAAAATATTGAGCTGTTTTACTTTGAGTTTCTATCCAACTTTTTACTTCAGGGTTAGATAAGTCTTCTAGGTGTCTGTAGGGATCTTCGATTTTTTGATTGTAATATTGATCAATTACAACTTCAGGAATTAATACGGTACTGTTCTGAGCATTGATAGGTATAACTATACAATTTAAAATCATTATAACTAGATAGTAACTCCTCATTACACCTTTTTTTTAAAAAGGGAAAATAAGCAGTGTATTTTCCCTTTAATTAATTTTTAGTTTAAAACTTACTATGATAAAAATTACCCACTTATTGATGGATCAATTTTTGTCATAGTTGTTGTCCAAATAGTAGTAGTATCTTCTTCCTGAGTCTCCTCTTCATTATTATTTGCTATCCCACCTTTAATACTACGTAAGTTGTTTAGTTTAGCAATTTGAAATTTCTCAAGACTTAATGTGTTTTTTTTACTAATTGTTTTCATGGTTATAATTTTTACGATTAATGACACTGCTAAACTACTATTGATGCTTTTAAAAATGGGTATATTTTCAGGGGAAGCTGTATGTTTTCAGGAATTAAGGTGTCTGTTTTCCTGAAAACAGATATTTAAAAATCTGAAAATCAATTGTTTGTGTTTAATTAAAAAAAAGAGTTTTTAAAATACTTTTGAAAGCTAACTCTTAATATTTGTGTTATTTAGAAAGGGAATAGTTTGTCAAAATTCAATATTTACGCTATAATTTTAATTTCAGAAGAGTTTTTTATTCCAATTTTTCACTTGTATTTTAAGAAAAATAGTAATCTTGAGTATGAGATCAAGTAGCTGTTTTTATAAAAAATAATACTATCTCATTGTTTCTATTTCGTTTGATTTGCCCTATGGATATCGTTGATTTTTATTCTATCTAAAAGTTGATAGGATTATTGAAAAGGGCTTATCTAGATATTGGATTTGTCTTGAAAATAGACTTTGACAAAGTATATTGTTAAAGGACTATAAAAATTATATATGTAATAAAGCTGGTATGGAAAAAGTAATTAGATTAAGAGTTAAATAAGTATTTTGAGGATGATCCTTTAGATTGATCTGTGTTAAAATTGTTGGGAGTATTCTATTAAAGGAAAATCATTACTCACTATTTTAAGATTTTTAGAAAGTAATAAAATATAAATATTACACCCTCCTTTACATAATTGGAGCCTGACTGTTCAACAGCTTTATATTAAATTTGGGGAGAGGATACCCTTGATATTAAACACCAATTCCTTTGGGGCTAGCCCCAAAGGAATTGAAACAACAGACAGAGTTTAATTTACAGACCCCCACAAGATTGATCATTTGAATTTATTTTAATGTAATTATTGTTATGCTCACACTGAGATTATTTACATTTTTTTTGAAATCTCTTGCTTTTCAAGCTGCTTCATGAAGAAAGAAGGATATATGCCTGTTGTTTTGTAAAATGACTTAGAAAAAGCTTCTGTAGTATTAAAGCCTATTTCATTTGCAATGGCTCTTATAGTATATTTTCTAAACTTAGTATTAATTTTTAATTCTTCTATCACATAGTTGATACGCAATTCATTTACATAATTACTAAAACTTTTGTCCTTATGAACGTTGATGATTTTTGATAAATATTTTGAGTTTGTTTTAAATCGTTTTGCTAGACTAGCCACAGAGATGTTAGACTGTAAGAAATCGTTGTTTTCTTCAAACCTCTCTAGGTTTTTTAAGATGTCATTTACTATGATTTCTGAGATGCCAATTTCTTTTGGTTTTTTTTGGGTATTAGTTTGAACTTCTTTTTCTTTTGTAATTTTGGTTTCGGTTGATTTTTTATTTTCTAATAGCTCCTGAAAACGCTTTTGATAAATCTTTTGTTTTTTCTTATTTCTAATTATTATAATAACTAGTAAAAGAACAAAGACAGATAAAATGACTAAGACTATTATTTTGGTGATATTATTTTTCTCTAATGATTCTATAATCTGTTGTTTTTCCAGAATAAGGTTGGGTTTAGAGTACTCCTCATTTATTTGAGAAGATAAATATTTTACGTCATTATCTAAAATACTGTCAACTAGAAGTAATCTGTCTATGAAGAATAACTGTTTTTCTATGTTCTTTTCCTTTTTATAATGTTGAATTAATAATTCATAATTTTCTCTTATCGAAGGGAAAAAGAATTTATTTTTGAATGCAAATGAATCAACTTTAAGAAGGTAATGTAGGGAAGAATCTACTTTTTTCTGTTGGTAAAATATTCTCCCTAATAAAAAATTTATGGTATTCTTGGTCGCATCGTTATTGCTTCTGCTTGAACTGATTTTTTGTAATTTTCTAATGCTATCAAGACTAGATTTATATTCTTTTTTATTATAAAGTACAGATGCAGAGGAGAGGAGTAACCTGTTATAATAACTACTATCGTTAGTTCTTAAACTTAATTGTATGGCTTTATCATTTATTTTTTGAACAGAGTCATACTTTTTTGAGGTATTAAAAGCAATTCCATATGCGTATAATGATCGTATATATTCATTTTCATACTCTCTGTTTTCTTGATATTTATTTTCATAATATTCGACTATACTCTTAAAAAGTTTTAAACTTTCTTCACTTTGTCCTAGATTACTTTTTAAAATAGCAATGAAATATTTTATTTGGTATTGCTGATCCTCATTTTTATTGATGTTAGCATATTTATTTGCCTCTGCCAATTCATTCATGGAATCTTGAAAATTACTCTGGGATCCTAGAATTTTGGCTTTTAATAAATGTGCTTTTGCAGGATAACTATAGTTGTTTTTATTTTTTGTAATTGCTATAATAGAATCAGCATAAGCTAGAGCTTGTTCATTTTTAGAAGTTTTAGTATACAAATCAGAAAGCATATAATATGCATCAGCTATTTTGATGGGATTATTTTCTTCTTTAGCTTTTAGTAAAAAAGCCTTGGCGTACAATTGATCAGTTTCTATATCACTTTTAGAATCATTACTATTGTAATTTTCTAATAATTCTTGATAACTTTCTTCGGCGAGGAGTTGTATTTTTTTAGTATTAGATAGCTGTGCGTGCGTAATATTAAGGCCAAAAAAGGTTAATAGGCAGGTGCTAACGAATTTATTTTTTATCATCTTATGCATATCTAGAAAGATATTTTTAAATGCAATTTCTTAAGCTTTTAATCCTAGAATTTACAAGAGGGGGGAAGGATAAATGTTTATGCTAAATTTGTTTTATTGCGGTATTTTTATCGATTTAAGTTAATAGTTATTTAAGTATGGGTGTTTATGAAGTTGTTTCATAAACTTTGTAATAATAATCAGATAGTTACACTTCACCAAAATTTAATGTAGATTATTATTGTCTTGTTTTATAATGAGTAAAGTGTTTTTAAAAAGGTACTCTTTATAATAAATGTCATTTCTTCAATATTGTTACCCATTTATATCTAAATTAAATATAATTCACAAGTTACATTAACTTTTTAATTTTATGCAAGGATCTATTTCTAGGTGCTCCTCGTATTTTATTTATTTTCCTATAAATGCAAGTTATTGATTTGTTTTTTACTCATTACTATCTCGTATGTGAAATTAAGGTAAATACTATCGGTTTTATGATTTTTTTGTTGAAATGATTATTGTAGCGTAATTTTTACAGTAATTTCAACAAATTTTTTTCAAACAATTGATTAACAGTATTTTGTTTTAAATTTCATACTCTCTGTTTTCCGCGAAATACGGGTGAACTTTCCTGAAAACGGACATTGTTCCCTTTTTTGAAGGCTTGTTTTGATATATGTTTGTGTCAAATTAATAAGTAAAGCAGATTGTTGCACACTTATTATAAACAGTTGAAATTTTGGACCTGGATTAGATGATTACAAATATGTAATCTGAAATCAACTCTCAACCTATATATAAAGAGAGTTTCTGTATCAAACTATATGATACAATAAAGATCAGTTTCTTTTACAACATAATTTCCTTTTAAGAATGAACGTGATGTGAGTCAAGGAAGCGAAGCTATGTCTTTTTTTAAGATTCTTTATCTACTCTATTTTTTAAACTTCAAAATATATAGTTACTAATACCTAGTAATTGCTCAAATAAAAATCATAGTTATGGGAAAACTTATAAACGCAGGATGGTATGTTCTTTATGTTAAGTCACGCCATGAAAGAAAAGTAGATAATTTATTAAAAGAAGTCAATTTAGAGTCATTTCTACCTCTAGTGAAGACTATTCGTACATGGAGCGACCGAAAAAAGATGATAGAGATTCCTCTTTTTCCATCTTATGTGTTTGTTAAGATTGAGAGTGCTCAAGACTTTCATAAGGCTTTTTCTATAAATGGAGCTTGCACTTTTGTTAAGTGTGGATCAAGTTATGCTACTATAAGGGATAGTGAAATCCAAAAAATTAAATTCTTACTCACTACTGATGATATCACGAATGTTGAGAAAACAACAGATAGGTTAGAGGAAGGTGAGATTGCATTAATTCAATATGGAGCTTTTACTGGATTAGAATGTGAAATTCTAAATGTCAATAACAATAACAAGATTGTTGTTAGGATGGATTCTATAAATCAGAACATTACAGCAACATTACCTAGTCACTATTTGTCTAAACTATCAAAAGCAGTCTGATGAAAAATAATGTAACAAACGTACAGAAGTATATCTGGCTAGATCAGATGCTTGAAAGTGAGTCTCCAAAATATAATATTGGAGGTTACGCATTTATACATGGCAGCATTGATGTTGATCGTTTTCGGCTAGCTATAGATATCCTAGCAAAGGAAAATGATATCTTTTCTTTTGCTTTCGAGGAAAAGAGTGGATTCCCAGCATATACTATTCAGGATACAGATCTAAATGCAGCTTTGACTTATCTAGAAGAATCTGATCAATCAAAAGCAATCAAGGCAATAGAAGAAGATTTTGTCATTCCTTTTGATCTTAAAAATGATACGCAACTATATAAGATGTGGCTTATTAAAATAACGCCTACCTCTTATATATGGTACTCAAAACTCCATCATATTATATCGGATGGTTTTTCTTTCCAATTATTATACAATAAAGTCAATAGAATTTATAAGCAATTAAGTACAGATGTTTTGTATGATGATGCTTGTGTTGAGAAAAACACCTATTCTTATGAAGCCTTTATCAATTCTGAAGAGGCATACAGAACTTCTGATGAGTTTTCTGATGATATGGATTTTTGGTTAGATCGTTATGCAGCATTACCTTCTTTAATATACACAGGAACAAACAAAACAACAAGTCATTGTAATATTGAAATTGCGTTATCTGAAAATGAAAATGAAGCTTTTTGGGAATTTGCAAAAACAGAACGATTAGGAATTTTTCATTTATTATTGGGGTGTTTCTCTATTGTATTATCAAAATATTACAATACAGAGGAAGTAAATCTTGGAATGCCTATATTAAATAGAAAAAATGCAGCCGAAAAACGTACGTTCGGACCTTTCCTAAGCTTATTACCGTTAAAACTTTCACTAGATACCAGTGTATCTGTTATTGATTTTATAAAAGAAATTAAGAGTACACTCTTTATGTGTTATAGACATCAGCGTTTTCAGCAAGCTGATATTTTAAGAAATTTATCTCAAGAAGCTTCAAAACTATATGATGTGCGATTGTCATATGAGCGTATGCAATATGAAGCTGAGTTTTCAGAAAATACAACAGATATTTTTCCTTTATCTAACGATAGTGAAGAAGATCCTATCTCAATACATGTTTTTGAAGGTATGGATAGAAAGATCAGTTTTAGATTTGATATCAATGAACAATATGTATCTAAGTTTGAAGCAAATCAATTGATTACCTCTTTTGTAAATGTATTAACACAATTAAATGACATTAAAAATACAGCGATAGCAGAAATCCAAATTTCTAGTGAATTGCAATTACAAGAAATAGAAGCTATTTCAAACGGGATGCATGAAGAGCGACCTCAAGAGACCTTTTTAGATCTTTGGGAAGTAGCATTCTCCAATCATTCTTTAGAAAAGGCAGTTACCTATCAAACAACTTCTTTAACCTATCAAACGCTTGATCTATATGCAAATGCAGTAGCTGCATACTTGCAAATCAGAGGTGTTCAAAAAGGAGCAAAAATAGGAGTCATGCTTTCACGATCAGAAAAGAGTATTGTTGGAATTCTAGCGACATTAAAGGCAGGTGCTATATATGTACCCATTGATGATTCATATCCAGAAGAAAGAAAGCAATACATTATTGAAGATGCTCAATTAGACTTTATCTTAACAGATACGGCTTCACAAACAATAGCCGAAGAGATAGAGTGTAATATAGATACTATTATAGAAGCTAGAACTTCTTTAGAAAATTATAAACCAGTTCAATTAGAACCTGCTAATGAAGCATATATCATATACACTTCAGGATCTACAGGAAAGCCTAAAGGTGTTGTGATTAATCACGCATCTTTATATGATTATATATTGACATTTAGAGACTATTTTAAACTTGATACTCAGGACGTTGTTTTACAACAAGCGTCTACTTCTTTTGACACGTCTATTGAAGAAATTTTTCCAATTCTATCAGTAGGAGGAAACTTGGTCATTGCAAATGACACAAAAGATTTTAACAAGCTACTTCAAGAATGTGAATATTACAAGGTTACATTATTAAGCACCAATCCTTTTGTGTTACAATATCTTAATGATAATCATAGGAAGTATAATTTGAGATTTAAAACACTTATTAGTGGGGGAGACGTATTAAAACCCCATCAAGTAAATCAACTTATAGATGTTTATAATGTATATAATACGTATGGACCCACAGAAAGTACGGTGTGTGCTACCTATCATAAAGTAACAAAAGCAGATGCTTCACTTCCTATTGGAAAACCTATTACAAACAGAGGGGTATATCTTCTAGATGGCACAAAAATATTACCTAAAGGAGCGATTGGAGAGATCGGACTTTCGGGAATAGGACTGGCTGTTTCTTATTTGAATAAGAAAGAACTTACAGATCAGGCATTTTTAGATATAAATGGAAAACGCATTTACAAAACGGGTGATCTTGGAAAATGGGATGTTCATAATAATCTTATCTTTTTTGGAAGGAAAGACAACCAGTTAAGTTATAGAGGTTACAGAATAGAAATAGAAGAAATTGAACAAGCGATACAACAAGCAAATGCATATGTGTTAGATAGTTATGTGTGTATTGATGAGGTGAAAGGAATGCCCATTTTAATTGCGTATTTGGTCGCTAATGAGTCTTTTGTAAACATAAATTCATTAGTAGTAGATTTAAAAGATAATCTACCCGCTTTTATGATCCCTACGCATTTTGTCATCATAGATGCATTACCATTATTACCTAATGGTAAAATAGATATTCAAAATTTACCAAAGCCTGTAACCATTAATACAAATAAAGTTGTCGAACTTCCTTCTACAAAAGAAGAGAAGGAGATTGCAGCAATTTGGCAAGAGTTACTAAAGCTAGATGAGGTAGATGTGACTGTGAGCTTCTTTGAGTTAGGAGGTCATTCACTACTTGCAAATCAGTTTATTAGTAGTTTAAGAGATCAGAAAGGAGTTGAGCTATCTTTACAAGATTTCTATAAATCTCCAACGATAAAAGAGATCAGCGAACTCGTTCCTTCTCTTGACAAAAAAGAAATTCAAAATATTATAGCCCCTGTTCAAGAGTTTTATCCATTATCTTTTGCTCAAGATAGGTTATGGTTTCTAAATCAATTAGATACAGAAGATACTTCATATCACGTGTCTAGAGCCATTAGATTAACAGGTAGTGTTGACAAAAAAGTATTAGAACAAACATTTTCTAAACTCATAGAAAAGCATGAGATTTTAAGAACTGTATTTGTAAATCATGAGGGCGCACCTTATCAAAAAATACTATCTCCATTTGCGTATAAAATTCCTGTTGTAGATTGCACAGAAATTAGAGAAGCAGCAAAAGAAGAGGTGATTTCTGACCGTCTCAATCAACTAGAAAGTATCTCTTTTGAAATAGAAGAAGGACCTTTGTTTAGAGTTGAACTACTTAAGTTTTCTCATCAAGAAAATGTACTTTTATTCTGTGAGCACCATTTAATTTTAGATGGATGGACACAGGGAATTTTATTTAGAGATTTCGTAGATATTTATAACGAATTAAAAAGAAACCCAGCGTTTGAGGTTAAAAAGCCTAAAGTGTCTTTTAAGGATTACGCCTACTGGGAAAAAGAAAGCTTTCGCGAAAGCGTACTCAACCAAAAATTAGATTTCTGGGAGCAGAAATTTGAAGGGTTCTCTAATGAGCAATTACTTCCGTTAGATTATAATAGACCAGAGACTTCAAGTAAAAACGGAGGGACTATTTCTTATGTGTTTTCATCTGAATTTTCTGAAAAATTGAGACGGTTTTCTGAAAAGCAACAAGTATCATTATTTATTACAATGATGGCGGCCTTTAAAATAACGCTTTCTAAATATAGTAACCATACAGATATTTGTGTGGGAACTGCAGTAGCCAATAGACGTTATAAAGAGTTTCAGGAAGTGTTAGGAATGATTGTAAATACCATCGCTTTAAGAACCACATTTTCAAATGATAGTACACTTTTAGACGTGCTTCAAGAAGTAAAAGAGACTTGTTTGAACGCGTATTCTCAAGAAGACACTCCTTTTGGTAAAGTTGTAGAGAGAATAAATCCAGAAAGAGGGTTACATACGCATCCGCTTTTTCAATATATGTTTAGTTTTATAAACGTTCCTATACAGAGTATGTCATTGCTAGATGCGGAGATAGAAATTATAAAAGGACATAATAAAGCGTCACAATTTGATATAAGTGTTGTTGTAAATACTGTTTATGAGCAGATAGATTATACCGTAGGGAATCAACAGGACAGAAGAATCTCTATAGATTGGGATTACAATGCAGATATCTTTATGCATACGACTATGGAGCGTATCTTAGTGGCTTATTTGAATGTGCTTGAGGGTCTTATCTTACATCCTTCACAGCCTTTAAGTGAAGTAGATTATATTCCAACATCAGAAAAAGAGATGCTATTGCATGATTTTAATGCAACAAGTGTGACTTATCCATCTGAGAAGACTATTGTGGATCTATTTGTTGCACAAGTAGAAAACACACCAGATGCTACTGCATTAGTATTTGATGACAATAGGTTTACATATAGAGAATTGGATACTATTTCAAATCAGTTTGCCAATTACTTATTGACAGGCTTTTCTATTGAAAAAGAAGATTTAGTTACCGTAAAATTAGAGCGTAGCGAGTGGTTATATATTTCATTACTAGCAATCTTAAAAACAGGAGGTGCTTATGTGCCAGTGGATCCTAATTATCCACAACAGCGTATCGATTATATCGAAAATGATAGTAATAGTAAAGTGACTATAAACGATATGGTTATATCTGATTTTGTTACCAAACAAGACCGATATAGCACACAGTTGCCTAAGATTTCTCTAGAAGCTATTAACCTGGCATATATTATTTACACATCAGGGTCAACAGGAAACCCTAAAGGTGTGATGATTGAGCATAGAAGTTTGGTCAATTATATTGTAGGGCAAGGGAAGGCTTTTGATTTCATGAGTTCAGAGCGTGTATTACAATTTTCAAACCCTGCTTTTGATGCTTCAATGGAGCAAATATTTTTAGCACTATTACACGGAGCTACACTTGTAGGCGTATCTAAAGATCGTATACTTAATCCGGTAGATTTCACGAAAGTGTTACAAGAATACGCTATCACACATATACATGCAACGCCAAGTTATTTAGAACATTTAAATGATCTTAGTTCATGTAAAGAATTACAAAGAATTATCGCGGGTGGAGAGGCTTGTCCTCAAAATTTAGCTAAAAAATTATGTGCTGTTACTGATTTTTATAATGAATATGGTCCTACAGAAACCACTATCAGTTCTACCATGTGTAAAGTGAATGAGAACCATTTGGGAAAAGATATTATTTCTATAGGAACACCTGTAGCTAATACAGAAGTGTATATCCTATCGGATGATTTATCATTACAACCTATAGGTGTTTTTGGAGAATTATGTATTTCTGGTGATGGATTGTCAAGAGGGTATTTACATCAAGAAGCATTAACTAAAGAAAAATTTGTAGCGCATCCTTTTATAGAGGGAGCAAAACTTTATAAGACAGGAGATATTGCCAAGTGGGAATCAGACGGCACGATAACCTTTTTAGGTCGTAAAGATGATCAGGTAAAAATAAGAGGTTACCGTATAGAATTAGGAGAGATAGCCTCTGCGTTATCTTCTGAAGATATGATTGATCAATGTGTAGTTGTGGTTAAAGAAGTTGAAGGAGAGCAGGCGATTGTAGCTTATGTGGTAGGAAATACACCTATTGATAAGCAAGAGTTACGCTTAAAACTCAGTAAGCAATTACCCGATTATATGTTGCCTAATTATTATGTAGAATTAGCAGAAATACCTTTAACTTCTAATGGTAAAACAGATAAGAAGGCATTACCTTCTATTCAGTCTAAAGATAGAATTAAGAATACTTATGTAGCCCCTATAACAACTATAGAAAGACAAC
Organism: Dokdonia ponticola; assembly: GCF_042653865.1. Lineage (NCBI taxonomy): Bacteria > Pseudomonadati > Bacteroidota > Flavobacteriia > Flavobacteriales > Flavobacteriaceae > Dokdonia > Dokdonia ponticola. The sequence continues at coordinate 204,255 of NZ_JBHSFV010000008.1, read as the reverse complement.
TCGTTGCTATATGGCAAGAAGTGTTGGGTATAGAAAAGATAGGGCTTATGGATAATTTCTTTGAGCTGGGTGGACATAGCCTTAAAATGACCCTAGTTGTTAATAAGATAAAAAGTAGGTTAGGATATGACATTACGGTAAAAGATATGTTTCTTAATCCTACCATAGCGATGATGATTCCTACATTAGGAAATCGTACGTATGGTACCATTCCAAAAGTACCCGTACAAGAAGACTATGTATTGACATCTTCACAACATCGTTTGTGGATTTTAAGTCAGTTTGAAGGAGGGAATAGAGCCTATAACATTCCAGGCTCGTTTGAGCTGGAAGGGACGCTAGATGTAGCAAACTTAAAAGAAGCATTCCATATGGTTATTGCTAGACATGAAGTATTGAGAACATTCTTTAAAAGAAATGATGAAGGAGAAGTACGTCAGTATGTCGTAGATGCTTTGGCTGTTGAGTTTGATATTGATTGCTATGATTATAGTGATGTTGAAGATCAAGAAGAAGCTCTAGAAAAAAGAGTAATCAATAGTTATAAATACCAATTTGATCTTAGCGAAGCACCTTTAATGCGTGTCACTCTTGTAAGATTATCAGAAGATAGACATGTGTTGCTTTTTAATATGCATCATATTATAAGTGATGGTTGGTCTATGGAGATATTAAGTAAAGAGTTTATGACTATTTACGATCATTTGGTTCAAGGAAAAGAGATTCAATTGCCAGAACTTACCGTACAGTATAAAGATTATGCCACTTGGATGCGAAGTGAAGCCCAAACAAACTCCTTAAAAATATCTGAGGAGTATTGGTTAAATACTTTTAGTGGAGACATACCCGTGTTACAGCTTCCTACAAACAAAATGAGGCCAAAAATTAAAACCTATGTAGGAGATTCATTTACGTATGATTTCTCAAAAGATACAAGTGCCAACTTGCGCATGTTTTCAGAAAAGCAAAGCACTAGTTTGTTTATGGTCTTGATTGCGGGTGTTAATGGAATTCTATCCAGATATACCAATACCACTAATATTATTGTAGGAACTCCCATGGCAGGAAGAGAGCACAGTGAATTAGAAAACCAAGTAGGATTATACTTAAACACGTTAGCTGTTAGAACCATCTTTGAAAAAGAAGCAACTTTTGAAGAGTTAGTAAGCGTGCAGAAAGAGACACTATTAAATGCCTATTCACACCAAGGATATCCTTTGGATCAATTGGTAGAAAAATTAGGGTTAGGAAGAGATACTAGCAGATCTGCGTTATTTGATGTGCTTGTTGTGTTCCAAAATCAGCAAGATATATTTGATGATGATCATTTAGATGTAGAAGGATTAAGTATCCGTCCATATGAAGGGTATCAAAGAAAAGTAAGCCAATTTGATTTAAGTTTTATATTCTCAGAGAAAAAAGGTCAATTGTCATTACAAATAGAATACAACACAGATATTTATGAGGTAGACTTCGTAGAGCGTTTATGTTATCACTTTACTAACTTTTTATTAGAAGGAATTGAAACACCAAGTCAACCTGTAGCAAGTGTTAATTACTTAGGGTCTTCAGAAGAATCTCAATTATTATATGATTTTAATGATACAGCTGTTGCATATCCAGAGACGACCGTGGTGGATTTATTTGTAGCTCAAGTTACAAAAACACCAGAAGCTACGGCACTTGTTTTCGGAGACCAGAGATTTACGTACAAAGATTTGGATGAACAATCCAATGCGTTAGCTCATTATTTATTAGTACACTACGATTTAGCTGTCGAAGATCTCGTAGGTGTGAAGCTAGAGCGTACAGAGTGGTTATTGATTACATTATTAGCTGTTTTAAAAGCTGGATGTGCCTACGTTCCGTTAGACACTAATTATCCTGAACAGCGCATTGCGTATATAGAGCAAGATAGTCAGTGTAAAGTAACTATAGACCAGGCGGTTTTAGGCGACTTTAAGAATGCAGACACTATTTCAAATACACTTCCAAAAGTGCCTTTTAATACAGATCATTTGGCATATATTATTTATACTTCAGGATCTACAGGAAAACCTAAAGGCGTGATGATCACTCATAAAAATGCTTCTTCTATGTTGCATTGGTCGCGAAGAGAATTTAGCAATACAAATTTTGATATCCTATATGCAGGAACATCGCATTGCTTTGATTTATCGGTATATGAGTTGTTCTATCCATTAAGTGTTGGAAAGCAAATTCGTTTATTACCTAATGGATTGTCTATTGAAGATTATATTGATATCGATAAGAATGTATTAATTAATACGGTTCCATCGGTGATACAAACACTTATAGAAAAGGAAGTATCTTTTCAAAACGCTGTAGGAATTAATCTTGCAGGAGAAGCTTTTCCAGTTTCTATTGCTAATTATTTTGAAAACTCAGGCATTGCAGTGCGTAATTTATACGGGCCGTCAGAAGATACGACCTATAGTAGTTATTATAGAGTAGAAGGATCTTATAATGGATCAGTCCCTATTGGTAAAGCGATAGATAATACACAATTTTATATTGTATCAGAGGAATTGTCATTACAACCCATAGGAATCGCAGGGGAGATATGTATTTCTGGAGATGGGTTATCAAGAGGATACTTAAATAAACCAGGATTAACCGCAGAGAAATTTGTAGAAAATCGCTTTCGCGAAAGCGGAACCTTATATAAAACAGGAGATTTAGGGAAGAGATTAGCTGATGGTACGATTATATATTTAGGTAGGAAAGACAGTCAGGTAAAAATAAGAGGACATCGCATTGAATTAGGAGAGATCGAACATGTGTTACAAAGACAAGCGCATATTGATCAGGCAGTTGTTGTCGTAAGAAATATTAATGATGACCACACGATTGTGAGCTATTTAGTGAGTTCTTCACCTGTAGATAAACAACAATTACGCGTATCCTTAAGCTTAGAATTACCGGAATATATGGTGCCAAGTTATTATGTATTTCTAGATGAATTGCCATTAACACCTAATGGTAAGATCGATAAAGATGCGCTCCCTGAGGTAAGCACAGAAGATATTATTAAACAAGAGTACATAGCACCTATCAATGAGGTAGAGGAGCAGTTGGTAACTCTTTGGGAAGAAGTATTAGGCGTTGAAGGCATAGGTATTACCGATAATTTCTTTGAATTAGGAGGGAATAGTTTAAAAGCTACTGTCTTAGTGAATAGGATCAATACGTCTTTTGATACTAGATTTTCAATTCAAGACTTATATGAAACCCAAGAGATAATAGGTGTTTCTAAGAAATTACAATTTATTATTTTCCAGAATCAATTAAACGTAGATAGTGTAGATGAACTCACTATTTAATACATACAGATTCTCTGTATAACCATACTATTTACATCTTTTTCATCCATTTTTAATCATTATTTATTGTGGTTTAGTTCACAATAGTAATGCTTATGACCTTGGAAACCATTTATACATTTCAAATTAACTTTAAAAACTTACGTCGTGATAGAACATTTAATACATACGCTACAGTCGTCAAAAATAGGACTCAAGGTTGTAAACGGAAGTCTTAAAATTAACGCTCCAAAGGATGCTCTGACTCAAGAGATTATTGATGAGATTAAAGCTCATAAGAGTGCGTTAATCGCATTGCTTTCTTCTTCAGAATCTATACCAAAAGCAGAAAAGAAAGCGTATTATGCACTTACTTCTTCTCAACAACAATTATGGACATTAAGCCAATTTGACGCAGGAAATTCTGCTTATAATATATTTGAAGCATTTGAATTTAAAGGAACGCTATCTTTTGAGAAGCTATCAGTTGCTTTTAATAAATTGGTTGCGAGACACGAGAGTTTACGTACTGTTTTTAAAGAAGATGAACAAGGAGTTCTTGGGCAGTTTGTCATCCCCGTAAATGAATATAACGGGAAATTAGAATTTGTAGATTTAAGTAATGCTACAAATCAAGTACTAAAAGATCACTCAGATACCATTCAAAGACATGCTTTTGACCTAGAAAAAGGACCTTTATTTCTTGGCGAGATTGTAAAAGTAGCAGAAGAGAAACATATCTTAATGCTGAACATGCATCACATTATTGGAGATGGATGGTCAATGAGTGTATTGAGTACAGAATTTATGACCATTTATAATGGGTTGTGTAAAGGAGAAGAAGTTGTATTACCAGAGTTATCTATTCAATATACAGATTATTCAGAATGGCAAAACAGCGATGCTAGACAAGAAGTTTTAGAAAAATCTAAAGCATTTTGGTTAGATACATTTTCTGGAGATCTGCCTATTTTAGAATTACCCTCCAATACGATCAGACCTAAACTTAAAACTTATAACGGATCTAGTATAGATTATATATTTTCTAAGGAATCTACGTCCCAACTTAATACCTATGCGCAACAAAACGGGATGACCTTATTTATGGTACTCATGGCAGGTCTTAATGGGTTACTATCTAGATATGCAAATACGAGAGATATTATCCTAGGAACTCCTGTAGCAGGAAGAGAACATACAGATTTAGAAAATCAGGTAGGTTTATATTTGAACACACTAGCCATCAGAACAGCTTTTGAAGAAACTGCTACTTTTGAAGAGTTACTAGCTATACAAAAAGAGACCTTATTGAAGGCGTATTCTCATCAAGAATATCCTTTTGGAAGTTTGGTTGAGGCACTTGATGTACAAAGAGATTTGAGTAGGTCTGTGTTATTTGATGCACTGGTTGTTTTTCAAAACCAACAAGGATTATTGGTGTCTGGAGGCCTGGTCTTAGATGGTGTTGAGGTAACTCCATATCAAAATATGGATAAGTCATTTAGTAAATATGATTTGAGTTTTATCTTTTCAGAAGAAAAAGAAAAGTTATCATTACACATAGAATACAATACAGATATTTATGAATTAGACTTTGTAGAAAGTTTAAATATTCATTTCGAGAATTTCTTAACCAAAGCTATTCAAAAACCACAAGAAAAAGTAGCGACGATTAATTATCTAACCTCAGAGGAGGAGTCTAGATTACTCAACGATTTTAATAACACAACGGTTGAGTATCCAGATACTACCCTAGTAGATCTGTTTGTAAATCAAGTAAAAAAGACACCAGATGCTACCGCTTTGATGTCTGGTGATATGAGTTTTACGTACAAAGAGTTAGATGAGTTATCAAATCAGTTATCACACTATTTATTGAGTACTTACAGCTTAGAGCAAGAAAATTTGGTGGGGGTAAAATTAGATCGTAGTGAGTGGTTACTTATTTCATTATTGGCTGTTCTTAAAGCAGGATGTGCCTATGTTCCTTTAGATACCAAGTATCCTGAACAACGCATTGCGTATATAGAACAAGATAGTCAGTGTAAAGTAACCATAGATGAAGAGGTGATCATAGCTTTTAAAACAGCCGAACCTATTTCTAAGGAATTGCCTAAAATACATATAACGTCAGAAAACTTAGCGTATATTATTTACACTTCAGGATCTACAGGAAAGCCAAAAGGAGTCATGATTACACATAAAAATGCTTCTTCAATGTTGCATTGGTCTGCGAGTGAATTTAGCGATACTCCTTTTGAGGTATTATATGCAGTAACGTCACATTGTTTTGACTTATCTGTGTATGAATTTTTCTATCCTTTAAGTATTGGGAAGCCTATCCGATTATTAGATAGTGGATTATCTATCAGTGATTATATAGATACGGATAGTCATATTTTGATAAATACGGTTCCTTCTGTATTAAAGATGCTCATCGATAAGGAAGTTAATTTTTCTAATGTAGCAGGAATTAATCTTGCAGGAGAGCCATTTCCAGCCAGCATTACTTCTTATTTCAAAGATTCAGGAATTGCCTTACGTAATTTATACGGCCCATCAGAAGATACGACCTATAGTAGTATCTATCGAGTAGAAAAAGAGTACGATCGTTCCGTCCCTATTGGAAAGGGGATTCATAACACTCAGTTTTACATCCTTTCAGATGCATTAGCATTACAACCCATAGGTGTTATTGGAGAAATTTGTATTTCTGGTGATGGCATATCAAGAGGATATTTACATCAACCAGCATTAACAAAAGAGAAATTTGTCGTTAACCGCTTTCGCGAACCTGCCTCGCTAGCAGGCAGGAGCGGAACCTTATATAAAACCGGAGATCTAGGAAAATGGCTACCCAATGGTACTATAGAATATGTAGGTAGAAAAGATAGTCAAGTAAAAATACGTGGACATCGAATAGAATTAGGAGAAATTGAACATGTATTACAATCACAAGAAGGTATTGATGAATGTATTGTGATGGCTTCAAAAGTACAAGACGAGTTAGTTGTTGTTAGTTACTTAGTAAGTGCATCTTCAATAGATAAACAAGAACTTCGTTTGTCATTGGGGCAAGAATTGCCTGAATATATGTTACCGAGTTATTATGTATTTCTGGATGAAATGCCATTAACGCCAAATGGTAAAATAGACAAGAAAGCACTACCGCCTGTGAGCTCTGATGACGTTATAAAACGTGAGTACGTAGCCCCATCAAACGAAATAGAAGAAACACTAGCTCAATTATGGGAAGAAGTACTAGGGCTAGAAAAAATAGGTGTTACCGATAACTTTTTTGAATTGGGGGGTAATAGTTTAAAAGCCACGGTTTTAATTAATAAAATCAATAAAGCCTATAACACACGCTTTTCCATTCAAGATTTATACGAAACCCAAGAGATTACAGGAGTTTCTAAGAAATTACAATTTATTGTTTTTCAAAATCAATTAGAACTAGAAACAGCTGATAATTTGGATGAAATAACGATTTAACCCCTTCATTTTTAACAAGCATTTATTTCTTAAACGCATGGTTATGTACAATAGCCATGCTTGTTAACGCCCTTTTCTTAGGTCGTTGTAATTACAATCAATTGATAATTAGTTGATACTAGTAGCGTCGTAACTCTAGAAACCATTTTGTTGTTTCAAATTAACTTGAAAAAATTATATCGTGATAGCACATTTAATACATACGTTACAGTCATTAAAAATTGGACTTAAGGTAGTAGACGGAAATCTCAAAATCAATGCTCCTAAGGGAACGTTGACTCCTGAGATTATCGATCAAATCAAAATGCATAAGAGTGAGCTAGTTGCATTGCTTTCTTCTTCGGAGTCTATTCCTAAGGCAGCAAAGAAAGACTATTACGCGCTTACTTCTTCTCAGCAACGTTTGTGGACATTAAGTCAATTTGAGGCAGGCAATACCGCATATAATATATTTAATGCATTTGAATTTAAGGGAGAAATAGATATTGATGTTTTATCGTTAGCTTATATTAAATTAATAGAAAGACATGAGAGTCTTCGTACCATTTTTAAAGAAGATGAGCAAGGACAACTAAGTCAATATATAATTCCCATGGAAACCTACACTGGAGCTTTACAGTTTGTAGATTTAAGTGATGCAACTACTCATGATATAAGAGCTTATTCTGAAGCAATGCAAATGCAAGCTTTTAATTTAGCTCAAGGGCCGTTATTTATAGGATCGATTGTTAAGGTAGCCGACCATAAGCATATATTGATGTTTACCATGCACCATATTATCGGAGATGGTTGGTCTATGGAACTACTAAATAAGGAATTTATAGTGCTTTATAATGGCCTTTCTTTAGGGCAAGAAGTGATATTACCAGAATTACCTATTCAATATAAGGACTATTCAGAATGGCAAAACACAGATACTAGAAAAGCATTATTAGAAAAATCTAAAACCTTTTGGTTAGATACTTTTTCAGGAGCATTACCTGTACTAGAATTACCTTCTTATAAGATTAGGCCAAAGCATAAAACATATAATGGTTCTAGTATTTATCATAAATTTTCTGAAACATTCACATCTCAACTTAATACATATGCTCAGCAAAATGAGGCAACATTATTTATGGTTTTGATGACTGGAATTAATGGATTACTCTCTAGATATGCAAATACGAGAGACATTATTTTAGGAACACCCGTAGCCGGAAGAGAGCATAGTGATTTAGAAAACCAAGTTGGGTTATACCTAAACACACTAGCTATTCGTACAAGATTTGAACAAACTACAAGTTTTGAAGAGTTACTTGCAATACAAAAAAACACATTATTAAATGCCTATACACATCAGGAATATCCTTTTGATCGTCTGGTAGAAGAACTTGAGATAAAAAGAGATATAAGTAGATCTGTATTATTTGATACACTTGTTGTTTTTCAAAACCAACAGGAATTATTATTTTCTGAAGAAGTAAGTCTTCAAGGTATTGAAATATCTTCATATGATCATATACAGAAGTCATTTAGCAAGTTTGATTTAAGCTTTTCTTTTGCAGAAGTAGGGGGGAGAATACATTTAAATCTAGGATATAATACAGATATTTACTTATCTGACTTTATAGAAAAGATCATATACAATCTTGAGTGTTTTTTAGAAATAGGAATTTCTAACTCAAAAGAAAAAATTGACGTTATAGATTTTCTTTCACAAGAAGAAAAGCAGCAAGTACTAGTTGATTTTAACAATACTCAAGTTACATACTCAAAAGAAAAAACAGTTATTGATTTATTCTTAAATCAAGCAAAGGAGACACCAGATGCAACAGCAATACAATGTGATAATAAAAACATATCATATCAAGAGCTAGATGTTTTATCCAATCAATTAGCTTATTATATTGTAAATACCCATAAAGTTTCTAAAGAAGAAATCATAAGTATAAAATTAGAAAAAAGTGAGTGGTTTGTTATTAGTGTACTTGCAGTGCTTAAGGCTGGATGTACCTATTTACCTATAGATATAAATTATCCAGAAGAAAGAATCACATATATAACATCCAATAGTGATTGTAAATTGACTATTGATGAAGCATTACTTACTAATTTTAGAATGTCAGATACGACATATCCTAGAGAGTTTGCCACAGAAATTTCAGAACTAGCATATGTAATTTATACTTCTGGTTCAACAGGAAAGCCAAAAGGGGTGATGGTAGGTCATGACTCATTGGTAAACTATATGTTACATCAATCGGAGTACTACGCATTAGACAAAACAGAGAATATATTGTATTTCTCTAATATTGCTTTTGACGCTTCTATCGAGCAACTATTTTTAGCATTACTAAATGGAGCTTCATTAGTCATTGTATCAAAAGATGACATTATGGACGTTACCAATTTTTCAAAAGTATTAAAGAAGCACAAGATTACTCATTTTCATGCAACACCTAGCTATATAGGTCAAATTCAAGATATAGAGAGTTGCAAAGGTTTGAGAAGAATTATTTGTGCAGGAGAAGCTTGCCCTAAAGAATTAGCAGAGAGATTAGGTAGTAACGTTGATTTTTATAATAAATATGGACCAACAGAAACTACGATAAGTTCAACAATATATAAGTATGATGCTCAAAAATTTATAGGTCAATCTGTACCTATCGGAAAGCCTATTTCTAACACAGAAATTTATATTCTTTCTGAAGATGAGTTATTACAGCCTATGGGGGTGGTAGGGGAGATTTGTATTTCTGGCGACGGATTGTCCAGAGGCTATTTAAATCAGCCAGCATTAACAAAAGAGAAATTTGTTTTTAACCGCTTTCGCGAAAGCGGAACCTTATATAAGACCGGAGATTTAGGAAGATGGCTTCCTGATGGTAATATAGAATTTGTAGGTAGAAAAGATGACCAGGTAAAAATACGAGGTTATCGTATTGAACTAGGAGAAATAGAAAACACATTAGTAGCTACAGATAGCATTAACCAAGCCGTTGTGACGGTATCTGAGTTTCAAGGAGAAGATGTTTTGGTCGCTTATTATACTAGTGATGAAGTAGTTGATAAGCAAGTTTTACGTACTTCTTTACGTAGTGAATTACCAGATTACATGGTGCCAAGCTATTTTGTAGCATTAGATATGATACCGTTAACAGCAAATGGGAAAGTAGATAAAAAAGCATTGCCGGTAATCGCTTCAGAAGATCTCATAAAAAATGAATATGTAGCACCAGTTACAGAGGTAGAGCAACAACTAGTTGCCATTTGGGAAGAAGTTTTAGGAATGCATCCTATAGGAATTACAGATAACTTTTTTGAATTAGGCGGTCATAGTCTTAAAGTCACTTTAATCGTCAATAAAATTAAAAAAGAATTAGGGCTAGAGCTTTCTGTAAAAGATGTCTTTTTACATCCTACTATTTCAGAAATTACAGGTCTTCTAACAGAGAGTACGCAAATATCGATTCCGAAGTCTGAAGATAAGCCAAGTTATGCTTTGACCTCATCACAACGTAGACTTTGGGTATTAAGTCAGTTTGAACAAGGGAGTATCGCTTATAATATTCCAGCTGTTTTTCAGTTAAAAGGCAGTTTGGATATTACGCTAATAGAAGAAGTTTTTTCTATTTTAATAGCTCGTCATGAGAGTTTGCGAACTCGTTTTATGCGCGATGATCAGGAAGAGGTACGTCAGTATATACTTTCTTCTAGCGATGTTAATTTTTTGATAGAACAACAAGACTTGAGCGATGTAAAAGATCAAGAAGCAGCGATTGCAGATGTTCTTGAAGCAAACAATAGTCATTGTTTTGATTTGAGTAATGCGCCTTTAGTGAAGGCAGGTTTGGTTAAGTTGGCTACAGATGATTATTTACTTGTACTGAACATGCACCATATTATTAGTGATGGATGGTCTATGGAGGTATTGAGTAAGGAGTTTATGATGGTGTATGCTTCTTTAGTAAAAGGAGAAGCAATTACATTACCAACGCTTTCCATACAGTATAAAGATTATGCAGAGTGGCTAGCAACAGAAGCAGGGCAATCTAAATTAGTAGCATCTGAGACCTATTGGTTAGGTCAATTTGATGGAGAATTACCAATATTAGAACTCCCTACGTTTACGGCGAGACCAAAAATTAAAACTTATAACGGAAATGCGATAAACCATCATTTTTCTAAAGAGCTCAGTATAGCGTTAAGAACATTTTCAGAGCAGCGAGGAGTTAGCTTATTTATGACATTAATGGCAGGTTTGAACGCATTGCTTTCTAGATATGCAAACACCACAGATATTGTATTGGGAACACCTGTAGCTGGAAGAGATGAAGTAGCATTAGAAAACCAGATAGGATTATACCTAAATACACTAGCCATACGTACACAGTTTGATAACACCTTTAGTTTTGAGGAGTTATTAGAACTTCAAAAGAATACGTTGTTAGATGCGTATGCATATCAAGAATATCCATTTGATAGCCTAGTAGATACATTAGATGTTCAACAGGATACGAGCAGGTCTGCTTTATTTGATGTGATTGTAGTATTACAGAATCAGCAAAACTTATTTGGAGGAAAAGAAGTGGCTATAAAAGGATTAGAAATAGCACCTTTTACAAAACAACACCGTCAAGTAAGTCAGTTTGATTTGAGTTTTATTTTTTCAGAAACCACTGATCAATTATCATTACATCTGGATTACAATACAGATATCTACGAGAAGAATTTTATTGAGAATTTAGTAAGTCATTTAGAGAATTTATTTAAAGCTTGTCTTGAAAATTCTAATCAAAGTATCACTAAAATAAATTTCTTAACTGAAGAAGATACGCATCAATTGGTCACTAGTTTTAATGATACAAAAGTACCATATAATATTGAGAAGACTATTGTTGAAGTATTTGCAGCGCAGGTAGAGAAGACTCCAGACGCTATTGCTCTTACGTATAATAAAAAACAACTCACATATAAAGAGATAGATGCCTTATCAAATCAGATGGCACATTATTTACTCTCTAACTTTGAGTTGTCAAATGAAGATATTGTTGGGGTTATCTTAGGTCGTAGTGAGTGGCTAGTCATCTCTCTATTATCTGTTTTAAAGACAGGATGTGCTTACGTACCCATTGATCCAAGTTATCCTAAGCAACGTATTGAATATATTCAAGAGGATAGTAATTGCGTGATCACCATAAATGAAGCGGTCATAGACTCATTTTTACATACAGAAAACCTGCCTACATCACTTCCAAAAGTACATATAGCACCTTCAAATTTGGCTTATGTGATTTACACATCAGGTTCTACAGGAAGACCTAAGGGAGTCATGATAGAACATAGAAGTGTATTGAATTTATGTTTTTGGCATATAGACGTATACGGAGTTACACCATCCAGTAGAGGAAGTCTTTATGCAGGAATTGGGTTTGATGCTTCGGTATGGGAGATGTATCCTTATTTAGTATCTGGAGCTTCATTATTTCCAATTTCTGATTCAGAAGTTAGATATGATGCAACTCTTCTTGCAGGATTCTTGAAAGAACATGCAATTACACATGCGTACTTACCTACAAAAATTTGTGAAGCATTAATAGCTCAAGATATTACATTAGAAAATACAAAAATTTTAACAGGAGGAGAAGCACTTAAATTCCCAGAAGGAAAACAAGGATTACATATTTATAATAATTACGGTCCTTCAGAAAACACCGTAGTCACCACAAGTTTTGATCTTAAAAATCGTGTAGGTGAAAGTATTCCAATAGGAACTCCAGTATCCAATACTCAGATTTATATTCTTTCTGAAGATGAGTTATTACAGCCATTAGGTGTTGTAGGGGAGATTTGTATTTCTGGCGATGGATTGTCCAGAGGCTATTTAAATCAACCAGCATTAACAAAAGAGAAATTTGTTTTTAACCGCTTTCGCGAAAGCGGAACCTTATATAAGACCGGAGATTTAGGAAGATGGCTTCCTGATGGCAATATAGAATTTGTAGGTAGAAAAGATGACCAGGTAAAAATACGAGGTTATCGTATTGAACTAGGAGAAATAGAAAACACATTAGTAGCTACAGATAACATTAACCAAGCCGTTGTGACGGTATCTGAGTTTCAAGGAGAAGATGTTTTGGTCGCTTATTATACTAGTGATGAATTAGTTGATAAGCAAGTTTTACGTACTTCTTTACGTAGTGAATTGCCAGATTACATGGTGCCTAGCTATTTTGTAGCATTAGATATGATACCGTTAACAGCAAATGGGAAAGTAGATAAAAAAGCATTGCCGGTAATCGCTTCAGAAGATCTCATAAAAAATGAATATGTAGCACCAGTTACAGAGGTAGAGCAACAACTAGTTGCCATTTGGGAAGAAGTTTTAGGAATGCATCCTATAGGAATTACAGATAACTTTTTTGAATTAGGCGGTCATAGTCTTAAAGTCACTTTAATCGTCAATAAAATTAAAAAAGAATTAGGGCTAGAGCTTTCTGTAAAAGATGTCTTTTTACATCCTACTATTTCAGAAATTACAGGTCTTCTAACAGAGAGTACGCAAATATCGATTCCGAAGTCTGAAGATAAGCCAAGTTATGCTTTGACCTCATCACAACGTAGACTTTGGGTATTAAGTCAGTTTGAACAAGGGAGTATCGCTTATAATATTCCAGCTGTTTTTCAGTTAAAAGGCAGTTTGGATATTACGCTAATAGAAGAAGTTTTTTCTATTTTAATAGCTCGTCATGAGAGTTTGCGAACTCGTTTTATGCGCGATGATCAGGAAGAGGTACGTCAGTATATACTTTCTTCTAGCGATGTTGATTTTTTGATAGAACAACAAGACTTGAGCGATGTAAAAGATCAAGAAGCAGCGATTGCAGATGTTCTTGAAGCAAACAATAATCATTGTTTTGATTTGAGTAATGCGCCTTTAGTGAAGGCAGGTTTGGTTAAGTTGGCTACAGATGATTATTTACTTGTACTGAACATGCACCATATTATTAGTGATGGATGGTCTATGGAGGTATTGAGTAAGGAGTTTATGATGGTGTATGCTTCTTTAGTAAAAGGAGAAGCAATTACATTACCAACGCTTTCCATACAGTATAAAGATTATGCAGAGTGGCTAGCAACAGAAGCAGGGCAATCTAAATTAGTAGCATCTGAAGCATATTGGTTAGGTCAATTTGAAGAAGAAGTACCCGTGTTGGAACTCCCTACATTTAAAGCAAGACCAAAAATAAAAACCTACAATGGAGATTATCTTACACATACATTTTCTGAAGAAGTACGTAATCAAGTACACACCTTTTCAGAAAATAATGGGGTAAGCGTTTTTATGACATTAATGGCGGGTTTGAATGCATTGCTTTCTAGATATACAAACACTACAGATATTGTATTAGGAACACCTGTAGCTGGAAGAGATCAAGAGGCATTAGAAAACCAGATAGGATTATACCTAAATACACTAGCCATACGCACACAGTTTGATGATAAGGCATCTTTTGATACACTATTAACTCTTCAAAAAGAGACCCTTTTAGATGCTTATGCACACCAAGTATATCCTTTAGATGATTTAATAAATACGTTAGATATACCAAGAGATACTAGCCGGTCAGCATTGTTTGATATTATGGTAGTATTTCAAAATCAACAAAACTTATTTGGAGAACATAAGGATGCTAGCATAGATTTAGAAATAAGTCCTTACATAAAACAACATCGCCAAGTAAGTCAGTTTGATATTAGCTTTGTTTTTTCCGATCAACATGAAGAATTAACGTTACAACTGGAATACAATACAGATATTTATGATATTGTTTTTGTAGAAAAAATAGCAACACATTTTGAAGAACTCATAAAAGAATGTATTGCAAAACCAACCCGTCGTATTACAGAAATATCTTATACGACAAAAAGTGAGCGACAACAATTACTATATGATTTTAATAAAACAGATGTAGTATATCCTAAGGATAAAACTATTGTAGAACTGTTTGTAGATCAGGTAAAAGAGACCCCAGAATCAATAGCAATTATTTTTAAAAATAAGGAATATACGTATAGAGAATTAGATGAGGTATCTAATAGACTAGCTAATTATTTACTTAAACACTATGATTTTGCTATCGAAGATTTAGTAGGCGTAAAACTTGACAATAACGTATGGCAGATCATTTCTATCATAGCCATTTTAAAAGCAGGATGCGCCTATGTGCCAATTGACACAAATTATCCAGTACAACGTATAGCGTATATGGAACGGGATAGTGCGTGTAAAGTAACGATAGATAAGGACGTACTTGAAGCTTTTAATAGTAGTGAAGAAATTTCTAATGTATTACCTGCAATTAAGTATTCGTCAAATAACTTGGCATATGTCATGTATACTTCTGGATCGACAGGAAACCCTAAAGGGGTCATGGTAGAGCATAAGAATATTATACGTTTAGTAAAATCCGCAAACTTTTATCAATTATCTACTACTGATGTTTTATTAAGTACAGGTGCTTTTTCCTTTGACGCGACTACGTTTGAGTATTGGGGAACCTTATTGAATGGAGGTTGTTTGGTATTATGTTCAAAAGACACTTTACTAGATAATGAGCTGTTATCTAGTGAGATAAAAGAGAGAAATGTCAATGTGATGTGGTTTACTGCAGGTTGGCTTCAGATGCTAGTAGATACGTCTATAGGATTATTTGCTCCATTATCTACAGTCCTAGCAGGAGGTGATAAATTATCACCAAAACATATAGCCATTTTGAAGAGTACGTATCCAGAATTAGAGATTATTAACGGATATGGTCCCACAGAAAACACTACGTTTTCTCTTACGTATACCATCCCAGAAGTAGGGGAAGATATTCCAATAGGGTATCCCATAAGTAATAGTACTGCATATATTCTTTCAGACAATCTAGATGTGCAACCTATAGGGGTTGTGGGTGAAATTTGTTTAGGAGGGGATGGACTGTCTAGAGGATACTTAAACCGTCCAGATTTAACAGCAGAAAAGTTTGTTTTTAACCGCTTTTGCGAACCTAGTTCGCAGGCAGGCAGGAGCGGAATCTTATACAAAACTGGAGATTTGGGGCGTTGGCTACCAGATGGAAGGATTGCCTTTATGGGGCGTAAGGATACGCAAGTAAAAATAAGAGGATATCGTGTAGAATTGAGTGAGATTGAATATGCATTATTGTATCATAATGAAATTACTCAAGCAGTTGTCATCATTAAAGATGTAGAGGGAGCTAAAGAAATAGTGTCATATATCGTAAGTAAGACATTTGTTGATAAACAACAGTTAAGAGCGTCATTACGTATGATGCTACCTGATTATATGTTGCCAAGTTATTACGTTGTATTAGATACAATACCATTAACATCTAATGGTAAGGTAGATAGGAAATCATTACCAGAAGTGACGTTGGCTGATACGATACAACAAGAATATATAGCGCCAAGAACAGATACAGAAGTTAAAATAGCAAGCCTATGGTGTAATATTCTTCAGAAACATACAATTGGTGCTACTGATAACTTTTTTGAGCTAGGAGGTCACAGTTTAAAAGCGACACAATTAATACATGAGTATCATCAAATTTTTCAGATTAAACTCAGTTTAAAAGAGGTGTTTTCTAATCAAACTTTAGAATCTCATGCTGTACTATTAGAAAAAGCAAAGGTAACTACCCATTATAAAATACCTAATATACCTAAGTCAGAAAGTTATGTGGTATCTGCTGGGCAGCAAAGATTATGGACACTATGCCAATTAGATGGAGGATCTGAAGTATATAATATGCCTTTTCATACGGTTTTGGAAGGAGATTACGATATAGATTGCTTTTGCAAAGCAGTATTAGCTGTAATAGATAGACATGAAATATTGCGTACTGTTTTTAAACTAAATGATGAAGGAGAATTACGCCAATATATAACTTCTTCTGAGGTGCTTGATTTTAAAATTGGGTACACTGATTTTAGAGAAGCATCTGATAGTTTAGGTGATGCGATGCGATATATAAATGAGGATGCTTATAGCTCCTTTGATTTAGAAGTAGGGCCATTATTTCGCGTAAGCCTACTAAGAACAGCAGATGATTCCTATATCTTTTATTACAATATGCACCATATTATTAGCGATGGATGGTCTATGGCAGTTATTTCAAAAGATGTTTTAGCATTTTATGAATCTTTCAAGACAGAAACGCCTTTGGCTATTCATTCTCTTAATATCCAATATAAAGATTATGCTGCATGGCAATTATCTAAATTGGATCAGGATGAGAGTGGTATAGATAAAGCTTATTGGACATCATTATTATCAGGAGAATTACCATTATTAAATTTACCTTCTAGTTTACTGAGACCTTCTATAAAAACACATCATGGAAATGGTTTTAGAACGTATATCTCAAAAGAGGATACATCAGCACTCAAGGATTTTAGTCAACAATACAATGGCAGTTTATTCATAAGTCTATTATCAATTTGGAATGTGTTATTTTATAAATATACTTCTGCAAAAGATATTGTTATAGGAAGTCCAGTAGCTGGTAGAGATCACGCAGATTTAGGAGATCAAATAGGATTTTATGTAAATATGCTAGCGCTTAGAAATAAGATACATCCTTCAGAAAGCTTTGTTTCTTTATTCAATAGAGTAAAAAATACGACCCTAGCATCTTATGAACATCAGATGTATCCTTTTGATCATTTGGTAGAAGCCATAGACGTAAAAAGGGATATAAGCCGTAGCGCTATTTTTGATGTGATGTTGGTCTTACAGAATACGACAGATTTATCATCTGATATGATTATTTCTGAAGAGGATGTCACAACGATTACAGATTCTCATAAAAAAGTTTCAAAATATGATATAGAGATTGGTTTTCAGGAGATAGGGGATTATCTATCGTTTGATATGACATACAATACAGATGTATATGAAGCCGATATGATTAAAAACTTGATGTCGCATTTTAAACAATTGCTTCATAATATATTAAAAACACCATTGATGTCTTTAGATACAATACCATATCTAAAAGAGTCAGAGAAGCATTATTTATTACATGAACTTAATAATACAAGTATAACATATCCAAAAAATAATACAATTGTTGATTTGTTTGTAAAACAAGCTAAAAAGACACCTCATAGCACTGCATTGATTTGTGATGATAAAGAGTTTACATATCAAGAATTAGATGAAAAGTCTAATGAGTTATCTAATTATTTACTGAGTTATTATGAACTCAATAGTGAAGATTTAATAGGAGTCAAAATAGCTCGTGATGAATGGATGCTTATCGCTATCCTAGCAATACTTAAATCAGGATGTGCTTATGTACCTATTGACCCTAATTATCCACAGCAACGAATAGCATATATAGAAGAGGATAGTCAGTGTAAAGTAACTATAGATAAAGACTTGTTGGATGCATTTACAAATGAAAATGACATCCCAAATAAACCACCGAAAGTAACTGTAACAGCAGATGCCCTTGCATATGTAATTTATACTTCAGGTTCTACAGGAAAACCAAAAGGAGTAATGATTACACATAACAATGCGGTTGCTATGTTACATTGGGCAATTCGAGAATTTAAGTATACAGATTTTGATATACTATATGCTGTTACATCTCATTGTTTTGACTTATCAGTATATGAATTTTTCTATCCATTAAGCATTGGAAAGAAAATACGATTGTTATCCAATGGCTTGGTAATAGGAGATTATTTACATACAGAGCGTAACGTCTTATTAAATACAGTACCGTCTGTTATTCAAACACTTTTGGATAAAAAAGTAATTTTTAAAAATGCGGTTGCGATCAATCTTGCTGGAGAAGCGTTTCCTCTTACGATAGCAGATCGTTTTGCTCACTCAGGAATTGAAATGCGTAATCTATATGGACCATCAGAAGATACAACGTATAGTAGTTACTTAAAGTTAGAGGGTTCATATAAGAGATCAGTGCCTATTGGAAAACCTTTGGACAATACACAGTTTTATATTCTTTCAGAGAATTTAGAATTACAGCCTTTAGGTGTTGTTGGGGAAATTTGTATTTCTGGGGAAGGACTCGCAAGAGGCTATTTAAATCAACCAGAATTAACGAAAGAAAAATTTATAGATCATCCATATGTACCAGGAGAGCGTTTGTATAAAACAGGAGATTTAGGAAGGTGGCTATTTAATGGTACGATAGAGTATATGGGAAGAAAAGATAGTCAAGTAAAAGTAAGGGGCTATCGCATAGAATTAGGAGAGATAGAGCATGTGTTAATGTCTTGTAATGATATTGATAAGGCCGTTGTCATGGTAAACAAGGTAGACAATGATCCTGTAATTGTAACTTATTTAGTGAGTAATTCGCCGATAGATAAACAAAAATTACGGGTATCATTAGGAAGTCAATTACCTGATTATATGATTCCGAGTTACTACGTAATACTTGATGCTATTCCGTTGACACCTAATGGAAAAGTAGATAAAAATGCATTGCCGACTATCGAAGAAAAAGATATTATTAAGCAAGAATATGTAGCGCCAGAAACCGATATAGAAAAACGACTCGTAGAAATGTGGGGAGAGGTTCTAGGAATAAAAAAGGTAGGGGTTACAGATAATTTCTTTGAATTAGGAGGTAATAGCTTAAAGGCAATGAATCTTATTTTTAAAATTAAAAATGAGTTTAATACTCAAGTCAATATTCAACAAGTTTTTGTAAATCCAACAATAGCATTCTTAGCTGTTAGTATTGAAAACTCTGTTTGGAATACTCAGCACACAAAAGATTTAAAAAAGATAATTATTTAAGAAAAGAATTTTGTTGATATCAAGTCAACAAATTAAAAGTTTGATAGGTCTTTAAAATAATGACCATCTAAAGATTCTGTGTGGCTTACACTTAAGGGGAGGTGCTACTCCTTTTTTGAACAAAGCCGTGTTGATTAATGACACGAATCACTTTGGTTCCCTCTCTTAAAATAAGTGAGGGTTTTAGGGTAGTAGACACTAATAATTTTAAATGGTAATTACTATAATCTACTTTTTTAAGTAGCATAATGATGACGCCATAACTGTAGAAATAATTTTTGCATTTCAGCTTAATTTAAAAAAAAACATATAGTGATAACACATTTAATACACAAATTACAGTCATTAAAAATTGGACTTAAGATTGTAAATGGAAGCCTTAAGATTAATGCGCCTAAAGGGACATTAACCTCTGAGATTATTGATGAAATTAAGGAGCATAAAAGTGAGTTAATTGAGTTGCTTTCTTCTTTAGAGTCTATTCCTAAAGCACCAAACAAGGATTATTATGCACTTACTTCATCACAACAACGATTGTGGACATTAAGTCAGTTTGAAACAAGTAATATAGCATATAATATTTTTTATGCTTTTGAATTTACGGGAACTGTTATTATCGAGAAGCTCTCATTAGCTTTCACTAAACTGATACAACGTCACGAGAGTCTTCGTACTATTTTTAAAGAAGATGCAGACGGAGTACTGGGACAGTATATCATTCCACAAGAAATATATACAAGTGAGCTACGATATACAGATATGAGCACGTTTGAAAGTGATACTATTTTGGAAGCCCACATAAATACTTTTAGACAGCATATCTTTAATTTACAGGTAGGGCCTTTATTTATAGGAGAAATTGTTAGTGTTTCAAAGGACCGCTATATTTTGATGTTTAATATGCATCATATCATAGGTGATGGATGGTCTATGGAAATATTAACTAGAGAGTTTATTGAATTTTATAACACACTGATGTCAGGAAAAGAAATAGTTTTTCCAGAATTACCAATTCAATATAAAGACTATTCAGAGTGGCAACACAGTACAACTAGACAAAAAAAAATAGAAAATACTAGAACCTTTTGGCTAGACACATTTTCTGGAGAATTACCATTGTTAGAGTTACCATTTAGTAAGGTAAGACCCCAAATAAAAACCTATCATGGTTCAGGGGTAGATCACTTATTTTCTAAGGAGTTAACCTTTCAACTTAATAAATTTGCTCAACAAAAAGGAGTAACACTATTTATGGTTTTAATGGCTAGTATTAATGGGTTGCTCTCGCGATATACAAACACCAGAGATATTATTCTGGGTACACCAGTTGCAGGTAGGGAACACAGTGATTTAGAAAATCAAGTGGGCTTATATTTAAATACACTAGCGATCCGTACTAAATTTGAAAAGGATATTAGTTTTGAAGAATTACTAACAATACAGAAAGACACACTATTAGATGCCTACTCTCATCAAGATTATCCTTTTGATAGTTTGGTAGAGGAGTTAGATATAAAAAGAGATATAAGTAGATCTGCATTGTTTGATGTTTTAGTGGTATTTCAAAATCAGCAAAAAGTAGTAACTCCTTATGATGATCTGATTTTGGATGACCTGAAAGTTACACCATATCAAAAAATAGAGAAGTCATTTAGTAAGTTTGATCTCAGTTTTGCTTTCATAGAAGTCGAAGAGCAATTACTCTTACAAATAGAGTATAATACAGATCTTTACGAATTAGAATTTATAGAACGGTTACGAGTTCATCTTGAGAATTTTTTAGCAAAAGCAATCAAGGTTTCAAAAGAGAAAGTTACTAAAATTAACTACCTCACTCCAGCAGAAGAGTCTCAATTATTGATTGAATTTAATGAAACTGCTAATGATTACCCAAATAAAACTATTGTAGAATCATTTGTGTTACAAGCTAAAAAGACACCAGAAGCAGTTGCTATTATATTTGGAAATAAGGAGCTTACATATAAAGAATTAGATGTTGTATCTAATCAATTAGCACAGTATTTGTTATCTAATTATGACCTCAAAAAAGAAGATTTAATTGCGGTAAAATTAGATCGTAGTGAGTGGTTAGTCATCTCATTATTGGCTGTTTTAAAAACAGGATGTGCCTATGTACCAGTTGATCCTGGGTATCCAGAAGAACGTATTAGCTTTATAGAACAAGATTGTAACAGTAAAGTTACCATAGATGAAGATGAACTAGCATCTTTCAGCAAAAACAAATTGATTTCTAGTGAGCTACCTGAAATTGTAATCAATCCAGAAAATTTAGCTTATGTGATTTACACATCGGGATCTACAGGAAAGCCAAAAGGAGTAATGATTGAACATGGAAGTTTATCAAACTTATGTTTTTGGCATATTGAAACGTATAACTTGGACGCATTCAGTAGAGGGAGTTTATATGCTGGTATTGGATTTGATGCTTCTGTTTGGGAAATCTATCCTTATTTAGTATCAGGAGGGTCTTTATATCCAATTTCGGATTCAGTAATTAGATATGATGTACATTCTTTAGCTGGGTTTTTAAATGAAAATAAGATCACACATGCCTATTTACCTACGAAGATATGTGAAGAGTTATCAGTTCAAAATATAGCATTAGACGGAACAAAAATACTAACAGGAGGTGAAGCTTTGTCTTTATCTCAAAAGGCAACTCATCTTAAAATTTACAATAATTATGGGCCTTCAGAAAATACAGTTGTTACGACTAGTTTTGATCTTCAGAATCGTTTAGGGGAAAGTATTCCAATAGGAACTCCTATATCTAATACTCAAATATATATTGTTTCAGAAGAGGAAGGATTACAGCCTTTAGGTGTTATTGGGGAAATATGTATTTCAGGATTAGGGCTATCAAGAGGCTATTTGAATCAACCAGAATTAACAGCAGAGAAGTTTGTTGTTAATCGCTTTCGCGAAAGCGGAAAATTATATAAAACTGGGGATTTAGGAAAATGGCTTTCAAATGGGATGATCGAGTTTTGTGGAAGAAAAGATAATCAAGTAAAAATAAGAGGATATCGAGTAGAGTTAGGAGAGATTGAAAACATACTAAAAGATGTAAAATCAATAGATCAAGCAGTTGTTATTGATGTTGATATTGAAGGAGATAAAGCATTGGCGGCTTATTATGTGAGTGATGAAGAAATAGATAGACAGATACTACGTAGTGCGCTAAGAAGTAAACTGCCAGATTATATGATTCCTAGTTATTATGTGGCGGTAAAGAGGATTCCTTTAACTTCAAATGGTAAGTTAGATAACACTGCTTTACCAGAAATTACGCAAGAAGATCTTATAAGAAATGAATATGTAGCACCAACAAATGAATTCGAAGAACAATTGGTGGTGATTTGGAAAGAGGTTCTCGGTGCAGAAAAAATAAGCATTGAAGATGATTTGTTTTCCTTAGGGGGGCATAGTTTAATATTAACAAAGCTAATAAATGAGTATAACAAGAATTTTGAGGTAAACTTAAATATAAAGGATTTATATCAACATACAACTTTAGTCTCTCATGCAGATTTGATTGCTAAATCTTCAAAACAGAAATTTAATAAAATTGAAACGTTAGAACCTCAAGAATACTATGATGTATCTCCGACACAACTTCGTTTTTGGTTGCTTTATAAAATAGAGGGTAGATCCATAGAATTCAATATGCACAATAGAGTGGAATGGATTCCAGAGGTTAATATTAAGATTTTTCAGCAATCGCTTAACGAATTGATAGGTAGGCATGAAATGTTAAGGACCGTTTTTTTAGAAAAAGATGGTGTTCCAAAGCAAAAGGTATTAGAGCCAACTCCTATAAAATGTCCAGTATATAAAGTGGATGAGATAGAGCAAGCAAGCAAGGATGTTTTTGATAAAGAATTTAATTTTGAAGTATTTCCATTATTTAAAATAGCATTACTCGAAACCAAAAATGGGTATGATATCTTATATAATCAACATCACATTATTAGTGATGGTTGGTCTATGGGGGTTATTTTTAGAGATTTAATGGCTATTTATAATTCAAGAATTGACGGAAAAGAACCAGAAGTTCCAAAATTAGATATTCAATATAAAGAATTTGCACATTGGCAAAATCAAATTATAACAAACGAATCTTTAAGTACACAAGAAGATTATTGGTCTACTAAACTATCAGGAAGCTTACCATACCTACAATTACCAGCAGATTATGATAGAAATAGTAAAAGCGACACTACGGTTTCTGGCTATCACACTATTTTTTTAAATGAAGAACTAAAAAATAAAATTGATGCTGTTACAAGAGTACATAAGGTAAGCGTATTTTCATTATTTGTTGCATCTGTAAATATTCTTTTAAATAGGTTAACGTCCGAGAAGGATATCATCTTAGGAATTCCTGTAGCAAATAGAAATCACTATCAATTAAAGAATGTAGTAGGTTGTTTTTTAAATACACTAATGCTTAGGAATCAGTTGGACAAAGAAAGTTCTTTTAAAGATTTTTTACATAGTACGCATGAGACCTTGATAAGTGGATTGGTCAATCAAGATTATCCTTTTGAACATCTATTAGAAAAATTAGGAGTACAAAGCCTTCAAAGTAATTTTCCAATGAGTCCAATATTTTTAAACATGTTAGATTTTGATTTAAAATCTGATAACGATATTAAAGATTTTAGTTCGATTCAAGGAGAATTTAACACACCACCTAAATTTGAGATAGAGTTTTATTTTAAGAGTTATGCAAATAGTTATTGTATAAATTGTGTATATGACAAAGGGTTGTTTGCAGAAGAGAGTATTCAATATTGGATAGAAGAATATGTTTCAATACTAAATCAAGCGATTGATAATACAAGTCAATCCATAAAGGATATAAGCGTATTCAAGAAATTTTTATATGAAGAGGAAGATCCGGTACCAACTAATGATTTTCAATTTTTTGAGGATCAGGAAGTATACCAAAGCATTATAAGTCGTTTTGAAAAACAAGTTTGTAAAACACCAGAAGCGGTAGCGATTGGTATAAAAAATACATCAGTTACCTATCGAACTCTTAATAACAATGCTAACAAAGTAGCTAACGATATTATAAATAAGGTAGCTACGGGTCATCATAGAATTGCTTTATTAATAGATAAAAAAGATATCGCTGTATTAACAATGCTAGCAACTCTTAAAACAGGTAATGCGTATGTGCCTATAGATACAAATTATCCATTAAATAGAATTAAATATATGTTAGAAGATTCTAACGTGGATTTAATTTTATGTACTTCGGATACGCAACAATTGGCTAATGATCTATCTTCTTCATTACCAGATATGAAAATTATGGTAGTCTCATCAGAAAAAGATATTGATGATATTCCTAATTTGAATATTAAAATTGACCCATTTACAGAGGCATACATATTATATACTTCGGGTTCTACAGGCAATCCTAAAGGAGTGATTCAGAATCATAGAAATGTATTACATTTTATTAGAGTATACACGAATAACATTCATCTTTCAGAAAAAGACATTGTAAGTTTATTGCCCACTTATAGTTTTGATGCATCTGTAAAGGACATTTATGGAGCATTACTAAATGGAGCAAAGCTTTCTATATATAATCTTCATGAATACGATGCATTAACAAATTTATCTAATTGGTTAGTGTCAGAAAAAATAACGATACTTCACATGGTACCAACAGTGTATCGATATTTTTTAAAAGGAGTAAGTGAGGGAACTGTCTTTGAAAATGTTCGGATCATAGATATGGGTGGAGAAGCGTGTCATGCCTTGGATTTTGAATATTTTAAAAAGCACTTCAAAAAAGGGGCGTTATTTATAAATGATTATGGGCCTACAGAATCAACAATTACTTTACAGAAATTTTTATCCCATGATTCTATTTTAAACAATAATAATATTCCTTTAGGTAAACCAGTGTTAAATACAACGGCATATCTTTTAGACGAAAATGACAATGAATTAGGAGTATATCAGGAGGGTGAAATAGTGTATAAGAGCGATTATTTGTCTTTAGGATATCTTAACAAAGATGAACAGACAAAAAAGGTATTTAAAAAAGATCCTGTTACTTCAGATGGTAGGGTTTATTACTCAGGAGATATTGGAAGATTACTTCCTAACGGTGAAATTGAATTTATACGAAGAAAAGATACTCAGGTAAAATTAAATGGATTGCGTATTGAGCTTGCTGAAATCGAACGCAAATTAGAAAGTATAAATGCTGTTTCAGAAGCAGTAGTGTTACTTAAAGAATTTAAAGGAAGCCAATATTTAACCGCATACATAAGAAAACAAATAGAAATTGATAAAGCAGAAATTAAAAAGATCTTAACATCTGAATTACCTCAGTTTATGATTCCAGGAGTATATAAATTTATTGAATTTTTTCCATTAACTCCAACGGGAAAAATAGATAAGAAATCCCTTCCTGAAATAAAATCTGAAGATTTTGTTAAACAAGAATATGTAGCACCAACAACAGACATAGAAAAACGACTCGTAGAAGTATGGGAAGAGGTCTTAGGTATTAAAAAAGTTGGTATTACTGATGATTTCTTTGGGTTAGGAGGTAACAGTCTCAAGGCAATGCATCTTATTTTTAAAATTAAAAAGGAATTTAATGCTCAATTTAATATTCAACAGGTTTTTGTAAATCCAACAATAGCATTTTTAGCTATTAGTGTTGAAAATACTATTTGGACTTCTCAATACAAGAAAGATTTAAAAAAGATAGTTATTTAGAAATGGTTTTGTTGGTACGAAAGTATGAATGAAATATCGATTTATAGGGTCATTAAAATAAGGGCCTTTTAATAGTTCAGTGTAGCTTATTAGAAGGAGAGGTTTACTTCTTTTACTAAACAAAGCTGTATTGATTAATGACCGAATCACTTTAGTTTCCTCCCTTTTAAATAGGGGAGGGCTGAGGTGAGGGTTTTAGAATAATCAATTCTAATTACACAAATAATATATGTTACACCTCAGAATAAAAAAGATACCATGGATATAATTCAAAATTTAATAAAAGACTTAAGATTAAAAGGAATTCTTTTAAGTTGTTCAGGCGAAAACTTAGAAATAGCTCAAGTAGATGATCTAGATATAGAAGAAAATGATATCAATTTAATACGACAATATAAGAAAGAGATTATTACGTATTTCCAAAGTTTCATATCTCAAAAGAATGACCTTGAAATACCTAATGCACCCAAACAAGAGTATTATCCTCTTTCTTCTTCTCAAGAACGATTATGGATTCTAAGTCAATTTCCAGAAAGTTCTGTAGCATATAATATGCCTTTTCAGAGAGAATTAGATGGAGATTATGATCTTGATAGTTTTGAGAAAGCTATAAGATCTGTTATTGATAAACATGAGATATTACGCACTGTGTTTATTAGCTTAGATTCTGGAGAAGTAAGACAGAGAGTATTATCTAGCGAAGAAATAGATTTTAATATTCAATATATAGACTGTAGCCAGAAGACCAATACACTAGAATATATAGAAACGTATATAAAGAATGATTCTTATAAACCTTTTGATTTAGAGTATGGGCCGCTATTGAGAGTAAGTCTTCTAAAAGCTTCAGATGCAAAGTATATTCTATACTTTAATATGCATCATATCATTAGTGATGGATGGTCTTTAAAAGTACTAACAAAAGATATCCTAGAATATTATGAGGCTTATGTAGGAGGTCGGACTATTACTGTTGAGCCATTAAAAATTCAATATAAGGATTATGCTTACTGGCAGAAAGATCAGTCTAATAATGAAAAGCAATTAGCTCAAGAAAAATATTGGGTTAAAAAATTTAGTGATGAGCCTAGTATTATAGATTTACCAACAAATAAGGTAAGGCCAAGTATTATGAGTCATAACGGACGATCATTGAAAGTCTATTTACCTACTGAAGTAGTACGTCAATTTAAAGAACGATGTAAAGAAGAGGGAGCTAGTCTTTTCATGGGTATTTTGGCAAGTTGGAATATTTTATTTCATAAATATACTTCTCTTAAAGACATTATAATTGGCTCTCCAGTTACAGGTAGAAGTCAAGCTAGTCTAGAAGATCAAATAGGATTTTACGTAAATACTATTTTGTTCAGAAATCAAATAGATCCAAATCAAAATTTTATTGATTTTCTACATAGAATAAAAGAAACAACGTTAGAAGCATATACATATCAAGAGTATCCTTTTGATAAATTAATAAAGAATTTAGGATTAGAGAATGATGCCAGTAGAAATAGGCTTTTTGATGTCTTATTAAATTTTCAAGAAACAAGTACAGAATCGTCAGTTGTAAATCAAGATGAGAGAAGGGAAGTATCCATTATTGATGGTGGAATTTGTAAGTCAAAATTAGATTTAGAAATTAGTTTTCAGAATTCGGATAATGACCTTTCATTTAATGTTATTTATAACACAGATGTATATGAAGAAGATAAAATTAGAAAGTTCTTATCTCATTACACAAACTTGCTTGAGAAACTTTTAAGTAATACAAATTCAACAATAGGTGAAATAGATATATTATTAAAAGAAGAAGAGAGATTATTACATACCTTTAATAATACAAGAAAAGAGTATCCTGAAAATAAAACAATATTAGATCTTTATAAAGAGCAATTAGAAAATAATGGAGATGCTATAGCTGTTATTTTTGATGATAAAAAAATAACATTTAATGAGTTAGAGAGCCTGTCTAATAAAATGGCTATTTATCTTAAAAATGAATTTTCGATACAAAAACAAGATTTAGTTGCTATAAAATTACACCGTAGTGAGTGGATGCAAATAGCAATAGTAGCCGTGTTAAAATTAGGAGCAACCTATATTCCAATAGATCCAGATTATCCACAGCAAAGGCTTGAATATATTCAGAAGGATAGCGGATATACTACATGTATTGATGAAAATACAATACGTATATGTATAGATAATTTATCATCTATACAGGAAGAGTTTTTGGCACCAGAAGTATTGCCTGAAGATATTGCTTATGTTATATATACATCTGGATCTACAGGAAATCCTAAAGGAGTTTTAAATAATCATGCGGGATTATATAATCGTTTATTATGGATGAGAGACGATTTAGAAATCACAAATAAAGATAAACTTCTACAAAAGACTCCATATACTTTTGATGTTTCTGTGTGGGAGCTAACAATGCCTTTAATTACAGGAGCTACATTGATTTTCGCAAAGCCAGACGGTCATAAAGACCCTCTGTATTTAGAAGAAATTATAGAAGAATACGCTATTAGCATTATTCATTTTGTCCCATCTATGTTAGGTGTCTTTTTAATGCAAGCATCTATAAATACTTGTAACTCTCTTAGACATTTAGTGTGTAGTGGTGAAGCATTACCAGAACAGGTTGTTACAGATTTTAAAAAATTATTCTTAACAACAGAGATACATAATTATTATGGTCCAACAGAAGCTGCAATAGATGTAACTGCCATCAATCTTTCCGATAGTAAAAGAGTAAACACTTCAGTCTCTATTGGATATCCAGTCGCCAACACCTCTATCTATATTACCAATGAAGATTTAAAATTACAACCTATAGGAGTAATAGGAGAACTTATTATAGAAGGGATACAAGTAGCTCAAGGATATTTAAACAAACCAGAATTGACCAAAACGAAGTTTTTAGAAAGTCCTTTTGTAAAAGGAGAACGAATCTATAGAACAGGAGATCTCGCTAGATGGTTGCCAGATGGAAGTATAGAATATATAGGTCGAATAGATAACCAAATAAAAATTAGAGGAAATAGAATAGAGATTGGTGAAATAGAAAATAGTCTACAACAGTCTGAGATTGTTCAACAAAGTGTTGTAGTCGTAAAAAAAGATCAAGTAGGCAATCAACGTTTAATAGCGTATGTAGTTCCTAAAGAAGGATGTCATACTGATATCCTAAATAAATATCTAAAGGATAATTTACCATCATATATGATTCCTTCATTAATCATTGAATTATCTGAAATTCCTGTTACAGCTAATGGGAAATTAAATAGAAAAGCCCTTCCAGAACCAACTTTAGATGAGGTGTCATCTCAAAAATACGTGGCTCCTAGAAATAAAATAGAAGAAGCATTGGTAGATTTATGGATTGATGTACTAGGATATGAGAAGGTTGGTATTGAAGATAGTTTCTTTCAATTAGGAGGAGACTCTATCGTAGCTATTAGACTTATAAGTAAGATCAATAAATATTTTAATGTTCGTCTAGGAGTTGATCTATTATATAAATATCAAACCATATCAGAATTATCACAACAATTAATACATCAGAGAGATAGCATTCAAGATGAAGGGTTATATAATCAGGTGCAAGAAGAATTGAAATCTCTTAAAAAAGAAGTTTTTGATTCTATAAAGGATTCAGCTGCTATTGAAGATGTCTACCCGATGAGTGATATTCAAAAAGGGATGGTTTTTTCTTCTATAATTAATCCTGGAAGCGCGGTATATCACGATCAATTTGTCTATCAAATACCAAAATTAGATAGAATGTCTTTTGAAAAGGCATTTCAATTAATGGTAAACAAGCATAGTATTCTAAGGACTTCATTTGATGTAGAGAGTTATGAAGAACAAGTGCAAATTGTTTATAATAAGATACCTGTTGAAATAGAATATCAAGATATTTCTCTTAAAACAGCATCAGAAAAAGAGGCCCACATTACTAATTTTGTTCAGAAGGAGCGTAAAAATCCATTTGATCTTACAAAGGCTCCATTATGGAGAGCCACCATTATAGATATTGAATCTACGGAAAGTGTTTTTGTATTTCAATTTCATCATGCCATACTAGATGGTTGGAGTGTTGCGTCTTTTAATATAGAACTTTTTGATATTTATAATAAATTAATTGAAAATGAGCAGTATACTATAAATACTCTTGAGTATAGTTATAAAGAAGCTGTTGCTCAAGAGATCATAGAAAAGAAAAGAACTCCAAGCATTCAATTTTGGAAGGATGAATTGTCTGATTATAAGCGCTTAGATATTTTTTCTAAGACTAGAACTACAGATCATTACATGCAAAGATATGATGCCACTTTTTTAAATACCATTAAAGCGCGTGCGAGTCAAGATAACATTTCTTTAAAATCAGTGCTGTTTGGATCATATATGTATGCTTTAAAAATGCTTACCTATGAAGAAGATATTGTTGTTGGATTAGTATCTAATAATAGACCCATCGTTGAAGATGGGGATAAAATATTAGGGTGTTTTTTGAATACACTACCAGTTAGAATAAACTTTGAAAATTACAAGGAAGCAACTTGGATTGAGTATTTTAAAGGGATAGAAAAGCAACAAATTCAATTAAAAGGTAAAGATAGAATGCCGCTCTTTGAAATATCAAAAATTTTAAATGAGAGAACAGACGAAAAGAATCCATTTTTTGATGTGCTTTTTAACTTTATAGATTTTCATATCTATGATGATTTTGGGGCAGATGTTCAAGAAAACGACAAGGAAGAATTTAAATTTCTTAAAAATCAATCTTACGAGTCTACCAATACCATGCTAGACCTAACATTGAGTGCTACGGGTGGAGCGTTAAATTTTGATTATAAGCTTTCGCGAAAGCTTACATCCAACCTTTCCTTAAGGCGACTCCATGGATATTTTGATAAAATGCTTCATTGCTACTTGAACAATCCGCAAAAAGAGATGAGTAATAACGATATTCTTTCATTAGATGAAAAGAAAGAATTACTAGAAGTGTATGGGAATGAGAAGAAAAAAGGCTCTGAAAAAACAATACTAGATTTATTTGCTCAACAAGTTAAAAACTCACCTGATGAGATAGCACTGGTCGTAGAAAAAAGTGCCTATACCTATAAGGAATTGGACTTAGTAAGTAATCAACTAGCACTATTTATACAAACAACTTATAAAATATCTAAGGGAGATTTAATAGGGATGATGCTAGCCCGCGATGAGTGGTCTATTATTAGTATACTAGCTATTATTAAACTAGGGGCTGTATATGTACCTATTGATAAAAATTATCCAGAAGAAAGAAAGCAATATATAAAAGATGATAGTCAGTATAAGATATGCTTAGATGAAGAAATTATTCAAGATTTTGTAAATAAAAAATCAAAATATTCTCAAGTATTAGAAGACCAAAATATCTTAGCAGACAATTTATTATATGTAATATATACATCTGGAACTACAGGGAATCCTAAAGGTGTGATGGTATCACATAGAAATTTGGTAGCATTTATTCCAAACTTAGATACCAAATTAAATCTAACATCTTATAAGAGTATAGCGGCTACAGCAAGTTTTACGTTTGATATTTCTATTCTTGAGGTTTTAGGAGGATTATGTACAGGAAAAGAAGTACATCTTTTCTCAGATAAAGATGTTAATGATCCGTTTAGGATTATGGAAAAATTAAAAGAACAACAAATAGACATTATACAACTAACTCCATCAAGGCTTATCCAATTATACGATACTAAAATTGCGTTTCCTGAGAGTCTAAAAGTAATGCTAATTGGAGGGGAAGCATTGGATAGTCAAACCTATAATAATTTAAAACAAGAACATTTTCAGAGTATCAATGTATATGGTCCTACAGAAGCAACAATATGGTCATCTAGGCATATCTTAAAAGAGAATGAAAACCTAGATGTGGGTATACCTATGGATCAAGAGCAAGTGTATATACTTAATCAAGATCATGCTTTGCAACCAAAAGGAGTTATAGGAGAAATATGTATAGGTGGTGTAGGAGTGACTCAAGGCTATCTCAATAAAGAAGCACTTACACAAGAAAGATTTATAGAGAATCCATTTGTCCAGAATAGTACACTATACAAAACAGGTGATATAGGAAAATGGTTGCCAAATGGTAATTTGGCATTTTTGGGAAGAAAGGATGACCAAGTAAAGATTTTAGGATATAGAATAGAATTGGGTGAGGTAGAAAATGCCTTATTAAGACATCCAGATATTCAGGGAGCTGTTGTATTAGCCAAAGAAGTAAATACAACTGAAAAACTATTAGTAGCATATTTAATATCTGATAAAAATTTAGAATCATCTGAATTAAGAAAGTTTTTAAAGGGGATACTACCCGCATATATGATTCCATCCTACTTTGTTACACTAGATGAGTTTCCAATAACATCCAATGGGAAAATAGATAGGAAGGCTTTAAATAAGTTGGATGAAGGAAAATTATCAACAAAAATAGCTTATGTAGCACCAACGAATGAACTACAAGAACAATTAGTCGCAATCTGGGAAAAAGTACTCCAAAAAGACAAAATAGGAATACAAGATAACTTTTTTGACCTTGGAGGGCATAGTCTTTTAGCAGTAAAGATCGCCTCAGATATTCAGCGAATGCTTGATGTCAAAGTAGAAATTACTAAACTTTTCTTAGAGCCTACTATAGCAGAGTTAGCCATAGAGATAGAAAACCAGTCTTGGCAAAATACTAGTGTTGTAGAGGAAAATGTAGCAGACAGAATCTTAATCTAGCGCACTACTTTTATTTAAATAAATAGTTCACATAAAAACAATTCTTCTACACTAAATAGAAGTCAGCTTTATCAGTAATAGAATTAATTAAATTTTAAAACAGCTCACAGTCAGTTATTTATTACAGGCTTGTGTAACGTTCTAGTGCTTACTAATTTTTAAAATAACATATAATCACTTTAAAATAATTTTTCCAATGAAACAAGACAACAAAAACTATTATCTAAAACTAAATGTAGCTATAGAAGCTTTAATTGATAGATGGTATGCCTGGTCACATCTCGTGTCTCCTGCTACAGCAGCAATGAATATAAAAGAGCGACACCTTAAGATCATGCAGTCTTATATTAAAAACCCTAAGACGCACGCCGCTGCGGTTAAAAGACCAGAAATGATAGGAGGACCTTTTATAGATTATGAAGGAGGAAGAGTAGAAGAGATAAAGGAGTTATTTGAAAATACACTTTC
This sequence comes from Dokdonia ponticola, assembly GCF_042653865.1. NCBI lineage: Bacteria > Pseudomonadati > Bacteroidota > Flavobacteriia > Flavobacteriales > Flavobacteriaceae > Dokdonia > Dokdonia ponticola. The sequence continues at coordinate 170,574 of NZ_JBHSFV010000008.1, read as the reverse complement.
CAAAAGAGAGAATATGTTAGAATTGTATAATGCAATCCATGATCTGAATGATATGTTGCAGAAAAATGCAATAGGATATTCTTTAGACCCTTTATACAAAGAAGTACCTGACATTTTACAAGGTATGGTTGAGTTATACTATGACCTCAATAACAAACCAAACTTCAGATTTTTTGAATCATTATTGTACAAAAGCGAATTCTATGATGAGTCAACGCAATCTATATCATTACAATTAGTAGACTCAGACGATGCACGATCATTTGTGTTAAGTACACCAAGATTAAATGATGCTAATTTAATTCACTTAGATCTTGATTTTAAAAATCAACTAATCGATAAATTATTTAGAATGAAAAGGGTTCCAGGGAGTTACCAGGAAATCATGAAGGATTTAGGAATCCGCCCCGAGCAACAAGAACTTTTCAAGAGCTTTTTTACAGAAGAAGCTCCACCAAAGTACAAGAAGTACACAGGAGAAGGAATTAGAACTAGATACTTTGGGCATGCTTGCGTATTGGTAGAGACCAATGAAATTTCAATTTTAGTCGATCCAGTGATTAGTTATGATGGTTATGAAACAGATGTAAATAGATATACTATTAACGATTTACCAGAAGAGATAGATTATGTGCTAATTACTCATAATCACCAAGATCACGTACTTCTAGAGACATTATTGCAATTAAGACATAGCATAAAAAATATAGTAGTTCCTTCTTCAGGAAAGGGAAATCTACAAGACCCTAATCTTAAATTAATGTTTAATGCAATAGGGTTTCATAATGTCATAGAATTGGATGACATGGAAACCATAGAGTTAGATAGATGTGTCATTACGGGCTTACCTTTTATAGGAGAACACTCAGATATTGATATCAGATCAAAATTATGTTTTCATGTAGAGTTACATAACAAATTGAAAGTATTATTTGCTGCAGATTCTTGTAATGTAGAACCTAAAGTGTATGAAAGAATTCAAGCTATTGTAGGTGATATAGATGTACTTTTTCTAGGAATGGAATGTGAAGGAGCACCCTTAAGTTGGTTATACGGGCCACTAATGTTTGATAAGTTGCCACGAGAGATGGATCAGTCACGTAGGCTAGCAGGTAGTGACTTTAAGCAAGGAGAACGACTAGTCGATATATTCAGTCCTAAAAATGTATTTGTATATGCTATGGGATTAGAACCCTGGCTAGTATTTATAAGTTCTTTAAAATACACAGATGAATCAAAACCTATTGTGGAGTCCAATAAATTGGTAGAAGAGTGTAAAAAAAGAGGAATAGATGCAGAACGATTATTCGGAGAGAAAACGATTGAATATTAAAAATTAAAACTTGTTTCGTAACCCTATGAAATAAGTTTAAAGCATATACCAGTAATGAAAACAGCAAAAGACATACTCAAGACACTCAGACAGCAACAAATAAAACTTGTGCTAAACGGAGACGATATAGAAGTTATATCTTACGATAATAAACTTTCTAAGGAGCAAATACTTCTTATTAAATCAAACAAAGAAGGAATCATTCAATACTTAAAAACTATTGATAATAAAAAAGTTGTATCCGAAATTCCAAACGTTCCCTTAGCTAAGAATTATCCATTGTCTAATTCTCAAAGAAGATTATGGGTTGTAAGTCAGATGGAAGAGTCCTCTATTGCTTATAACCTACCAGTATCTATTGTATTAGATGGTACCTATGATATTCCTTGTTTTACTCGCTCTATAGAAGCTACTATTGATCGTCATGAGATTCTAAGAACTGTATTTAGAGAAGATTCAAATGGAGAGGTATCCCAATGGGTTCTAGATAGAGAATCGTTAGGATTTTCTATAGATTATAAAGATTTTAGTACCACTTCAAGTCCTAGTGAAATCTCTAAGAACTATGTAGCAGAAGATTCTTATAAGGTTTTTGATTTAGCAAATGGTCCTTTAATCCGAGCAAGTATTCATAAGCTATCAGAAGATCAATATGTGTTCTATTATAATATGCACCATATTATCAGTGATGGGTGGTCAATGAATGTCTTAGCTAAAGATGTTATGGCCTATTATGATGCTTACATAACACAAGCAGAACCCAATCTAACGGACTTGAGAATACAATATAAAGATTATGCCTCGTGGGAGCTTGAGCAATTAGAAGGAGAGTTGTTTGATACACATAAATCATATTGGTTAGATAAACTTTCAGGAGAGTTGCCTGTCATAGATTTACCTGGGCAAAAATCACGTCCAAAATTTAAAGGGAATAGAGGAGAGACTATCAAAACTTTTGTGTCTCCTAAATTAACAAAAGGACTGAATGATTTTGTGAAAGGTCAAAAAGGAAGCCTTTTTACAGGTATTTTAACCATTCTTAATGCACTTTTTTATAGATATACAGCAAAGGGAGATATCATTATTGGATCTCCTATGGTGGGAAGAGATAACTTGGATTTACAGGATCAAATAGGTTTTTATGTAAATAGTTTAGCATTTAGAAATGAAGTAAATGCAGAAGATAGTCTTGTTTCATTATATCAACATGTAAAGACAACAGTACTAAATGGTTTTGATCATAAATTGTATCCATTTGATCGTCTTGTAGAAGATTTAGATGTGCCGTATGACATGAGTAGAACTCCTATTTTTGACATATCACTTACCCTTCATGACCCTATTGATGGAGAAGGAGTACAATTACCATCCTTGGAAGATATGGATAATGTATCTCCAGTAACGGTAGGAGTGAGTAAAAATGATGTTGAATTTCACTTTCGTCAAATAGGAGAAGTACTCTCTTTTGGGATCAATTATAATAGTGATGTATATGATGCAGAAACACTTGCTAACGTGATGAGTCACTTTAAGCAATTGCTGTCAAATATGTTAATGAATCCTGAAAAGGCGATAAGTACGATAGACTATTTACGTACAGAAGAGAAGCAAGAACTTCTTAGTGATTTTAATACAAATACACTTGAGTATCCTGAAAATACAACGCTATTAAGCCTTTTTCAAGAACAAGTACAAAATACACCAGATACGGTAGCACTTGTATATGAGGAGAAAGAACTGACATATAGTGAGCTAGATACCCTATCAAGTCAATTAGCAAACTGTTTACGTGTAGAATATAATGTGCAAGAAGGTGATCTTATAGGGATTCATTTAGATAGAAGCGAACTATTTATACTTTCGATATTGGGGATTCTTAAATCAGGAGGAGCTTATGTCCCTATTGATCCAGAATATCCTGAGAGTAGAAAAGAGTACATTATAAATGATGCTAACATAAAATTACTTCTTACGAGTACAAACTATATGTTTGATATGGATTATTATGAAGAGACTCTATTTGCAATAGATGTAGAATTTGATGCTTCAGAATACAATCCTAATCTTGATTATCAAGTAAGTCCATCAGCTTTAGCATATGTAATTTATACATCAGGTTCTACAGGAAATCCAAAAGGAGTATTAATACCACATAAATCAATAACAAATACGATTCTGGCTCAGATAGAAGCATTTCATATGAGAGCCTGTGAGAGAAGTTTGCAATTTGCATCATTCTCTTTTGATGCCTCTGTTTCAGAAATATTCATCACACTTTTATCAGGTACAACACTTTATGTGGTAAGCGATGATAAAAAGAATGACCCAAAACAATTAGAAAGCTATATTGTAGATAATAAAATTGATGTAGCTACATTACCACCATCATACCTTAAGCTCATCAATATAGAAAGCCTTAAAAACATGAAGGTGTTGGTTACTGCTGGCGAGGCTGCCGTATATGACAAAGTGATGTCTTTTATAGATCAGGGAGGTATTTTTATCAACGCGTATGGTCCTACAGAAGTAAGTATCTGTGGTTCTACGTATGAAATGACTAAAGAAACACAATTGGCATCTACTACGATCCCAATAGGAGGTCCTATTGCTAATGCTCAGTTATATGTTTTAGATCCGTGTAATAACTTACAACCTAAAGGTGTTGTCGGAGAAATATGTATCGGTGGAAAAGGGCTTGCTATTGGATACTTAAATAGAGAAGACTTAACGGCAGAAAAATTTATTCCAAATCCGTTTGTAGAAGGAGAACGCTTATATAAAACTGGAGATTTTGGCAAATGGTTACCTGAAGGAATTATTGAATTTGTAGGAAGAGAAGATGATCAAGTAAAGATTAGAGGTCATAGAATAGAGTTAGGAGAAATAGAATATCAATTAGAGTCTAAAGATGATATTAGAGAAGCTGTTGTATTAGCAAAAGAATCTCCCTCTGGCGATAAAGAATTGATTGCTTATGTAGTTACCGAGAAAGAACAAAAAGTATCAGAATTACGAGCCTTTTTATTAAGAACGCTTCCTGAGTATATGTTACCAAGTCTCTATGTAGAAATAGATGAGATCCCATTAACCGTTAATGGAAAAATAAATAAGAAACAATTATTTGCTTTATCAGGAGATATGGTTTCAGATCAAGTTGCATTTGAAGCACCTACCAACGAAACAGAAGAAAAAATAGTAGCTATCTGGAAAAAAATACTCCATCTAGATAGCATCAGTATTCATGATGAATTTTTCCTGCTTGGAGGTCAGAGTCTTAAAGCAATATCGCTTATAAACGAATATCAAAAAGTATTTAATGTCGAAATTAAATTAAAAAATATTTTTGAAAATCCAACAGTAGCAAACCAAGCTTCATACATACAGAAAGCAGCAAAAATACAGTTTGTTCAGATTCAAAAAATAGAAGAACAAGATAGCTATCCTATTTCTAATGCTCAAAAACGTTTATGGATCTTAAGTCAAGTAGAAAAAGGATCTATTGCATATAATATTCCGTTCTCTACTATATTACAAGGGGAGTATAATATCACTCGATTTGCAAAAGCAATCGATACGGTTATAGAGCGTCATGAGATTTTAAGAACTGTATTTAGAGAGGAAGATTCAGGAGAAGTTAGACAGCATATTTTATCAAAAGATGCGCTAGGGTTTGCGATCGATTATCAAGATTTTAAATCAGAAGAAAATCCTGAAGCTATGGCAAAAGCATACATAGCGTCAGATGCAAATACAGCATTTGATTTAGCAAATGGGCCATTATTGAGAGCTAGTTTATTACAGCTATCCGATGAGCAGTATGTGTTTTATTATAACACCCATCATATTATAAGTGATGGATGGTCAATGGATGTATTGTCAAGGGATGTTCATATTTGTTATAAAGCATATATGGAAGGACTAGCACCAGAATTACCTGAATTAAGAATCCAGTATAAAGAGTATGCTACTTGGCAATTATCTCAAATAGAGACAAAAGAATATCAAGACCATAAAACGTTCTGGACAGAAAGCTTAAAAGGAGACTTACCAATTTTAGAATTACCTAAAAAAGGAGCAAGACCCTCTGTAAATACCTATGAAGGAAAAGGATTGAGAACATATATTTCTCAAGAAACTACTTCAGGACTAAAGAACTTGAGTCAAGATCAAGGTGGAAGTCTTTTTATGGGATTATTGGCAGCTTGGAATGTATTATTTAATAAATATACAACGAGTAAAGATATTATTATTGGAAGCCCTGTAGCCGGAAGAGGGCATGCAGATTTAGAAAATCAAATAGGTTTTTATGTAAATACAGTGGCATTAAGAAATCAGATCAACACAGAACAGAGTTTTACAACATTTTATAATGAAGTAAAGCAAACTACAATGTCTGCATTCTCACACCAGTCATATCCTTTTGATTGTGTAGTAGAAGATTTAGATATAAAAAGAGAAAAAGGAGCCAATGCTATTTTTGATATCATGCTTGCATTACAAAATGTAGGAGAAAAAATCACAAATATTGTAGTTACAGAAGAAGATGAGAATACAATCCTAGATCTAGGAAATACAGTGAGTAAGTTTGATATCACATTAAACTTTCAAGAAATAGGAAAGCACCTAATCTTTGATGTGATATATAATACAAGCTTGTATGAAGAAGAAATGATTAAAAATTTAATACATCATTTCAAACAATTGACTAGTAATTTAGTACAATCGCCTAATGAGAAAATAGGAGATGTAGATTGTCTTTTACCTTCTGAAAAACAAAAACTTCTTTATGATTTTAATGCAACAGAAGTAGCATACCCTAGAGATGAAACACTTGTTACTTTATTTAAGGAACAAGTATCTAAAACACCAGATAAAGTTGCTGTTGTTTTTGAAGATGAAAAGCTTACATATAGTGAGCTGGATAATCTCTCAGATAAACTGGCTCAATGTTTAGTGTTAGATCATCATGTAAAAAATGAAGATTTTGTTGGCATTAAATTAGAACGCAGTAATTGGATTCTTGTCTCAATACTTGGAATTTTAAAATCAGGAGGTGTTTATGTACCTATTGACCCTAATTATCCGCAAGTTCGTATTGATGATATAGAAGAAGATTGTAAATGTAAAGTGACAATAAATGAGTCGTTCATAAATACATTTGAAGAGAGAAAATCTCAATTTTCATCAGAGGTGCCTGCCATCACTACGCAAGCAAATAGTCTAGCGTATGTGATGTATACATCTGGATCTACAGGCAAACCTAAAGGAGTGATGGTAGAACACAGAAACGTGGTACGTTTAGTAAAATCGAGTGCGTACTTTCAGCTTTCACCATCAAATGTATTAGTAAGTACAGGAGCTGTTTCATTTGATGCAACAACATTTGAATATTGGGGAACCTTATTAAACGGAGCCCAATTAGTCATGTGTTCTCAAAATACACTTTTAGATATTGATAGCCTGTCTAACGAAATTAAAAACCGAGATGCAGATGTGATGTGGTTTACTACAGGATGGCTTAATCAATTGGTAGATACAAACATCAATGTGTTTAATGGATTAACAACAATATTATTAGGTGGTGATAAACTATCACCAGTACACGTTAAAAAACTAAGAACGTACTATCCAGATTTAAAACTCATTAACTGTTATGGGCCTACAGAGAATACTACTTTTTCAATTACCCATGCTATTGATGAAGTTTCGGGAGACATTCCTATAGGATCCCCTATCAGTAACAGTACTGTATACATACTAAATCCTGAAGGAGATTTAACTCCAATGGGAGTAGTAGGAGAGATTTACTTAGGAGGAGACGGAGTTGCAAGAGGGTATTTAAATCAGCCAGAATTAACACAAGAAAAGTTTGTCAGAGACCGCTTTCGCGAAAGCGGAAACATCTACAAAACTGGAGATTTAGGTAGATGGAGACCTGACGGAACTATAGATTTTATGGGTAGAGTAGACGATCAAGTAAAGATACGTGGCTTTAGAATAGAATTAGGCGAAATAGAACAAGCCATCGTATCAAACTCAGATGTAGAATCTGTTGTTGTAACAACCACACAGCATTCACAAGAAAAATCAATCGTAGCTTATATTGTACCTTCTTCAACACTAGATAAAAAAGTGTTGCAAGATGCTTTAAAAGTACAATTACCAGCATATATGGTACCTAGTTACTATGTTGTGATGGATACTTTTCCATTAAATGCTAACGGAAAAGTTGATAAAAGTAAATTGCCTGATGTTGGGGAGGATGATATTTTAAGAGAAGAATATATTGCTCCAAAAACGGAAGAAGAAAAAGTGCTGGTAGCTATTCTAGAGAAAGTACTCAAGGGACAAAATATTAGTATTAGAGATAATTTCTATAGCTTAGGAGGAGACTCTATAAACTCTATACAAGTTGTTTCACGTCTTAAACAAGAAGGATACAGATTACGAGTAGAACACATTTTGCAAACTCCTGTACTAGAGGAGCTAGCAAAGTATATGAAAGAAAACGTAGTTCAAAAAGATCAATCTGTAGTTTCAGGAAACGTTGGATTAACCCCAATACAACACTACTTCTTTAAAGATTCTGAAGTTGCTAATACAAATCATTTTAATCAAGGAGTAGCACTTAAAAGTGCGATGCCAATAGATGAAGAAAAACTAAAAGATAGTATTCAAGCACTTGTAGTTCATCATGATGCTTTAAGGATGAGGTATAAAAAATCTTCAGACGGATGGGTACAGACGAATGAAGGGATTTCAGGAACACACTTTGAAATCTCATTTTATGACCTTACATCAGAAGAAGATGAATTAAAAGTAATGGCAGAAGTAAGTGATGTATTACAATCTAGTATTGATATATCACAAGGACCATTATTTAAGGTAGGGCATTTTCGCTTGTCAGATGGAGATCGATTAGCATTAATAATACATCACTTAGTGATAGACGGCGTTTCTTGGCGTATTCTTTTAGAAGATTTAATGACACTTTATAAAGGTGCTATTTCAAATCAAAAAGTACAGTTGCCATTAAAAACAGACTCCTTCCAGAATTGGTCATCAACTCAATATCAATATGCAAATGAAGCAGCACAATTAGAAGAGTTAGCTTACTGGAAAAATATTGGTTTAGAAACGTTACCTAGCTTTCCAGTTGATAAAGAGTCAGATACAAAACATCTAAAATTAGATAAAGATGTTGTGTTTGCTTTAGATCAAGAAACTACATCACAATTAAGAACTGTTGCTCATAAGGCATACAATACAGAAATGAATGATGTTTTGTTAACTGGTTTAGGTTTAGCGATACAAGAAGTATTTGGAATAGAAAAAAGCATGCTTTGTCTAGAAGGACATGGAAGAGAAGAGTTAAATGAGAATGTAGATTTAAGCCGAACAGTTGGCTGGTTTACAACCATGTATCCATTTCTTTTAGAAGTATCTAAGGATCAAAACAAAGAAGAAAACTTAATCAAAGTAAAAGAGTCTTTACGTAAAGTACCAAATAAAGGAATAGGATATGGAATTTTTAAATACCTCTCTTCAGAAGAGTTATCAAAAATAACAACAACCATATTATTTAATTACTTAGGGATTTTTGGAGAAGAGCTAGATACAGAAGAAGGAGAAGAAGAGATCTTTGAATATAGTGGTGAGTACATTGGAGAAGAGATGGATGCTAATGAGCCATCTACAACACCTATCCAAGTATCAGGAATTATAGTATCTGGAGCGCTTAGAATAGCTATTAAATATGCTAGTTCTCAATATGAGGAAGAAACAATTAATACGCTATTACAATCGTATGAAAATAACTTAAAGGAACTGGTTAAGAACTTAAAAGCGGCAAAAGAGAGTACATTAACACCGTCAGATCTTACGTATAAAGGATTGTCTATAGATCAATTGAGTGAGATTAATACAGTAGCACCTATAGAAGATGTGTATAAACTATCACCACTACAGCAAGGTATTTATTACCACTGGGTGTCTAGTAAAGCATCCACACTGTATTTTGAACAACTTTCGTATAAATTAGGAGGGCAACGTTTAACTATAGATTATGTGCAATCTGCATTTAGACAATTAGTTCAAAGATATCCAGTACTACGTACAAGATTTACAAGTGATTACGGTGTAGAACCGCTACAGATTGTATATGAAGATGTAAAAGAAGATTTTGCATACCATGTGATAGAAGAAGAAACAGGATTAGAAGAAGTACAAGCGATTAAAGATCGAGATAGAATTCAAGGATTTGACCCTAATGGAAAATCACAAGTACGACTTATTGTATTAGACTTAGGAAATGATAGTTATGAGTTTGTATGGAGTTTCCATCATATACTCATGGATGGATGGTGTATTAGTATTTTGCTTAATGATTTTGATCAAATTTTACGATCATTACACAATAATGAAACACTCACACTTCCTAAACCTTTATTGTATTCTAATTATATTAAATGGTTAGATAAAGTAGATATTAAAACATCTTTATCATACTGGAAAGAATATTTATCGTCATATAACAAAGCGGTTGAGATTCCTTTTCTAAATACATCACAAGGTGATATTATTGCTACAAACCATGTAGATAAGATCTTGACTATAGGTGGAGAAGCACATAAAGACTTTATAGATTTATGTAACAAACAATCCATCACTCAAAATACATGCATACAAGGAATTTGGGGATGCTTACTCGGGCATTATAATAACACCAATGATGTTATTTTTGGGAGTGTAGTATCTGGAAGACCAGGAGAATTATCTGGGGTAGAACAAATGGTAGGATTATTTATAAATACCATTCCTGTAAGGGTACAATATCAACAAACAGAAACACCACTAGATGTATTAAAAAACCTTCATGCCACCTCGATTACGAGCAAACCACATCATTACCTTAATTTATCAGATGTGCAAGCTCAAAGTCCGTTAGGAATGGATTTGATGAATCATATTGTTGTATTTGAAAACTATCCAATACAAGAAGCAATACAATCAGATTTACAATCCAACGCAAGTTCAGATTGGAACCTCTCTCTAGAAGGACAAGAAGTATTTGAACAAACAAATTATGATTTTAATTTACTGATTGTACCTGGAGCAAAGAGCATTAATATCGTGTTTAGGTATGACGAATGCAAGTTGGATACTACCTTCATGAATATCCTTTTAGAACATTTTAAAGCGATGTTTCATCAGTTTGTGTATCATACAAACAACCCATTGAATACGTGTATTCCTATAGCATATCAAGAAATTGTAGACGATCAAAATAATAAAATTTATAAAGAAATTTTATTACAAGAAATTCTTGATTATCACAATACATATATACAAGATACAGCCAATATGTCTCCATTAAAAATTGTGTACAGAGATCAATTTTTGGTAGCAGATCATCAAATTCAATTTTGGAAAAGCATTTTTAAAAATGAAATAATTCCAGTACAATTTCCTTTTCAGAAAAAGAAAACAAAAAATCACACCTATGTATCAAATAGTGTGAAAGTTGAGTTGGGAGAAAAATTCAAAAACGGATTTGAAAAAATATCGGCATATCAAAAAGGAAGTATGGAAACTACTTGCTTATTTCTTGTCAATATGATGATTCATAAATACCTAAATACTAATAATATAATGGTAGGATCATCCTTTGCAGTAGAGGATGCAATACAAGAAAAACAATACGTGCATCAGTTACCTGTAGTGACAAATATCAATGAAGAATCTACACTAGATGATCTGTATGAGGCTTTTAGAAATCATTATAATGATGTAAAAGATAACGCAACATATCCATTATCAGTATTGATGAATCAATTAGGGCTTAATACAAATACAAACTATTCAGGACTTTTCAATATTCTAGTAGACTACTATAAGGAAGATGGTATGTTGTCAAAAACATCAAGTACTATAAACCCTTATGATATGTCATTAGAGTTTGTAGACGATGGATCAACCATAGATTGCATAGTCACATACAATACCTCATTATTTGATGAGATACAGATAACACTTTTCATAAACAGATTAGAAGTAATATCTGAGCAACTTGTAGACTATTCAGATACCCTTGAGTTAAAATTCCTAAATGACTTAAGTTTTGATGCTAATGAAGAAGTACAAAAAACACTTCAAGACAAATTAGCATTCTCATTAGAAGAAAACTTCTAAAAGCAAATATATTTTTTGGGCGTTCGGGCGGGCTATCCGTTATATCTTTTTTATGTTATCGTGGGTACTCACTCGAGACGATACCATAAAAAAGGATGCCACTTCTATCCCTAACGCAAAGAAAATATCAATGCTGTTTTTAATAAAAAAGAGCATACAAAATTCAGAAATAATTACAATATCAACACATTTTATAACCTAAAAAAAAGTTCACCATGATTAAACCACTAATACATTCGATGGCAGTTTGTCCAGATATGAATAAGCAATACGCTAAAATTCAATACGGAAAAGGAGTTTATCTCTATGATGAACGAGGAAGAAGATACTTAGACGGATCTTCAGGTTCCTCAGCAGTGTCAAATTTGGGACATGGGAGACAAGAAATTGCAGATGTAATAAGTCAGCAAGTTTCAAAAATCGCAGTATTACCAACACACGCTTTTAACTCAGATATCGTAGAGAACTACTTACAAAGATTAGCCAACTTTGCTCCTGAAGGATTTGTAAAATCTTGGACAGTGATGAGTGGGACAGAAGCAGTAGAAAATGCAGTAAAATTGGCATTGCAATACCACCAAGTACGAGGAGAAAATAGCAGGTACAAAATTATATCTCGCTGGAATACCTATCATGGGAATTCTGTCTTTATGCTCGATATTGGAGGAATGAAGGCTAGAAGACAATTATACACCAAATGGCTTAACAATTTCCCACACATATCTCCCGCATATAATTATAGAAGACCATCACAATTTTCTGAGCAAGAATATGTCCAGAGCTTACTTCAAGAATTTGAAGCAACTATACTGGAAACTGGTCCAGAAACAGTAGCTACCTTTATAGCAGAGCCTGTCATTGCAGCGGCTATGGGAGCTGTGCCTCCTCCTAAAAATTACTTTAGAGGCATGTATGAAATCTGTCAGAAATATGGAATTTTATTTATTTCGGATGAGATTCTTTCTGGATTTGGAAGAACAGGAGAAAACTTTGGGATTAATAATTATGGAGTAACCCCAGATATCATAGCAGCAGGAAAAGGAATTAGTGGAGGCTATTATCCACTGTCGGCTGTCATTGCTTCAAAAAAAGTAATACAGCCATTAGAAGATTCAAAAACAGCATTTCTTGGAGGGCATACATTCTCGTGTAATCCAGTAGGAGCAGCTGTAGGAACAGCAGTGTTAGACATCATTGAGAATGAGCAGCTTGTAAGAAGATCAAAAGATATGGGCGCATTATTTCTTAAAAAATTAGAAGTACTACGTCAGTATGATATGGTTGGAGACATTAGAGGCGTAGGATTACAATGCGGTATAGAACTCGTTCAAGACAAAGTAACCAAATCACCATTCCCGCCAGAATTAGGAATCTCTAAAAAAATTGGAGAAAAATCAATTCAAAAAGGAGTTGTGCTATATCCTGGTAAAGGCTCTGTAGATGGAGTGGCAGGAGACCATATCCTAATTACCCCTCCATTAACCATTAATGAAGAACAACTAGATGAGATCGTACATGCAATAAAAGAATGTATTGAAGAAGTAACTGTGGAATTAAAAAATGAGACCGTACTACGATGAATAAAAATATAATATTACAAAAAGCAAGAACAGAAGAGTTCTGGAGTAAACATCTAAAAGAGACTATAGACGTTAATGAAGCATCGTTTTTTGGTGGAAAAAATCAAAAAAGCACAAACGCTAATACGACTGAAATAACATACTTAAATCCAGAAAAAGTACAGGTGATTAATGACCTATGTAATGGATCTGATGTGTTAATTTATAATTTCTATGTAAGCGCATTAAGTATTTTGTTATCTCATTATGAAGAAAACTTTTTATTCTTATCGCCGCTTAATCAGTTTAGTCACGCTAGAGAAAAAGAAGAAGTATTTTTTCTTAAGCCAAAAATAAAGCTGGACAGTAATTTTAAGAAATTGTTTTCTTCATTAAAAGAATCACTTTTAGAAGCTATTCAATATACAATGGCATTTGACGAAGCGCAACGCAATTTTAAAGAGAAAGGGATTTTAGATAAAGCGACACAATTCGGGGTTGTTATAGAACAAACAGAAAATGAAGAATTTGGAGATTTGGTAAAAACCATGTTCAGGTTTGAATTGAAAGAAGCAAAACCTTATTTAGAAATCAACTTTAAAGGAGAACTTTACAATACAAAACTGCTAAAATTATTTAGTGAAAACGTAAAAACAGTTATAGATCAAGTTCTAGAAAAAACGTATACACCTATCCTAGAATTGGATTACAGCTCTCAAAAGGAAAAAGATATTCTAGAAGAAATTAATACACCAAGGTCATACTTCTCTTTAGATAAGAATATTGTAACGTTAATCAATATTCAATGTGAAAATAACAAAGGAGCGATAGCCATTCAGAATCAAGATCAATACATTACTTATGAGAACTTATATAAACAATCTAATCAGTTTTCTAGATATATCGTAACAAACTACCTAGCTCAAAAAGATGATCTTTTTGGAGTGATGTTATCACGATCTATCAATATGGTAAAATCAATTTTAGGTACCTGGAAAGCAGGAAGTGCGTATGTGCCTATCGGAACAAATTTACCAGATGATAATGTGTTACAGATCATTGAAAATGCAAACTTAAAGGCACTTATAATAGATGATGCCTCAGTACTAGAACAACTTTCTAGATTAGATGTAAAAGTGCCAATTATTGATCTCACAAAAATTCAGAATGATTTAGAAAAACAACTAGATACTTCTCTTGAAAAAACAATTCATGACAATGACCTTGCCTATGTAATTTACACGAGTGGGTCTACTGGAAAGCCAAAAGGAGTCATGATTGAACATTTAGGGATGACAAATCATATAGGTGCAAAAATAAAAGAGTTGTCTATAGATAGTGATAGTATTGTCGCTCAAAATGCTCCGCATACGTTTGATATTTCTGTTTGGCAAATGTTCTCTTCATTGGTAACAGGAGGCAAGTGTGTTATTTATGATACAGAAACGATTGTAGATGTAAAAAGCTTTTTTACTCGAATTGTCGAAGATCAAATTACTGTATTAGAGTTAGTACCCTCCTATTTACTTGAGTTATTATTACATATAGAAGACAAAAACGAAATAGATAGCTTAAACTTAGAATCTGTCATTTTAAATGCAGAAACGCTTACAAAATCTATGGTAAATAGATGGCTGTCTTTATATCCAAGTATCCCTATTGTGAATACGTATGGAGCAACAGAAGTCTCTGATGATATGTCTCATTACATTATGACAGAAGTGCCAGAAAGTTATTCGGTTCCTGTGATGAGATATCCTATTCAAAACTTTGAAGTTCATATAGTAGATGAGAATATGAGAAAAGTTCCTGTAGGAGTTCAAGGAGAGATATTACTAGCAAGTCCTTGCGTTGGAAGAGGATATCTAAATGATAAAGAAAAAACAGAAAAAGCCTTCCTAAAAGGTCCTATAAAAGGAATCACTTCAAAAAAGAGAATTTATAAAACAGGCGATTTAGGGAAGTTTATGCCCAATGGCACTTTAGAGTTTATAGGTAGAAATGATAATCAAGTAAAAATTCTTGGACATAGAATAGAGTTAGATGCCATAGAAAATGTCATATCTGTACTGCCAGAAGTAAAAAATACAAAAGCGATTGCCGATACTGATAAACAAAGAATAACACTTTATTATATTGCAAATCAAGAAATTGAAAAATCAGTATTAGAAACTACAATACTAAATAAATTGCCAAAATACATGTTGCCTTCAGTCTTTGTACAAATGGATATATTTCCGCTGACAAAGAATGGGAAAATAGATAAAAAATCACTTCCAGATCCTGACCAGTATAGAACACAAGACAAACATTATGTAGCTCCAGAAAATGAAGTAGAAGAAAAATTGGTTACTATTTGGAAAACGATTCTACAAGTTGATGAGGTAAGTGCTCTTGATAATTTCTTTGATTTAGGAGGGCACAGCTTAAAACTTATGCGTTTAAAAAATGAATATCATACGATGTTCAACGTGAAGATTGAGTTTCAAGATTTTTTCAGAAATACTACTTTGAGATCACACGCAATTTTAATTGAAACTTCTGAAGTAAATGTCTTTACAGAAATCCAAAAAATAGAAGAAGCAGAAAGTTATCCTGTATCTCATGGTCAGAAGCGTTTATGGATTATAAGCCAATTAGAAGGAGCCTCTAGCGCATATAATATGCCCTCTCAAATAGAGCTTAATGGAACCCAAGATTTAGATGCCCTTAAAAAAGCAATTCTAGCTACTATTGAAAGACATGAAATCCTTAGGACTGTTTTTAAATTAGATGGTAAAGGTAATTTAAGACAATGGGTGCTTTCAAAAGAAGATTTTGATTTTACATTTGATTATCAAGATTATAGTAATGATGAAAATCAAAACCAAAAGCTAGAAGAATATGTAGATCGTGATATGCAAACGGCCTTTGATTTAGAAAAAGGACCTTTATTACGAATAGCACTTCTCAACCTCTCTGATGATAAGCAAGTGCTTTATTATAATATACATCATATTATTGGAGATGGGTGGTCTACCGAAGTATTAATAAAAGATGTTTTGACATATTATGAAGCTTTCCAAAATAATACAGTACCAGTACTCCCTGAATTAAAAATTCAATATAAAGATTATGCGTATTGGGAGAATGAACAAGCTTCTAAAGAAGAGTATCAAAAGCATAAAGAATATTGGACAAATACATTTTCTGGGGTACTTCCTTTATTAAATATCCCAGGACAAAAGGAGCGATCTAGTACCAAGAATTTTAACGGATATACTTTAGGAACCTATATTTCTTTGAAAGATACCAGAAAACTCAAAGCGTTTTGTAATGAACATGGAGGAAGCTTATTTATGGGAGTGCTTACTGTATGGAACATTTTATTTTATAAATATACAAGGCAAAATGATTTTGTAATAGGAACTCCAATCGCAGGAAGAGAGCACGCAGACTTGAAAAATCAAATAGGATTTTATATGAATACGTTGGCGTTAAGAAATCAAATAGACCCTGAGGACACTTTCGTGAAAACCTATAAAGAAATTAAGGACACAACACTCCAAAGTTATAATCATCAAACGTATCCTTTTGATAAGCTTGTAGAAGATATAAATGCCAATAGACATTTAGGTAGGAACCCTATTTATGATGTGATGTTATCATTTCATAATATCATAGACAATGTTTCTGTATCAGAAATACAAGAAGTAGATGAAATATTTGATATGGGTGAGATGAAATCAAAACTAGATGTACTCATTAATTTTACAGAAAGAGGCAATAATATCTATTTTGATATCAACTACGATAGTGATTTATACGATCGGTCTATTATTGAAAAATTGATGCGCGATTTTAAAAATCTTCTTCAAAAACTCTTAATACATCAAGAAGCAAAAATAAAGGATGTACACTATCAAGTAGAAGAAATTCAAAACTTCAAGAAGAAAAATCTTCACAAGTTAAAAACTATTAAAACTAACATGGTATGAAAAATAGATTAAGCCTTCTTAAAACAATGACAACTAAGAAGATAACAGATGATGAAGGGATTAAAACTTCTTTCTTTGAAAATCCTATCAAATTACCAATGGTTATGCAACCAGTGCATAGTGATTTTGATATAAATAGCTGGATGATTGATAATAGGACTCAATTTGAAGATAATTTAAGAAAGTATGGAGGAATATTATGCAGGGGTTTTGGAATAGATACCGTAGATAAATTTGAAACCTTAATGAATAAGTTTCCAAATGACTTACTAGACTATTCTTTTAGATCATCTCCGCGTTTTGAATTATCAAATAACGTATACGTATCTACAACATATCCAGAGGATCAGGTAATTAATATGCATAGTGAGAGTTCTTATGCACCTAACCATCCAGCACGAATTGTTTTTTGTTGTATTACACCCGCTACTGTAAAAGGTGAAACACCCATAGCAGATAACAGATTGATACTTCAGAATTTAAGCGATACATTAAGGAATAAGTTTTTGAATAAAGGGGTGCAGTATCGAAGAAACCTGAGTGGAGTTTTGGGATTAAATTGGCAAGAGGTCTTTCAAACATCAGATAAAAAAACAGTTGAGACTGAGTGTCTTGAAAACGGAATGGACTATACTTGGGTAAGTGATGATCAGTTAGTACTGACTTGGACCAAAAAAGCGATATGGAAACATCCAATAACCAAAGAGTTAGTTTGGTTTAATCATGGGTTGTTTTTTAATAAATACATGCTTAATAATGATATTTTAGATTCTGTAACATCAGATAAAGAACTTCCAAACAATACTTTTTTTGGAGATGGAACTGAAATTTCTAAAGAAGAAATTGAAGAACTAAAAAGTGCTTATAAAAAAGCAACTGTAATGTTCCCTTGGGAAAAAGGAGATGTTCTCTTTTTAGATAATATGCTAGCATCTCATGGCAGAAATTCTTATCAAGGAGAACGTAAAATTATAGTCTCTATTTCATAAAACGATATACGCCCACTAATAATTTTAATGTCAAAAAGAGCATAATTATTGGGCACATAAGGTGCTTCCTTGAATTTTTAATACAAAACAATTAACTCAGAGATAAACAACTTCTGATGACACCCCCATCCCTCATGAAATAAGAGCCTTTTCCAAAGTCAAGTATAACTGAACGCGATGATCATTTTTTGTGATATTATGTCTTCACAAAACGTATGCTCTCAATGTGAACTTTGACCTTATTATCAGGGGAATCTTCAGATGTTAATGAGTTCTGTTCCAAATTCAAGGATGAGCACCTCATATACACTTCACCTTTTAAAAATAAATGTAATAGTCTAATACTCAATATTAGAAAAACTAATTAAATAACACAGTATTATGAATTCAGATACTTCCAAAAATATTGATGGATATGAGCTTTCCGAAAACCAGAAAAACCTATGGCAAATAGGTAGGGATAATCTCGCCGTTTTTTATAGTCAATTCACACTTAAGTGTAACACACAAATTTCGTGTGATCAATTACGAAGCGCATTGATGTCAGTAATACAAAAGCATGAGGTTTTGAGATTTAAAACTCTCATGCCTAAAAATTATATTTTTCCTGTACAATTTGCTTCAGAAAAAGAAGAAATAGATTATGTAGAGATCGACAGTACAAAGCCAGATTTTCTGAATGTTTTATCAGAGCAATTAGATAAAGCATATAATACTTATGAAAATGTACCTGTTAGATTCTGTGTTGTAAAGGAGAACACTTACGTGAAAGAAGTGTATGTAAGGTTATATACTCTTTGGTCAGATGTCTTTAGTATTTCTTTATTCTGTCAAGAATTATCAAAAGCTATTCATACAAATTTAGAAGTAGCTGAAGAAGTAGAAGAAAGTATAGCGTACGTTAATTACGCAGCTTGGCAAAATGAATTAATAGAAAACCCAGAAGCAGAAGCAGTTGTTTTTTGGGAAGCATACAAACCACAAATTGGTCAGAAAATAGACCCTTTTGTTAATGAGACTCTGAGTCAAAAATTTGCTCCACAAAGAAGACAAATAGGTTTCTTAAAAGGCGATGAGTATGTAAACTTCAAGAATAACTGTAAAAATAATAATGTCAAATTAGAAGATGCATTATTATATAAATATGCTTCTTTTTTATCTGTATTTACAGAAGACCAAATAACCATAGGATATGCACAGCCCAAAAGAGCCTATGAAGAGCTTAATGCTACACTAGGGTTAATTACTAAAACATTACCTATAAAGCTTGCTATACCACAAGGTTTAGATGTCATATCTGGAATTAAAGAAGTAAGAAAGCAAATAAAACAAGTAGAAAATTGGGCAGACTATTTTTCTTTAGATAGGAAGAGTTCAGAATCAAATAATAACAAAACATTTAATTATAATTTTGAGTATGTAAATATTAAAAATTATACCAAACAAAATCAAAACTATTTTGGTTTTACCGCCAGTGATTTTCACACCGTTGGAGATATTTTTTTTCTAAAAGTAAGTTGTGTTGATTATGGGGATAGTATTGCTGTAGATATGTACTACGATTCAGGAAGATACACTGAAAAAGATATTGATGTATTAGAGAGTCAACTTAAAAAATATGTAACAAATTTCAATGTAGATACAGCTACAAAAGTACAATTAAGCGAGGTGGAAAATACCATTATAACAACTGCAAACGCTACAAAAAAGGCATACTCAAATAAGGAATCCATACTTGAATTATTTGAAAGTCAGGTTGTCAATAATCCTGAAAACACAGCCCTTATATATGGAGAGAAAGAAATCACGTATAGAGAGCTCAATGAACTTTCAGATCAATTTGCTACTTACATATCAGAAAAGTGTACTGTTGAAAAAGGAGACCCAGTATGTATTCTACTACAACGTTCTGATTGGTATGTAATCAGTATGTTAGGGATCTTAAAAACAGGAGCCTATTACATCCCAATAGATCAAACATATCCAGAGGATAGAATCAAATTTATTCTACAAGATTGTAAGAGTAAACTATTAATCAGTGATGTAGATGGGATAACGTCTGAAAGCACAAATTCTCTAAGAGTTATTAATCCTTCAGATGAAACTATATATGAAGATGAGTTTATAGCTTATAAATCATGTGTGACTTCACAAGAAGTCGCCTATTGTATATACACATCGGGTTCTACTGGAAATCCAAAAGGATGTTTAGTTACACACGGTAATTTGGTTCATTATATTCAATGTGCAAATGACTACTATTTTAATGATAGTGAAAGTGGTAATTGGGCATTGCTTACATCTATTTCTTTTGATCTTACAGTCACTTCTTTATATACAAGTTTAACAAGAGGAAGAGTCTTAAACATTAAAAATGAAGCAAAAGATATTAGTGAGTTACTAGAAGAAAGTTTTAATGATCCTTCTATAGACACTTTAAAGTTGACACCAGCACATTTATCCTTGCTCAAGGATTTGGATATTACATCTACCAACATAAGTACTATTATTTGTGGAGGGGAGCAACTTCTTAAAAACCAGGTTGATATTGTCCGAAACATTAATCCTAATGTTAGAATATTTAATGAATATGGTCCTACAGAAACAACTGTAGGATGTATTGTAAAAGAGGTTTTTAATGAAGAAAAAATAGTGATAGGAAAACCAATCGCTAATACAATAATCTTTATTAAGAATGCGAATGATAATTTATGCCAAGTAGGTGAAGTAGGGGAGATTATTATTGGGGGATCTGGAGTGTCTTTAGGATATTTTAATAGAGATGAATTAACAAGAGAAAAATTTATAGAAGATTTTCCTGAATGCAACTGTAAAGTATATAGAACAGGTGACTTAGCCAGATGGCTTCCTGATGGAAATATAGAGTACCTAGGCCGAAAAGATGATCAAGTAAAAATAAGAGGGTATAGAATAGAACTAGGTTCTATTGAACGACATCTAAGAGAAAAAGAGGGTGTAACAGATGTTGTTGTAATCGCAACATCAGAAGAAAATAAAGCCAAAGAGCTCATAGCTTACGTTGTTTCTGAAATACCCCAAAGTGCTACTTCATTACAAGAGCATTTATTAAAGACGCTACCAGTGTATATGTTACCAAGTTATTATGTGCAACTAAAAAGCATTCCATTAACAGTAAATGGTAAAATTGATAAGAAAACACTCTTAGAAACAGGTGAAAACCTGTCTAGTGGAGTAGAATATCGAGCACCTGCAAATGATCTAGAAGAAAAATTAGTAAGTATTTGGGAAGAGATTTTACAGATAGATACCATCGGAACACTGGATAACTTCTTTGTAATAGGCGGTAATAGTTTAAAAGCTGTAACGGTAATAAATCATATTTATAAAATATTTGACGTGAAACTCCAACTTAGAGATTTCTTTAAATCGGCCACAATAAAAGATATAGCCCAAGAGATCAAAAAAGTCGTTGATGTAAGAGATATTCAAAAAGTAAGCTCAAATCAAGAATTTGATAGTGAAATAGTAATTTAATTATATATAACCATGTATAAGTTATTAAAGAAATTAGCAGACAAAAACATCCATATCCATATCGAAAATGATAACCTTAAGATTAAATTTAATGGGGATAGCTTACCTAAAGATATTGTTGAGGAAATCAAAAACAATAAGGAAGCATTATTAAGTTATTTAAAGGGAAGTGATACAAATCAAAGCTACCAACGAATTGAAAAAGTTGTAGAAGAAGATTCATATCCAGTATCATCAGCTCAGAAACGCTTATGGGTACTAGATCAAGTAGAAGGAGGATCTATCGCTTATAATATGCCATTTCAAGTAGCACTTAATGGTTCTTATGATTTAGAAAATCTTCAGGAAGCTATTCAAGTAACGATAGCACGTCATGAAATTCTAAGAACGGTATTTAGAGAGAATGAATTAGGAGAAATACGTCAGTGGATATTAGATGCTTCTGAAGTAAATTTTGCCATCGACTATCAAGATTTTAGAAACCTTGAAGGTACTAGTCAAGAAGATACAGTGGCTAGTTATATTCAAAAAGATACCTTCACTGCATTTGATTTAGAAAATGGACCTTTATTAAGAGTTGCTGTATTACAACTAGCAGATGATCGTGCTGTTTTTTATTATAATATGCACCACATTATTAGTGATGGGTGGTCATTAGGAGTACTTTCTAAAGATATCTTAACAGCTTATCAGGCAATTAATGATGGAAAAGAAATTCCGTTTTCAGAACTAAGAATTCAATATAAAGATTATGCTGCTTGGCAACTCGACCAATCTGAAGAATCTTCATTTAGTAAAGGCAAAGAATACTGGACAAATCAATTATCAGGTAATTTGCCAGTAGTAGATTTACCTACTTACAAAAAGAGACCTGCTCTTAAAACAAATAACGGGAAGCGACTTACAACGAGTATATCAGAAGAAACCGTAACAAAACTCAACACGTTTTGTCAAGAAAGAAAAGGAAGTCTCTTTATGGGGCTTGTAGCGACTATAAATGCATTGCTATATAGATATACACAACAAGAAGATCTCATTATAGGAACTCCTGTTGCAGGAAGAGATCATCCAGATTTAGAAAATCAAATAGGATTCTACGTAAATACGTTGGCATTAAGAAACAATGTAACAACTACAGATACTTTTGAGAGCTTATTTACACGTGTAAAAGAGACTACTTTAAAAGGTTTTGAATACCAAAACTATCCTTTCAATCAACTTGTTCAGGATTTAGAACTTAAAAGAAACGTAAGTAGAAATACAGTATTTGATATTATGCTAGTGATGCATAATATGAAAGATAAAAATACAGGCGGAGATGTACATTCATACCAAGAAGGTGTAGCAGATAAAGGAATATTCTTAAGCAAGTTTGATCTAGAATTTAATTTTAGAGAAGTAGATGGTTTTATGGTTTTTGACGTCATTTATAATACAGACGTTTATGACAAAGAAGTGATTGAAGGCTTTATGAAGCATTTCAAGAAATTCTTAGCAGAAGCTTTAGTGTCTTCACAGCAACATATAGATGATTTAGTTTATATCTCATCAGAAGAAAATAAATTATTATTAGAGGACTTTAATAATACAGTTACTGCATATCCTAATGATATGACTGTATTAGATCTATTTGCTTCACAAGTAGCAAATGATTCTGAAAAAGTGGCTTTAGTGTATGAAAATGATACAGTAACCTTTGGAGAATTAGATAGAAAATCAAATCAATTAGCAAACTATTTAGCCTCAGAAGGAGTAGAGAATACATTAATTCCTATCTGTACTGATCGTTCTTTTGAGATGGTTATTAGTATTCTAGGAATATTAAAATCAGGAAACGCTTATGTACCTGTTGATACAAAATATCCTCAAAAACGTATCGAATACATTTTAGAAGATACCGCAGCACAATACGTGATTAGTGGAGATGCACACATATCTTTATTTGACTCTTGTACAGTGATCAATATAGATACATTTCCCTATGATGTATATGCTACAGAGGCACCAGCATATAAAGTAACACCTCAACATACGGCTTATTGTATTTATACCTCTGGAACAACAGGGAATCCTAAAGGGGTGCTAAATGCGCATTCTGGATTGTTGAATAGATTACTTTGGATGAAAGACGAGCTAGCGATTACATCATCATCGGTGATTTTGCAAAAAACACCTTATGTATTTGATGTATCTGTTTGGGAGCTTACCATGCCATTATTAGCAGGATGTAGCTTAATTATGGCAAGACCAGAAGGTCACTCAGATCCAGAGTATTTACAAGAAGTGATTGCTCAGAATAAGGTGACAATTGTTCATTTTGTTCCTTCTATGCTTACAGTTTTCTTAGAGTCATTAGCAGTAGAAAAACTGGAAAGCCTTATGCATGTTGTATGTAGCGGAGAAGCATTATCTTCAGCGGTTGTTTCAAAATTTAAAAACGTATTAACAAGCACGCATATCCATAATTTATATGGTCCTACAGAAGCTGCTATAGATGTAACGACTATAGATTTAACTTCTGTAAATACAGATGAAGAAGGAGTAACTATTGGAAAACCAGTTGCAAACACACAATTGTATGTTGTAAACCCTTCTAATAATTTACAACCTGTTGGCGTTGTAGGAGAGTTATTAATTGGGGGTGTACAAGTATCTCAAGGATACCTTAATAAGCCAGTATTAACCGCAGAAAAGTTTATAAGAGACCGCTTTCGCGAAAGCGGAAACCTATATAAAACAGGAGATTTGGTACGATGGTTACCAAATGGAAATATAGAATACCTAGGCAGAAAAGATCATCAGGTAAAAATAAGAGGATACAGAATAGAATTAGGAGAAATAGAAAACTGTATAGAAGAAGTTTCTCAAGTAAAACAAGCCGTTGTACTAGCCAGAAAAGATGGAGAGACCAAACGCCTAGTAGCCTATGTTGTTACAGAGGGAACGCTTGATAAAGTAGAAGTTCAGAAATATTTACAGGCTAAATTACCAGAATATATGGTGCCTTCGATCTATGTTTCATTAGATCAGATTCCTTTAAGTATTAATGGGAAAGTAGACAGAAAGGCATTGCCAGATCCAGTAAATAGTGATATAAAGACCAGTGTATATGTAGCTCCAAGAACAGAAACAGAGCAAAAACTAGCACAGTTATGGCAAGAACTTTTACGAGTAGATGAGGTTGGAGTTTATGATAACTTCTTCTCATTAGGAGGTGATTCTATAATCGCTATCCAATTAATAAGTAGAGCCAAAAAAGAAGGAATATCTTTTAAAGTAAAAGATATTTTTGAATACCAAACTATTGACGGATTATCACAATCAATAGGCAAAGAAGTAGCTATCATTAGTGAACAAGGTATACTAGAAGGAGCCATGGGATTATTACCTATCCATCATAACTTTTTTGAAAAAGAATATGTAGCCTATAACCATTATAATCAGTCTGTATTATTAAATATTTCAAAAGAAGTAGCGACAGATGTTATTGAGCAGGCTATTGACAAAGTATACAAAAAACATGATGCATTAAGATTACAATATGAACTGAAGGGTGATACACATACAGGAATGTATAATGCATCTATTCCTGAAGTAGAAATGGTAACTTTAGAAGAAGAAGCTACGTCAATTTCTGAGGAAATAACAAATATTTGTACGTCATATCAATCAAGTTTGTCTATTGAGGAAGGTGTTGTTTCTAAGTTTGTGTATATAAAAACGCCTTCAGAAGAAGTATCTAATAGATTATTTATAACGGTGCATCACCTCGCTATTGATGGTGTGTCTTGGCGTATCATTTTAAAAGACTTTTCATCGTATATGTCTTTACTCCTTGAAGGAAAAGAACTTCCTGTAGAAGAAAAGACAACGTCTTACAGACAATGGCAACAAAGCTTACAAGCGTATGCATCTAGCGAGCGATTAATCTCTGAAAAATCATACTGGAAGTCTGTAGCATCAAAAGCTACCGTAATCCCGCAAGACACTTCCTATGATGGAATCACTACGCATGCAGAAAATAAGCATTACACAGTGAGTTTGTCAAAAGAGCAAACGCAACTTTTATTACAAGAGTCGCATCAAGCGTATGGCACAGAGATCAATGATTTATTACTAGCTGCATTAACGACTAGTTTATCTAGTTGGTCTGGTCATAATGAGATCGTCATAGGACTTGAAGGTCACGGGAGAGAAGAGCTATTTAATGATATAGATATTACAGAAACGGTAGGGTGGTTTACTACTTTGTATCCAGTCGCTTTAAAGAATTTTGAAAATGACTTAGAGACTACTATTGTAGAGACAAAAGAAAACCTAAGAGCAATTCCTACTAAAGGGATTGGGTATGGGGTATTACGTTACTTATCTACAGATGAGAATATCCGTGAGGAATTATCTATAGATACAGAGCAGATTATCTTTAATTATTTAGGCCAAGTAGGTCAGGAACAAGGAGAAGATGGAGCGTTTAGTTTTTCGCCAGAAAATAAAGGCAAAGAAATAGGAGAAGCTAATCATACAGGTAGCAAAATAACAATTAACTGTATTATAGTAGATGGCGTATTAAGTCTTAGCTGGAGTTATGATGCAAATCGTTTTCATTCAGATACCATTAGCGCAATTGCTACAGGGTATAAAAATGCATTAGAAGCAGTTATCTCACTTTGTACAAGTACCATTAATCAGGTATATACTCCAAATGATTATGGATTAAATGGACTCGTAAATTATCAGGAATTAAAAACATTTAAAGAATTACCACATACCTATCAAATAGAAGATATCTATAAACTAAGTCCTTTACAAGAAGGATTACTTTTTCATAGCTTATATGGGAATGATGCAAATGCATACATATTGCAACTAAGTTTTGATATGAAAGGAGCGTTCAATTTGGATCATTTTAAAGCAGCTTGGAATCTTGTTATAAAAAAGCATAGTATTCTAAGAACTTCCTTTTATCCTGAAGCGAT
Organism: Dokdonia ponticola; assembly: GCF_042653865.1. Lineage (NCBI taxonomy): Bacteria > Pseudomonadati > Bacteroidota > Flavobacteriia > Flavobacteriales > Flavobacteriaceae > Dokdonia > Dokdonia ponticola. The sequence continues at coordinate 144,033 of NZ_JBHSFV010000008.1, read as the reverse complement.
GGGAGTTCCTGTACAATGTGTGTATATAGATATTGATCTTCCATTAACAGTAATTGATTATAGAGGACAAGAGAATGTAGCAGAAAAGATTAAGAGCTATATAGATAAGGATGCAAATACACCATTTAATATGGAAGAAGCACCATTATTTAGATTAACACTAGTAAGACAATCAGAAGAAAATACAAAGCTGATTTTTACAAACCATCATATATTATCAGATGGATGGTCTTCACCTATTATTTTTGGAGAGTTTATTTCCAATTATCAGTCTTTAGTACATGATGAGATTCCAGTAACTACAAATCAAAAAGATGATTACAAAGATTATATTACATATCTATCAAAGAAAGACCGTTTTGAAACACTTTTATACTGGAGAAACCATTTAAGTAATTTAGAATCTCCAAGTATTCTTCCGTTTTTAGATACAAGTGAAAAGCATAATACAACCTTTGGGAATACAAATATGATATTATCAAAAGGGAAAGATTATGTTCTGAAGCTAGAAAAATTTGCAAAGGATAATCACATTACCATTAATACTATTATACAAGGTATTTGGTCTTATTTATTATCGCAGTACACAAATAACCAAACTGTTGTTTTTGGAACTGTAATATCAGGGAGGCCTACAGAATTAAAAGGAGTAGAAACTAGAGTAGGATTATATATCAATACAATTCCTTTGTGTACAACAATAGAAGGAGAAACAGAAATCACAACTTGGTTAAGCAATCTTCAGAAAGGTTATACAACTTCACGAGAAGAGTATGGACATTCTTCTCTAGCAGATATTCAAAAGCAAAGTGTGATAGGTCGAGATTTATTTGACAGTTTACTCGTTTTTGAAAATTATCCTTTAGAATCTATAAAATCGGTAGACTCAGATTTGGGAATCGATAACATACAGATGAAGCAGCAAAATAATTATGCGCTGACCATATCTGTAAATCACATTTCTAATCATGACATTCACATAACCTGTGAGTATAATTCTGAAGTACTGTCTGATACTATTATAGAGATGATTAAAGGGCATTTCGATACTATATTAGATTCTATTTTAAAGTCAAATAAAATAAATGATCTTGAGTACCTTACATCAATAGAAGTAGAGCGTATTTTAAAAGAGTTTAATAGTATTACACCACAAACTACGATAGATAAGGATGTAACCGTCCTTGATGCATTTTATACGCAAGTAGAAAAAACACCAGATGCAATTGCCGTAAGATTTGAAGAAAAAGAATTGACGTTCAGAGAGTTAAATTCTTTGTCTAATCAATTGGCCCATTGTTTAAAAGATGAATATTTGATTTCATCAGGTGATCTAATTGGAATTAAATTAGACAGAAGTGAGTGGGCTGTGATTTCTATTTTAGGCGTACTTAAATTAGGAGCCGCTTATGTCCCTATAGATCCAGAATACTCATCTTCTAGAGAAGAAAATATTCTCAATGATTCCGAAGTAAAAATGGTCATTACTGAAACAAACTATATGTTTGATTTCTCAGAGTATGAAGGCACTTTATTCTCCATTGATATTGAGTTTGAGTCAGATCGATATGTAGATACTGTAGTTGATGTTTCGCTTTCGCGAAAAGACTTAGCTTATGTTATTTATACATCTGGATCAACAGGTAAGCCTAAAGGAGTTATGATAACTCACGGCTCTCTGATGAATTATTTGACTTGGGGGAAAAATACATACCTAGACGAAAATCAATTGTCTAATAATAACTTTGGATTATATACATCACTATCATTTGACTTAACAGTGACTAGTTTATTTATCCCTTTAATAAGCGGAAGTACATTACAAATTTTTGGTCAAGGAGAAATCTCAAAAACCTTAAAAACATATATAGAAACCGGAATATCGTGTATCAAATTAACACCTGCACATATTAGTGTATTAAAAGAATTAACAATAGATACGAATCAACTTGAAGTGGCTATTGTAGGAGGAGATGCTTTATTACAACATCATGTAGATATCTTAAGAAATATCAATCCTGCGATAAAAATTTATAATGAATATGGTCCTACAGAAGCAACAGTAGGTTGTATGATTTATGAAGTTCCTTTTAAAGAAGAAAATATATCTATTGGTCGTCCAATTCTAAATACAGAAATATACATTATCAATTCATCAAATAAATTAGTTCCTAATGGAGTTGTTGGAGAGATTTGTGTAGGAGGAGCAGGATTAGCAAAAGGATATCTTAATCGTCCAGAATTAACGGCAGAAAGATTTATAACACATCCTTTCAATTCTAATGAGTTGATTTATAAAACAGGAGATGTTGGCCGTTGGTTACCAAATGGTAATATGGAGTATTTAGGAAGAGAAGATAATCAAGTTAAAATTAGAGGATATCGTATAGAACTAGGAGAGATAGAGCAGCAACTGCTTACAAAAAATGATATAAATGATGTTTCCGTCATTGCAGTTTCTAAGCCAAATGGAGAAAAAGAACTGGCTGCCTATATTGTATTTGAAGAGTCACAAAACACAATCACAGAATTACGCAGATTTTTATTAGACAGATTACCTGCCTATATGATTCCTAATCATTTTGTAGAGTTAGAGAAAATACCATTGACAGTAAACGGAAAAGTGAATAAAAAGATGCTACCTTCAGTAGAAGGGCTCGAAGTTTCTAGTGGTGTTGAGTATATAGCTCCTCGCAATGAGATAGAAGAGGATTTAGCAACATTATGGAAAGAACATTTTGAAGTTGATCAAGTAGGTATTAAAAGCGATTACTTTCAATTAGGAGGTGATTCTATAAAAATGATTCGTTTTATAAGTGATATTAATAAACTATTTAACCTAGAGTTTCCAATAGCAACTTTTTATGAGAACCCTACTATAGAAGGAATATCATCATTTATAGCCACTCAAGAAAATAATTCTTCTTTTAGTAAAGAGCTTAAAGCGAAAATAGAAACAGCTATAGATCAATTAGAAGCATCAGTACTTAATAGTCACCCATCGGCTAGTAACATAGCAAATGTGTATCCTATGAGTGATGTACAAATGGGTATGATTCTCACAGGGCAACTAGCGAGAGAAAACAAAGAGTATGGCGTATTTCATGACCAATGGTTATTTCAAATAGGGCTAATAGATGTAGAACGTCTTACGGAAGCTATGAAGCTATTAGTGCATAAACACGAGACACTAAGAACATCATATCATCTATATGACTACGATGAGCAAGTACAAATAATACATAAAGAAGTGCCTGTCCATATTGGGTTTGAAGATATAAGCTCTCAGCGTAAAGAAGATAAAGAGGCACATGTTCAGAAATTCTTACAATACGAAAGAGAAGAAAACACTTTTGATGTTACTGTTGCCCCTTTATGGAGAATAAACATCTTTCAGATTAATGAAACGGAGATCATTTATGCACTTCAATTCCATCATGCTTTATTAGATGGTTGGAGTGAGAAAAGTATGCGAGTTGAGCTCTTTGACATTTATACTGCACTAGAAACTAATTCAGAAATTAAATTATCTGAATTGAAATGTAGTATGAGAGATAGTGTAGTGTCAGACCTTGTAGAATTACAAAACGAGGAAAATATTTTATACTGGAAAAATAAAGTAGCGGGACATAAACGATTAGAAATTTTTACAGAAGAGTATATAGACATTCAAAGATCAAAAGCATATAGCAAAGATTTTTCAAAAGCTATTTTAGAAAAATGTAAAGAAGATGGAATAACACCTAAGTCATTATTCTTTAGTGGTTATCTATACATTCTTAGTATGCTTTCTTTTGAAAAAGATATAACACTTGGAATGGTAGCGCATCGTCGTCCTATGATAGAAGATGGAGACAAGTTATTAGGATGTTTTCTAAACTCTGTCCCTTTTAGATATGATATGAAATCTTCTATGAAAGGGTCTTGGTTAGAGTATGTGAAATCTATAGAATCAGATCTTAATGAACTAAAAGGAAAAGATAGATTCTCTCTAAATAGTATTGCAGATCTAGCAGGAGAAAAATCTCAAAAAAATCCATTTTTTGATGTATTATTTAATTATGTAGATTTTCATATACTTAATGAATTATATGATAATGAAGATTTTCAACTACAAGAATCTACCACTGAAGCCGAAGATTTTTCCTTTGACGATTTTGAAAGAACAAATACATTTCTTGATCTTACATTAAGTGTTACAAGAGAAAATGTCTCTATTACATTTACTCAAAATAGAATGCTTAAGTCTGGAATAAAAGTAGAAGATTTGATAACATATTACGATAATTTTTTACATGCTTATATATATGACAGTGACGCTATAATTAAGGCTTCAAATATTATTTCTAAAGAAGAAAAACAAATACTCCTTCATGATTTTAATGCTACTGATATAGCCTATTCAAATTATGACACTTTGATAGATGTATTTGAAAAGCAAGTCAAAATTACTCCAGATGCTACTGCAATTGTATATCTTGATAAAGAATTGACGTACCAACAACTGAATGAATTGTCAAATCGTTTTGCTCAATATTTAGTAAAAGATTACGATATAAAAAAGAATGATCTGGTAGGAGTAAAGGTCGAAAGAAATGAGTGGACTTTAGTAACTATTCTAGGGATTTTAAAATCTGGAGGTGCATACGTGCCAATTGATCCAAAGTATCCAGCATCTAGAATTGAATTTATAGAAAACGATAGTCAATGTAAATTATGTGTTGATGATCATATCGTTTCCAAATTTATATCTGAGAAGGATAATTATTCTAAAAACAAACTACATATAGAGAGGAGTTCTAGTGATTTAGCATATGTAATATATACATCTGGATCTACAGGGAACCCTAAAGGTGTTATGGTAGCTAATAAGAGTATCCTTAATACAATCCTATCTCAAATAGATGCTTTTGATTTAAGGAGCAAAAGGAGAAATTTACAATTCGCATCTTTTTCTTTTGATGCTTCTATTTGGGAGAGCTTTATAACATTATTGTCAGGGTCAAGTCTTTATATTGTTAGTGAAGAAATGCGTAATAATCCACGATTATTAGAAACATATATCCAAGATAATGATATAGATATAGCTACACTACCTCCTGCATATCTTAAATTAATGGATATTAGTAAACTTGCAAGTATAACAACTATGATTACTGCAGGAGAAGCTCCAATATACGATAGTGTAAAAGAATATTTAGCATTAGGCTCAGGATTTTATTACAATGCTTACGGTCCCACAGAAGTAAGTATCTGTGGTTCTACATATTGTATTTCTAATACAGATATGCTAAAAGATAGGATAGTACCTATAGGAATACCTATACCTAATGCACAAGTTTATATCCTTGACACAATAAATCATATGTTACCAACAGGTGTAATAGGAGAAATTTGTATAGGGGGAGAAGGTCTTGCTAAAGGCTATTTAAACAGACCAGAGTTAACTTCTGAGAAGTTTATAGTTAATCCATTTCATAAAAATGAACGTTTGTATAAAACGGGAGATTTAGGAAGGTGGTTGCCAGATGGTAATATAGAATTTCATGGAAGAAAAGATGATCAGGTTAAAATTAGAGGTCATAGAATTGAGTTAGGAGAAGTTGAAAATCAATTGCTGGAAAAAGAAGAAATCACAGAAGCGGTTGCTCTTGTCTCTGAAAATATAGATACTGAAAAACAACTAATTATATACTATGTGTCAGATAAGAAAGAAGTGATTTCTGAATTACGAGATTATTTATCAAATAAATTACCGCTCTACATGTTACCAGAAGTCTATATTCAAATGGATAAAATGCCACTAACTCCTAATGGCAAAATTGATAAGAAAACGCTTATTAATCTAGATGAATTCCAACCCATGTCAGGAGTAGAATTTGTGGCTCCAAGTAATGAAATAGAAGAGAAGCTAGCTTTGATTTGGAGTGAGGTCTTGAAGAAAGATAAAGTAGGAATTAAAGACTCCTTTTTTGAGATGGGAGGAAATAGCTTAAAAGCTATTCAGATTACTTCGAGAATTCGAAAAGAATTTAACTGTACTATAGATGTTGCAGCATTATATCATAATGCGACCATCGAAGGTGTAAAGATTCAAATAGAAAACTCTATCTGGATTAATGATCAATTAAAGATCAAAGAAGAAAACGTTGAGACATTTTCTTTCTAAAAGTGATTAAACTTTTAATCACTAAAACACACATCATTTTATTTTTAGAATGATGTGTGTATAATCTTGTGTAATACAAGAATTTCATAAAATATATTAAAATTAATTCAACATAACAGTTTGTATTATGATAGATACGTTAATAAATAAGTTAAGAACTTTAGATGTAAAAATGGACATCATCAACGATAGGTTAGATATTCAAGCTGCTAAAGGTGTTATAGATACTTCTTTGATAGAAGAAATTAAATTACACAAGGATGCACTTATTGATTTTGTAAAAGTACATAAGTCTGATAATGGTGCTTATTTTGATATAAAATCAATAGATAAACAAGAGCATTATCCCTTGTCATCAGCACAACGTCGTTTATGGATTTTAAGTCAATTTGAAGATCAATCTATAGCATATAATATGCCTTCTCAAACGGTATTGACAGGTGGTTGTGATATACAAAACTTTGAAAAAGCAATTAATAGTGTTATTAAAAGACATGAAATTTTACGTACTGTTTTTAAAGAAGAGAAAAGTGGTGAAGTAAGACAGATGATATTGCCAATAGAAGCGTTTGATTTTTCAATTAATCATGAGGATTTTAGTGAATTTTCTGATAAAGAATTAAGAATCCAACAGTATATAGATAGAGATACGAAGACCGCTTTTGATCTTGAAAATGGTCCTCTATTAAGGGTGGCAATTTTGAAAGCTTCTGAAGATACTTTTGTGTTTTATTATAATATGCATCATATAATTAGTGATGGTTGGTCAATGAAAGTTTTGACCAATGATGTATTAGATTACTATGAAGGCTATTGTTTAAACACAGTTCCCCAATTAGCCCCTTTAAGAATTCAATATAAAGAGTATACAGCTTGGCAACAAGAACAATTAGAAAGTCAAGCATCAAAAAAGCATAGTGAATATTGGTTAAATCAATTTTCAACGGAAATACCATTATTGGATTTGCCTTCTCAAAAAAAACGCCCATTAATAAAGACTAGTAATGGATGGAGTTTAGAAACTATTATTTCAAAAGAATTAACAAGTGATTTAAAGAAGTTTTGTAAAGAAAAAGAAGGAAGTCTTTTTATAGGTTTACTAGCGATAATGAATACTTTATTTTCTAAGTATACATCTCAAAATGATTTTGTGATAGGAAGCCCTACTGCAGGAAGAGATCATATAGAACTAGAAAATCAAATAGGTTTTTATGTGAATACAATCGCATTAAGAAATGAGGTCTCACAAGAAGAAAGTTTTGAAGAATTATTTGATAAAATTAAGGATAACACTTTTAAAGCGTATGAACATCAACAGTATCCATTTGATCGCCTTGTGGAAGATCTCAATTTAAAAAGAGATAATAGTCGAAATCCCATTTTTGATGTGATGGTTATTTTACAAAATATAGTAACTATTGAAGGTGGAAAGGAAATTAATATAGAAAATTTAGATGCAATTATAGATCACAAAGAAACCGTAAGTAAGTATGACCTTTGTTTTACTTTTGAAGAAATAGGCGAGTATCTTTCGGTGGAAGTTACATTTAATACAGATATATATGTAAAAGAAACGATAGAACAATTCTTAACCCATTTCAAATGTATTCTTACTGATATCCTAAAATACCCTAAAGAAAAGATTAGAAATCTCAATTATCTTTCAGATTCTGAAGAAAAAGAACTTTTAATTACGTTTAACGAAACCAAAGTAGCATTTCCAACTGAAAAATCAATAATAGAGCTATTTGAAGATCAGGTAAATGAAACTCCAAATGCAATCGCTATTATTAATGGAGGTAAAGACTTAACATATAAAGATCTAAATGATCTTTCAGATAGGTATGCAAGTTATTTATATGACGTATTAGATGTAAAAAATGATGATAAAGTCATCGTTTCATTATCACATAACTATCAGTTAATGGCGGTATTGTTAGCCGTTAAAAAAAATGGAGCCATCTATGTTCCTGTAGATCCTAAAACTCCATCTGAAAGAATTCAATATATAGAAAAGGATAGTAAAAGTGTAGCGGTTATAAATCAAGCCACTTTAACTCAGATGGATTCGTATGAGTTTACGTCTACTAACATAAATCTATCGAAGAAAAGTAATATAGAGTTTATTATTTATACTTCTGGATCGTCAGGAATGCCTAAAGGTGTTTTATTAAAATCAAGTAGTGTTAATAATCGATTACACTGGATGTGGAAAAATTATCCATTTCAAGAAGATGAAGTATGTTGTGCAAAAACGTCAATAGGATTTGTAGATCATATCTGGGAATTTTATGGTCCCTTATTAAAAGGAATTCCTTTAGTTTTTTATAAAAAAGAAGAGATTCTTTCTATTCAAAAATTTGTAGATAGCCTACATAAAGATAAGGTGTCTAGAATAGTACTTGTTCCCTCTCTATTAAGAGAATTGATAAAGCATCCAGAATTATGTAGAGAAAAACTTCAAAACTTACATCTTTGGATTAGTAGTGGAGAAGCATTAAAGAAAAGTGATGTTGAAAAATTTTATAATAGTTTACGAAGTAGTAATGTGAGGCTGTTAAATATCTATGGATCTACCGAGGTAACAGCAGATGCTACATACTATGATACTTACAATGAGTATAATAAATTTAAGAAGTTCAATCTATTTGATTGTTCTATAAAAAATGAAATTGAACAATTAATAACGACTCATGATAATTCAAATAGGATTATTTCTGATCCTTTTGATAGTCTTGTAAAACAAGAACATTTTAAGAATGTAGATTTTAATTCTCAGTTAAATGTAGAAGAATATATTACATTCCTGAAATCAGACCTTTTACCTAATGTTGTAAATGTAGGAGTTCCTTCTTATGTAGGGCACATGACAAGTTTGATTCCTGACATTTTCAGAGAGCTTAACTCCTTAGTTACTATACTAAATCAAAATCAAGTTAAGATTGAAACTTCTATGATTTCTACATTGGTAGAAAAGCAAGTGATAGGGATTTTTCATAATCTGATATATAAAAATGAAGAAGCTTTTTATAAAAAGTATGTTCAAGCACCAGATGATGCTTTAGGAGTTATTACCAATGGCGGCACTATGTCTAATATTATGGCTCTTAATTATACACTTAATAATTTATTAAAAGCCACAGACGGATTTGATGGCATCTCTAAAGAGGGGCTTATTAAAGCATTAGATTTTTATGGATATCAGGATGTTGTTTTGTTGGGGTCTAGATGGTGTCATTATTCTTTTGGGAAAGCACTAAAGTTATTGGGCTTAGGTACAAAATCTTTTGTAGAGCTAGATTATGAAAATAAGGATACAGCAACGATAAGAGAAGAAATATCAACTTTAATAAAAACACTTAGAGATAATAAAACACTTGTTTTAGGAATCGTAGGAATTGGAGGGACAACTGAGTCAGGAAACATAGACCCTTTAGTAACGATAGGAGAGATCGCAAAAGAGCACAATATACATTATCATGTAGATGCTGCTTTTGGAGGTAGTTTTATGATGGATGACGAAATAGCTAAAAAACTAGACGGTATTCAGTTAGCTAACTCTGTTTCCGTATGTGCCCACAAACAATTATATATCCCAATAGGATTAAGTATTTGTCTATTTAAAGACCCTTCTTTTGTTGAATCTTCAGAAAATAACACCCATTATCAGGCAAGAAAAGGCAGTTATGATTTAGGGAAATATACCGTTGAAGGATCACGTAATTTCATGTGTTTACTCTTACACGCAGCATTTAAAATTTTTGGTAAAAATGGTTTCGCTCAAGTAATAAGATATAATTACAATACAGCTCAAGAATTCGCAAGACTTATCAATGAAGACCCATCTTTTAGGTTATTGTATAAACCAGATTTGAACATTGTTTTGTATAGATATATACCTGTAAAATATAGAAATACAGAAACCTTTACAGATAGTGAGTTAGAAGTTATAAATGAATTAAATCGTAAGATACAACAAGAACAATTTAAGAGAGGAAACACCTTTGTTTCTTATACACAAATCAAAAAAACTGAAAATACAATTAGAAATCTTGTTTTTAGAACAGTATTTATGAATCCTTATACCACTATTGAGGATTTAAAAATAATGCTTGAAGAACAAAAGGGAATCGCAGCTTCATTAGAAAGCATAAATTATTCTAGTAATATAGTAACGACAAGTGATAATATTTTGATAGGGAAACCTATCGAAAATGTAAAAGTATATATACTGGATAATTATTTAAACATTCTTCCAGTAGGTGTAATAGGAGAAATATGTATTAGTGGCGAGTGTGTTTCAGCAGGATATGTTAATGAAAATGAAGGTATAGCAAATAAGTTTATTGAGAGCCCATTTGTTAAAGGAGAAAAACTTTATAAGACAGGAGATTTAGGCAGAAGATGGACCGATGGTAATATAGAATGTGTAGGTCGTAAAGATGATATGGTTAAGATATTCGGTAATCGAGTAGAGTTAGGAGAAGTAGAGTATCAATTACAATCTTATAAAGATATCAAAGAATCGGTTGTTCTCGCAAAAGAGCTTGAAACAGGAGAAACAAAAATTATCGCTTATGTAGTAGCTGATGAAAAACAAGATGTTGCTTCTATTAGAGGGTATCTGTTAAAAAGATTACCTACATATATGATTCCATCCTATTTTATTCAATTGGATGAAATTCCACTTACATCTAATGGTAAAGTAAATAAGACAGCATTATCTAAAATTGATATTACAGAAACAGATAATGGAATAGAGTTTATCGTTCCAAGAAATGACCTGGAAAAAGAAATAGTCTCTCTATGTGAAAAAGTCCTCCAGAGAGAACGGGTGAGTCTAAAAGATAATTTTTATGATATAGGGGGTGATTCTATAAAATTAATCCAGTTATTATTTGAATTAAAAAGCATAGGCTTTGATATAAAAGCAGAGCATTTACTTACTGCTACAGATATAGAAGCAATAACAATATTACTTGCTAATATTCAAAGAGAGCTAACTACAAATAAAACACTAAATTCTTGTGAATATCATTCTTTATTAGGTAAGAAATGGAAAGTAGGAGATAAGGTTCAGATATCTGAAAACCAAAGATACATGATGAGATATAAGGACTCTCAAGCGATTTTAGGTCCTTTTACTATTCCTTCAAGTACCAAAGAAGAGTTAGACAATCACTTTAGGGGCTTTCTTGGTCATTTTCCAGAACTTCATTTACAATTTACAAATGAAGGAGATAAAATATATCAAGAATATTTGACACTAGATAAATTGCCATTACATATTGATTATGAAAAGCTTGATCTTTCTAATGAGATTTTAGTAAAAGAGTATATAAATAAAGTTTCAGAAAGAGAATATGAATTTTTTGAAGGCGAATTAATAAGATTATTTGTCATTAAAGATTCAAAAAATATTCAAGAAGATTTATTAGTTGTAGCAATAAGTCATGCATTAGCAGACTTACATACAGACCTCGTTTTCAATCAAGCATTAGAACAATTTATAAATGAAGGCGCTGTATCTAGACGAGGCAAAAACATCTCAAATTTTCACTACAGTAGTTGGCAACATGAATATTTAGCATCTATACAAGGAGTTAAATCTCGTGATTTTTGGCTTGATTACCTTGGAGATATACCTGTGTTAGATATTCAAAAAAGTAAAAAACCTCAGATAAATAATGGAGTTAAACAAACATTATTAATAGCTACATCTGAAGCTAAAGATATTGAAAGATTGTCTAAGAAACTGAGAGTGCCAATCGCTTGTTTATTCATGGCGTATCATCAGGTCCTATTACAAGAGTGCTCTAGCAATAAAGCAAGTATGCAATTTGTTTTGGTTAACGGTAGAGAATCTTTTACAGATGTTATTGATACTGCAAGTGTTTTAGGAGTTGTTAATAATGTGATACCTATAAAACTTGTTCAGAACACAAGTGCTGATCTATGTAGTACTGTACAATTAGAATATCTAAATGCTCGTCAACATCAATCTATTCCTTATGAAATTATTCGGAAGGATGTTTTAATACGAACCACTATAGATATAGACTCTTATGAGAAGGGATTTATAAATATAAAGCAAATGGATGGTGTTTTTAGAGAAAGCGAATTTCAGAATTTCAGTATAGTCGATTGTAAGCTCAAAAGAGATCTTTATTTGGATCTAAGTTGTGTGATAAAGAAGAATGGAATTCAACTCGAATTGATGTGTGATAAAAAAATCTATGATAAATATAAAAAGAGCCTATTAAAGGTGAAAGATTTTATACCAAATATGATTCGACAACTATCACATTAGTGTTAGCGAATTAGAATTTTAATAAATAAATAATGTAAAATATAAGTCATGAAAAAAATAAGCTTTTTAATAATAGTGTCTCTATTACCCTTCTTTAGTTTTTCTCAAAATACACTTCAAGGAGTTATTAAAGAAAAAGATACAGGAGTTAGTATTGCATTTGCAAATGTAATTCTTAGAGATAATTCTCAAGAATTAAAAGGAGGCACTGTCAGTGATGAACTAGGAGCTTTTTCTATAGTTGTTCCATCTGGAGAATATGAATTGACTGTAAGTTTTTTAGGCTACGAAACTTGGACGAAAAAAATTGATATTCAGTCAGATATGAAAGTTGAGGATATTATTATAATTCCTGCCTCTGAGGGGCTTGATGAGGTAATTGTTACTGGACAAAGAAAGATGATAGAATATAAGGCAGATCGATTAGTCTTTAATGTGGATAATAACATTTCTGCAACTGGAGGTGATGCTATGAGTGTTCTTAATGTAGCGCCAGGTCTAGTTGTTCAAAATGGTAATATTAGTCTGTTAGGAAAAGGATCTTCACGAATTATGATTAATGGACGAATTGTAGAACTATCGGGAGATGATTTAACAAACTATTTAAATTCTATTTCAGCTAGTGATATTAAAAGTGTAGAAATCATCACAAACCCTCCTGCAAAATATGATGCAGCTGGAGATGGAGGACTCATTAATATAAATCTTAAAAAGGGGGTTCGAGATTCTTGGAAGAATACTACTTCTTTAGTTTATGATCAAAACACCTTTAATTTTTATACACTACGCAATAACTTTTTTTATGATAAAAATAAGTTTAGACTTTCTTTAAGTACTAGTGCTAGAACAGGAGATGTAAGAAATCAAGGTGATCTAGATATATTTTTCCCAACAGGTCCTTGGATATTAAAAGGAGATGAAAAAGAAAAAAGAGATAATGTTACTGGACGCGTTACTTTAGATTATGATGTTAGTGATAATACTACAATTGGAGCACAATATTCAGGAAATTATAGTACTCCAGATGGAGCATTTTTAAATAATATAGCTATTAATAATACATCAAATCAAATTGAGTCTTTTTTAATTACAGATGGATTTAAGGATAGGGAAAATAGAGGTAACTCATACAATGTTCATACAATTACAAAACTAGATACTTTAGGAAGAGAAATATCTGTTGATGTTGATTATTTTGATTTTAATTCTAAAACAAGTAATACCTTTCTAGCTCAGAACTTCACTCCGGATTTTCAGTTAATCGATACAGATTTATCAGCAATAAACGCATCAGATCAAGACATAACTAATTTTAGTACGATTGTAGATATAGAGCATCCATTAGAGTTTGTGAATTTATCTTATGGAGGTAAAATTAGTTTTATAAATAGTGAAAGTGATATAGAGTTTTTTAATACTACTTCTGGAACACCAATTCTAGATACTAATCAATCTAATACGTTTGAATACGAAGAAAATAATCAAGCGATTTATGTGAGTGGGTCTAAAAATATAAATAAAAAACTTAGCGCTCAAGTTGGTCTTAGATTGGAAAATACACAGACAAAAGGATTTTCAAGAACATTAAATCAAACTACTGAAAATGATTATGTAAAATTATTTCCTACAGTCTACCTTTCTTATCAAAAAAGCGATAATCATGGTTTTAATTTTAATTATGGAAAAAGAATTAACAGGCCAAGTTTTGTAGATCTTAATCCTTTTAGAGTATATATTAATAGTACAAGTTTTTCTGAAGGTAATCCTTTTTTACAGCCATCTTTTAGTGATAATTTTGATTTCACTTATGTTTTTAAAAGAAAGTTAAGAATTAATGCTTTCCTAAATGTAGCAACCGATGGTTTTGGAGTTGTATTTGCTGCAAACACAGATGATAACACTCAAATTATTACAAAGCAAAACTATTTTAAAGAGTATTATTTTGGTCTAGGGACAAATTATACTAATAAATGGACGTCTTGGTGGAAGAGCCGTAATTTACTTTACGTGCTGGGGTCTGATACTCAATTTGAAAACGGTATTAATGCAACACCAATAAACAGTGCACAATTATTTTTCTCAACAAATAATACATTCTCACTAGGAGGTACTACAAAACTACAGGTAGATTATATGTACAGCTCTTCTTATGAAAGAGGTCTTTATGAATTTGGATATATGTCTGGTCTAAATATAGGTTTGAGTAAAAGTTTTCTTAATAAAGATCTACAAGTAACCCTACTCGTAAATGATGTTTTTAACTCAGCTTTCCTTAGAGATTTTACATCAAACGTAAACGGTGTAACACAAGTATATAATGAAAATAATAGCAGTAGATTTTTAAGATTATCCTTATCTTATAGTTTCGGAAATAATAAAATTAATGTAAGAGAACGAGCTGTGGGTAATCAAGAAGAGAAAGGAAGAAGCGGCAACTAAAGACACTGCTTAAATGCTATTTTGAATGTAATAAAACAGCATTGTAAAAGAATTTATTAACTAAATTAAAATCACAAAATGATACAGTTATTTTTATTACACTTTGCTGGCGGAAGTATATATTCATTTGATTTTTTAAAACAATATATATCTAAAGATGTACAGGTAATACCTTTAGAATTACCAGGAAGAGGTAAGCGGTTTGAAGAACCAGCTCTCAAGACAAAGAAAGAAACAATTCAAGACTATGTGAGGCAAATTACACTTATGAGAAATAAGGCTCCATATTGCATTTATGGACACAGTATGGGGGCTACATTGGGTTTGTCTGTAGCTCATAAAATGCAAAAATTAGGAGATCAACCTTTATACTTGATTGTTTCTGGTAATGCAGGTCCTGGAGTCTCTTATGATGAGGATGATCCAGAGAAACAAAAAAAGAAGCGCTACCTAATGAATGATAAAGAGTTTAAAGAGGAGTTACGAGAGTTAGGAGGTGTTCCTGAAGAAGTCCTGTTGAATGAAGAACTGTACTCTTTCTTTATGCCTATCATGAGATCAGACTTTGAAGTACTAGAAAAAGACGATTATTCCGAAGAAGGTATACAATTACAAGTCCCTATATATGCTATTATGGGTACTGAAGAAAAAACAAGTGCTCAAATTGACAACTGGAGGCGATTTACGCTCTCAAGCTTTAAATATAAAATACTAGAGGGTAATCACTTCTTTATATACGAGCAATGTAAAGAGCTTTCGGATATCATAAAAAACTGTTATGAAGAACAACTACAACCTTTTGTTTTATAGTTGCTTACATACATAATATTACTATTCTTATCGATCAGAAATCAGTTGATCTATCCCCAATCAGTATCTCGTAACAAGTCGCTAAGTGAGTGCTGTAATCATATTCCCTTTATTAATCAAAAATAAAAGGAATACAATCTTCTATTTATTAAAACAACAATAATCTATACTACATCTATATGTAGTGTAGACTAATAACGCTTTCGCGAAAGCGGAAAACAAACAAAAATATTATATAACCACATAAATTATTTACAAATGAAAAATGACTTAATAGAATTGAGTAAATCGAAAATGATTCCTATAAAATCAATTGTAGGATATTCGATATTAGCGATTATATCTGGGATGTCTGGCTTTGCTTTTATTACTGTAATAAACAAGGTTATCAGTATGTCTATAAACCCAGAAATCCCCCAAAATGGTAATTATTTATATATGTTTATAGGAGCTATTGTAGTTTTCTTTATAACTAGAAGATGGCTTTCTGGAGGGGTTATTAGCTTATCACAAAAAATTTTTTGCAACATGAGAAAGGATGTTATGAAGCTTGTAATTAAAGCCCCGTATAGAAATTTACAAGAGTCTAAAGATCAGATTTATGCGACATTGACTTCAGATGTGCATAGTATCACAAATGCATCATTATCTGTGATTACATTTTTCTCATCTATTATATTAATTATTGCCTGCTTTGTGTATATGGCATATCTATCATTAAGCCTATTTGGATTAAGTATAGGTATCATTGCTATAGGAGTGGGTATCTATCTTCTTAGATCACGTAAAAGTGACAAATTACTAAAACAAGCAAGAGAGTTAGAAAGCGATTTTATGAATACTTTTAATAGTATCATAGATGGAGCAAAAGAGATTAATATAAATCTAGACAAAGGGTTTGATATTTATAATGACAAGCTTGTTGGGATTGTAGATAAAGGAGAAAAAACATATACAAAAGCATTTGTTCATTATGTGAATAGTGAGTTGGTAAGCCAAATTCTTTTTTATGGTCTGATTACATTTGTTCTTATTTATTCGGGTAGCTTATTAGAACTCCCTATTGATGTAATCATAGGTTTTGTACTTATATTATTATACTTATTAGGTCCTATTGTGAGTGTGATGACACTTATGCCTTCTATGAACCAAGCAAAGGTTTCATTAGGTAAAATGAATAAATTAAAAAATGACCTTAAACAAATGGAATATAATGATGGAATTGAGGAAAAAGAAAAAAGAAAATTTCATGATTTTAATGTATTTGGGTTGAGGGATTATTCTTTTTCTTATGGAAAAGATAAATTTTCTGTAGGTCCAATCAACTTAAATATAAATAGAAATGACGTGATCTTTATTCATGGCGGTAACGGTGCTGGAAAAACCACTTTTATTAATACGGTTTTAAGATTATATGATTTAGATAAAGGCAATGCCTATATAAATGATCAAGTGGTTTCTGAAGAAGATATAGATGGTATTAAAGAATTATTTTCTCCTGTATTCAGTGATTTTTATCTTTTTGATGACTTTTACGGAATCGAAAATGTAGATATAAAAAAAGTAAACTATTTCCTCAGATTATTTGAGATGGAAGAAAAGGTAACATTAAAAGACGGTAAATTTTCTAGTATTGATCTATCCACAGGACAAAGAAAACGTCTAGCATTAATTAGTTCACTAATTGAAGATAGACCGATATTGGTTTTAGATGAATGGGCAGCAGATCAAGACCCTTATTTTAGACATAAATTTTACACAGAAATCATCCCAGAAATTGTAAGAGAACATGACAAAACGATCATTGCAATTACCCACGATGATAAGTACTATGATCAAGCCGATCGTTTGTTAAAAATGGAATACGGGACACTTGTAGAATTCCAGAAAAAAGAATTAGAACCTATGTTCAGCCCAATGTCTATGGGTTAAGTTATACCATTATACTTACATTTTAAAATTTTCAAGAGCCAGAAATTCATAAAACTTTTATTGAGTATTTTATGATGGTTATATTTTATGATCATCATAAAACGGGCTTTTTATTAATTCTTAATTAGATACCCATGAAACTAGTAAAAACAGCACTTGTTTTAGTGTTATGCATTGTGTGGATATATACCACAAACTACCAACTCAAACCGTTTAATTCTGTAGGAGAGTTACTTTCTTATAAAACAGGATTATTATCTGTTCCAATAGAAGAAAATGGGATCAATAATTATGAGAGTGATTATAAGCCTAATATATATGTAGATGATCTAGGGATTCCTCACATTTATAGTGACAATCAAAATGATGCTGCTTTTGGATTAGGGTTTATGCACGCAAAAGATAGGTACTTCCAGATGGAATTAATAACTAGAACAGTACAAGGGCGTATGTCTGAGATTTTGTCAGATAAGACCTTAGGTTCTGATCGTTTTTGGAAACCTTATGAATTTGAACGCAAGTCAGAAGAGTTATTAGAAACATATAAAGAAAAATCTCCAGAATTTTATGAATATTTGCTGGCGTATGCAGCTGGAGTTAATGAATATCTAACAACGAGTAAGAGTATAGATCCTCTTTATAGGGCTATTGGAGAAAAGCCTACAATATGGGAACCTCAATATTCATTGTTAGTGACTTGGTATATGAGTTATACACTTACCTATTTTGATCAACATGTGATGCATCAGGAAATGATAACAACATTATCTCAAGAAGAAAAAAACTACTTCTATCCAATGCAGCCTGAAGGTCTAAAAACAATTTTGCCTTCTACTCATATTGCAGTTCAGGATACAATTACAAAAAAGTATTTAGAAAAAGTTGTCGCACAAAATAATGTAAACGAGTTTTTGAGTCCAAATAAATTTGAGAAAGGTGTAGGAAGTAATAATTGGGCAGTTAGTAAAACAAAAACAAATAATCAAGCTACAATGCTAGCTAATGATCCTCATTTATTATTATCACTTCCAGAAGCGTTTTACGAAGCTCACTTGATATATGGATCTTTAAATGTTTATGGATTTTCTATCCCTGGAGTACCCGTCATAGTGAGTGGGCACAATGATGCTATCTCTTGGGGTATTACGAATGGTGAGTGGGATCTTATAGATAGGTATCATTTAAAAGTAAAAGATGATAATGCCTATTATTATGAAGGACAGTGGGTTCCATTTGAGAAAAAGCAATACACAATCAAAATAAAGGGGTATGATGATTTTATAATGACTCAAAACAATACAGTACAGGGTAAGGTAATTAAAGAGGGTGATCAATATTATGCACAGCATTGGTATGCCTCCAATAAGAGCTACTCCATTGAATCGATGTATAAAATGATGAAGAGTCAAAATTGGGATAATTTTACAAGCGCCTTACAAGATTATGGGTACCCACCTCAAAATTTTATATACAGTGATGTCGAAGATAATATTGGGATTGTTTGTGCTGGAAAACTACCAGATAGAGGACAAAATTATAGAGGAGGCCTACTAGACGGCTCATTAACATATACTCAAATAAAATCTATAGATACACTATGGAAAACATATAATCCAGATAAAAAGTTTTTACTCTCAGCAAATCAACAACCTATACAAAATGACATCTATTTTGGTCAACATGGATTAAAAGATGACTATAGAGTAGAGAGAATATATAAGCTATTAGAAAATAATGATAACTGGGGACTAGAAGAGATTCAGAAAATGCAATCTGATCAAGTAGATCTTTCATTCAATGATTTTAAGGGCTTATTAGAAAAGTATAAAATCAATAAAGAAAATACCAAGATTGTTGCTCTTCTAAATCAATGGGATGGTACAATGAGTTCTAATAGTAAAGAAGCTTTGGTATATGAATCTGTAAGAGTCATGACTATTATTGAATCTCAAAAATTTGCACAGAGGCAACTTAAAGTAAAACTCGTTCCATCATTTAAACAGTATGTAAAATACCTTAAAGATGATCAATACCAATTATCAGGACGCATTTCTAAACAAGAACAAGTAAATGTTATTTTGACAAAAGCAGATTCGATATTAACCAAACGTTTTGGGAATCAATGGGAAGACACTACCTATAGTGAGATATCAAATTTTAGTATTGACAATATACTATCTATACCAGGGCTCGGAGAAGAGATACATGATGCAAGCGGTAATACAAATACTATAAACCTAAATACAGGAAGCATTCACCCAGTGTACCGAGCAGTGTATCATATGAAAAAAGATCAAGTAAAAGCATACACTGTTCTTGCAGGAGGACAAAGCGGTCATGTAAATTCCATTCATTATAAAGATCAATTGCAATTATGGAGAGATGGTAAGCATAAAGAAACTCAATTTGAAAAAAAGCCTAATCAATTAAAAAATATTGAGAATATAATATCCTTCAAATAAAAGGAATAGCTCTCATTAGAGCTGTACTTCATAAAGTCAATACTAAAAAGAATTTCTAGTATCCAGTACTATAAATATTCAACACTAGTAATGAGCGAAAATCAAAGTATAAACTAAAACTTAGAAATCATGAATAGTAATTTAGAATTTTTATCAAATCACATCCTAGGCAATAACATTACAGAGGTATTAAAAATAGAAAAAAACCGTATTCATATACTTGGAATTGGATTCCCATTATTGGTAGATGAAAGAGGGGATCTTGTAAAAATTAATAACCTTAGCCTTGACGAGAAAACATCTTCAAGACTCAACTATTTACTATGGAGTTTAAATTTTTTGAATAAGAAGTTTCAAAAATCTAATGATCAATTTGATGCATTAGAATTAAGAGGAAGAGTGGTAAAGCTTTTAATAACATCGATTTATAATCTTGAAAAAAGTGACACCTACGATGATGTTAAAACAGTAATGAAGTATATAGAAGAGGAAAGAGACTATATCAAAGAGTGTATGACTCCTTATGCTCTCGTAAATGGGTCATATTAAGTAAATAATAAACATATCTAAAAATCAACTCATGAAACATCTATTTAACTACTTACCATATATAATCATTATTGGATTGCAATTTGTAATACCTAATTATACTGTTCTGGTGCTAAGTACTATTTTAGTGGGATTAGTAGCTTCTTTTTATATGCCAAACAAGAGTGTCTTTTTGAAAAGCTTTCTTTTGACATTTATAGTTTTCATAATTGTATTTTTTATGTACAAATCACGCGTTTTATACATGGGGCCTGTTTTCAATAGCTTTGGATTGCCAGATTATTCTTTATACTTAATCTTTCCTATTTTTAATGCATTAAACGTTGCAATACTTTTCTTAGTAGGGTATAAGTTAGGAACTATGCTTTCTTCTATAACTGTGAAAAGAACTTTGGAAGAAGTGTAAATAATTCATGGCATACTATCTTTTAAGTCTATTCTGATACTTGACTATATGATTTCTTCTTTCATAAGAAGAGTCATTCTATTTACAAAACTCATCCACTCTATTTCATAAATAACTAGCGCTTTTAGAAATTAAGAACCCCATGCCTACAGACATACAAGGCATGCTTCTTAAAATCTAAAAAAGAGCGAACTATTCATGTACCTATAATTTTTTCTTTAAGCTAGTTACAAGACAGTAGTATTATAAATTCTAATAACTAAAACCAAATAATTTATAGTGTTTAAACCTTGATGGACCATAATTGTTCAAGGAATAATAATTAAAAATAATATACAAGATGGAAAACAGAAAATTAAAAAATCTAGGGCTCAATCTAGAGAAAGTAACCATTTCAAGATTAAAGCAAACATCAGTTAAAGGTGGCGCAGATGAAGGCACTACTGATCTTGTAAACGTGAGACCCACACAAGCAGGTGAAAGCTGTATCTGCACATGGCATAACGCTTTAAGTGGTTAGACAATTATATTTAATAATGCTCTCAATTGTATAGAAAATTGAGAGCGAAAATCAAATTAATAATTACTGTAACTCAGTTAGAATAGTACCTAAGCCTTGATAGGTGTCCAATGTTCAAGGAACGTATACTTATTAACCATCATGAAACATAAAAAATAAAAACCTAGACCTTAATTTAGAAATAACCATAATCTCTAGGTTATGCTTAAGCTCACTTAAAGGAGGAGTAAATAATGATGAATCAATTAATTGTAATCCTCAAAAAAACACATGTGTGTCGCGGTTGTGTACCAGGATAATTAGATCACTCAATGTTAATTAAGGTTGCGCTATCAATACTTATAGCAATAGATTGATAGCTTGATTTCTTGATGGGCTTTAAATAGTTTAAAAATGATAAAGTAAAATTTAAAAATTTAAAAACTAAAAAAATGGAAAATAAACAATTTAGAAACAAGCAGATTAATTTTGAAAAGATGACAATTTCAAAATTAATACAAAGGCATATCCAAGGAGGTGTAAATCCTATATATAAGCCTGAAAACATAGACTATTCTTGCTCATGTGCCTGTGGATCATTACCAGATATAATTAAGTGTTAAAACAAATCAATTTTCATTCATAACTAAAATTAAATTATCATGAAAACAAATAAATTAACAATACTCTCTCTTGAGAAGCAAACTATTACAAGATTGCATAGCCTTACTATCACCGCAGGTAATGTACCATTAGATCCAGAAAATGATATGGGGTATACAGGTGAAAATAGAAGCTGTCACTCTAGCTATTGTTAAAAGCTAGTCTAGTGACAATACATAATAACAGTAACAAATATCTTATGAAAGCAAATAAAACATTTAAACTTACACTAAGAAAACACGTCATTTCTAAGCTTAGTAAGATCAAAATTATGGGCGGACTCATGGACTTTGCAACACAAAGTGATCAAGCGCAAACGGGATGTAATACAAATTGCCAAACACATATATGTTAAGTATTCTATGATAATTAATGCATCCTATTTAAATCCAATCAATCTTAATGTAAAATAAAGGATCTTGATGCTATACCTAATTATTAGCATTGGTTGAGAAACCACAATACACATATTTTTATAAATGAAATAGCCAGCATATTATATACTATGATGTGTTTCATTAATACGCTTTCGCGAAAGCGAACCCTACAGGTATCCTTTTAGTAAGAAAATACACTCCTATGAGTCGCTTACTAGGACTTAAGATCCTTTCTTTTACACAAGAACATTTTTAACAATTCAAAACAAATCGACATGGAAAAAAATAAACCAAAATGTAAGTGTGCTCAATTTGGAGCTCTATGTGGACGTAAATTAAGTCTCATCAAACAAGGAAAGTTAACTTTGGAGTCTGCGTCTAAAGAAATACAATGCCCCTTAAAAAATACATCGGTATACGCATCCTAAACAATAGATGTAAAACTTAGCTCAAGAGAAATTTATGTAACCCTGACAAACAAATTTTTACCAATGGTAAATACAATCAAAATAAGTATAAGAGAAGAAATACATTGGGTATAATTATTTCAATTCGCTTAGATATTATTTTATGATATCTGGCCTTTTTTTAAGATACTTATTCAAAATGATCTCCTTATCATAAAAGTCTAATTTAATA
This sequence comes from Dokdonia ponticola, assembly GCF_042653865.1. NCBI lineage: Bacteria > Pseudomonadati > Bacteroidota > Flavobacteriia > Flavobacteriales > Flavobacteriaceae > Dokdonia > Dokdonia ponticola. The sequence continues at coordinate 120,778 of NZ_JBHSFV010000008.1, read as the reverse complement.
AACCATAATACTATGAATGTAGAATTAGAATATGCACCAGAAATTATAGTAAGAGACATAATTCCAAAAGCTTTAGAGATTAAACAAGATCATATTAATATTTTAGGAAACCATTTTTTAGTATTAATAGATGATGAGGGTAACTTTAAAAAGATTAATAATATACTACTAGACAAATCGAGTTCTTTTAAGTTTACTCAATTACTTTGGAATTTTGCTTTTGTTCTTGTGGCAGTGCAGAAGTCTAAAGGACAATTTGGACATACAGACGCAAGTATAAAAATTAAAAAAACACTTAAAAAAATCCTCATCAAACTTAAGATGAGTAATTGTATTTATGATATAACAACACTAATTCAGTATATGGAAATAGAAAGAGCTTATATCAATAATTTACTTTAACAACCTCACCACAATAATAACAGTTACATACCCTTGTAACGAGACCAAAATAATAAAAATAGACTTTGAATATACAGGTAATCTTCACAAGAATACGCTGTAGCATATTTTCATTATTGATGTAAATCAGTATTGAAAAAGAAACATAACAATTTGAAAAGTTTAATACAAAACCCTACTGTAAAGAGATATTCTTTATGAGAAGGTTTTTTACACCTATTTATCATGATCACACAAAACACAACATACAACGTAGCTTTTAGTGATTTTAAATCCATCCCTCAGATAGATTTGAGAGAAGATGAGTATTATTTATTTCAGTATTCTTCGGATAATGACATGGATCAAAGTATTTTAAAAGAGTACTTAGAATTTTTACCTCAAAAATTTAAGAAAGAGGTACTCAAATATAGAAGGTGGGATGACCGCTATAATTGTCTATTTGGAAAGCTTATGATATACATGGGGTCATATCTATTTGGATATAATGCTTTTATGTTTGAAAAAATCCTCAAAGATACTTATGGGAAACCATACATGGTAGACAGTAATTTTAACTTTAATATTTCTCATAGCGGTAATACGGTGGTATGTGTTTTTAGTAAAGAAGAAATAGGTGTGGATATTGAAGAAATTAATGATATCGAATTTGACCTGTTTAAAGATGTATTTACAAAAGATGAGTTAAAAGATATCAAAGCTCAAGGGCTGGATAAATTTTATGAGTACTGGACCAAAAAAGAATCTGTAATAAAAGCAGTAGGTAAAGGAATGTCTATCCCTCTTACAGATATAGAGATACGCAAAGAATCTACCAAGTATGAAGATGATACTTGGTATACAAAAAGCTTTAAAATGGACAATAAGTATTGCTCCATTACCTCAAAAAGTAAATTAAAAATGGCTCAAGAAATGCACGTGGTGTTTTAATATACATACGTGTAAATAGTTCCATTCCTAAGAGCCTACACACTATTATCAAATAATAATGTGTAGGCGTTATTCCTCTATTAATGAATAGGTGTTCGCTTTCGCGAAAGCTTAAAACTCATGCCTTCAAATATAGAAGGAGTGTATCATTAGGAATTCAAAGAACTTTCGAATGCTAGTGAAAAACGATATAACACTTTGTTATAGGGTTAGAACCAAACACACAACTTTACACAATTAATTTATATGAGAAATGACGTTGCAATTTAAGAATAACACATTGATATTAATCAAGTTGGGCTTAATTGTTAATGCGAATTTATAAATAGAAGTCTAAAGTAGTTATAGACTTAAAATGTTAACTACAATAGTAAACTATAAATAGTATTATCATGAAAAAAAAGAATCTAAAAAAACTAAACTTAGAAAAAACGAAGGTATCTAAGCTAGTTCAACGAAACATAAGAGGAGGAGCTCAAGTAAAAGTAGCTGATTCAATATTAGTGCACGAGACTGAAGTAACATGTAGGACTCAACCTTATCACGCAGAGTGTAGATAAGATTTGTGATTACATTGAATAATTTTTAAGCTTTAATCTAAGAATTATAAGAAAAATCCAATAACAATAAATACTATTAAAAATTTAAAAATGGCATTTTAAAAATAGGTGAATCAAAATTAATTCCTATGAAAGCTATTATTTGATATTTAATATTGGCAATTACATCAGGACTGTAGGGCTTTGTTTTAATTACAATTATAAATTAAGTAATTAAAGTACCGTTAGACATTAAGGTAGTATATATGTATATGTTTTAAACTACAATATGTCATTATAGTAAAACTCACACCTATAAATTCCTACAACTAGGAGTTTATAGGTGTGAGTTTTTTTTGTTTGTATCTAGCCTGTATTGGTTTCATAATATATGCGCTTTCGCGAAAGCGTATAAAAGAACCCTTAAACCTTTATTTTGGGAAAGAAACGCCCTGTCTTTTTCTTATAACCTGAATATCCTTTGAAACTACCTGCTAATCTCTCTTCTTCATAACGAGATTTGAAGGTAAACAGTACAAACAGAAGAAAAGTGACTAAGAGTTTATATCCAGAGCTTACATAGATGCTATACCCTAAAAGAAGCATCAAAATTCCAGTATACATGGGATGACGTATGTATTTGTACAGCCCATTTTGAATAAGAGATGACCCTGGTTTTGGGGAAGGAAAAGGGGAGAGATACTTGTTGAGTTGAAGCAAAGAAATAAGAATGATTATAAAACCTATAAAAACCCCTATAATTCCTACAGTAGAAACGATATCAGGAAGCACAAACCTTAATTGAGCTATTTCAAGAATAAATAAGATAAACAACACAAATTGTATCAAAACATAAATGATATCAGCTTTGGAACGTTTCATACAAACAAGATACGCCAAAAGCTTATGTTATCATACAGGGTATCCAGTATGATGTACCAAAAAGTAGTATTACTCTTGTTATTCTTGATCTTTGGGAGATTCTTTAAATGTTTTTAAACCTACAGCTGCATACAAAGGGCAAAAACTAATAAAACTAGTGAGAAGAAATATAGCAGCTGCAGCTAGCAAGATATATGCTAAGGTTCCTTCAATAACGTTTTGCCAGTATAACACACCTACAACAATAGCAATGACAAATCTCACAACACGATCTATAGTTCCCATATTCTTTTCCATAATATTCTATGTATTTGTTATTTATTTTCTATCATAAAGTAGGCTACTGTAAATAGGGTGGCACATATCATGCAGACCAACAACAGTTTTATTCCTTTTTTCATGAGATGAAAATCTTACTACAACAAATATAAAAAGGGAGGTTCTCAATTCTTGTGACATATGTTACAAGATATAAATTGAATGTTATTCTGGATATTTTAAATTGTTTTTACAAAACCTCAATACTACCTTGTTTTAAGATAATTGCACCTTCATTTTCCAGCTTTTTAAGTAATCTGGATATAACTTCTCTAGAAGATCCAAGCTCAATCGCTATTTGTTGGTGTGTGGTATGTAAAACAGTATTCTTCTTTAAGACAACTTCTTTTTTTAAATACTCCAACAATCGGATGTCTTTGTTGGAAAATGTAAGAATCTGAATAACGGTGAGGAGTTCCTCAAACTTGATGTTAAAAAGATCATATATAAACTCATTCCACTTTGGGTATTTTTTTGCAATTACCATTACCTTATCAACAGGTATGACTACAATTTCTGCCTTTTCTTCAATAATAGCTTTGACTTGACTTGATCCATTGCGAGACATACTTAGTACAGACATTACACAGCTTTCTCCTGGTTTGATATAATACAAAAGGACTTCGTGCCCGTCTTCATCTTCTTTAAAGACTTTTGCCAAGCCTGAAATAAGTAATGGGATCACCTTTACATAGGCTCCCTGTTTTAAGATAACCGTCCCAGCATCAAGGGTAACCATGGTGCTTATAGCCATAATATCCTGCTTGAGCGCCGGCATGGTCACTAGTTTAGGGAAATAGGTATCTAGTGCTTTAGAAATCAAACCAACTGTTTTTTATTCATTTTTATAAATAGTTCTCTCCCAGATCTGCTCTCGACCGAGTTGGTGGCCGTCTGCATGATCTCAATATCAAAGTAAGGTTCAAATAACTTCTTATATTCCTCAGTATTTCCTCCAAAAGGAGGATGATCTTTGTACAATGGTACATTGAATAATAATCCTGTTATTTTTCCTTGTGGTGTGAGTAAACTATGCATTTTTTTCGCGTAAGCGGGTCTCAACGTAGGATCAAGAGCACAAAAAAAAGTTTGTTCTATAATAAGATCAAAAGGTAGCGCTACATCAAAAAAATCTTTTTGAAGAAGTTGGTTTTTTGGAAAATCAGGAATTCTTTTTTGAATATTTTGAAGAGGCAATGCCGCAATATCGATCACATATACATTTGAAAATCCATTTTTAAACAAATACTCCGCCTCATAAGAATTTCCACCGCCAGGAATTCCTATTTTAATCTCCTTGTTATCCAATTGATCTATATATTCTTTTATGGGTGTAGAGATAACTCCTAAGTCCCAACGAGCGGTGTTTTCTTGATATCTATTCTCCCAATAATCACTAGTAAACTTCATGCTCATGTATTGTTTTAGTTTTGACTCCAAACACTCCATCCGCCCGTAAAATCATAGATGGTTGTAAAGCCTAATTCCTGTATAAGCTTACTTGCACGATGACTTCTCACTCCTGAATGACAATAAATATACACAGGCTTTGTCTTGTCTAATTTTTGAATTTCTGCGGTAAACCTTTCTTTATCTGCGATATTTATATTGATGGCATCATCTATATGCCCTTTGTTGTATTCCTCCTCAGATCGCACATCAACTAGCTGTACATCTTTGCCAATGATATCTGTTTTTACAGATTGAACATCAATGATATAAATTCCTTTTTCTTCTTGGCTGACACAAGAAAAGCTAAGCAAAAGTAATAAAATGGATAGTGTATTTCTCATAACTATTTAGTATCTGTAAAGTATTAATATTAGGGATCTGTGAGGTATAAATATAATAACTATGTGACGGTATTAAGAAAAAATATAGTTGATATTATTTTTGCGTCTACATTTAGGTGATCAGAAAAGCGATATAAAGCAGCGCTGATTCAAAAGGTGATATTTGAATCGGGTAATTAAAACTAGAGATACACTTTATATCCTTAGCTTTGCTCCTAAAAAAAAGCAAGACGATGGAATTTAATTCAGTGGAAGTTGTGGGATACCTAGCTAGTTTATTTGTGCTCCTATCCTTCTTTAGAAAAGATATTAGGCAACTTAGAATTGTAAATTCTATAGGGTGTACGCTTTTTATAATCTACGGATTCTTACTGATGAGTATTCCAATTATAATTACCAATATTGCTATTTTATTGGTAAATGGGTACTATCTTTTTGTGAAAAAAACTTCATAAAAAGAATCGATATCTTCCTATTCAATAGTAGATTTCTGAATGATTTTTATTCTATTTTGTTTAAAAAGAAATAGGATTTAAGTCGTTTTAGAGACTTGTTTCCTAAACAAAATGGGTAGTAAATCTTATGTAATCTCTAAAAAAGACTACTTTAAGACAGTAAAAATAAAAATAAAACAGTTATTTTCTGCGCGTATAAAAATGTTAAAAAACTATATAAATGACTAATATTTAGATATTTAATGCTTAATTTAGGCCTGTGATAAATAAAGTGCTATATAAACAAAATGTTAACATAAATATAATCAATGAATCTTTTTTGTCTAATAAACTTTGTTTATTTACATTTACCCACTTACAAATAATATGCAACAAACAAATACAAGTATGGATATTTTAACTGAAGCGGAAGCTTTTGAAAATTCCAAAATGAGTCATATGTCTACAAGTGATCGTGTGGTAGCTTCCAGAGAAGCAAAGCGACTTATTTTAGCAATTAATGACATTTACAAGGAAACAAAAGAACCAGAGCTGATGGATATGATGAAGAGGCTTACAGAAAAAAAACGTAAGATAGAAAAGCGTCTCAAAGGACGTCCAGATACCGCTTAAATATACAATGGCTCGCAAACTGCGAGCCATTTATTTTTTAGTAAAACACTATTTTGTAAAGTCTGAAAGACGCATACAAAATAGGTAGTTGAACTAATCCCGCTGAAAGCGGGATTTATGCTTTAATGCTTCAACCCTTGGGTCGATTTTTAATGTCTAGAACTTGGTCTAGAATTTAATACATTTTTATTCTTTCTTCAGTGATAATAATTCCCGTGCTGCACTAAATGGTGAAATCCTATTTTTTGATAACTGTTCTAAAAGGATAGGCAATCGTTTCTTTACGTGTGGATCTCTATAAAAATTCTCTTTCAAACTATTTTCAATCGTCTGTAATAACCAATAGGTATTCTGCTCGTGGCGTTTTCTGGTAAAATATCTATTCTCTTGCGTAAGGTCTTTATAAGAAACAATAAGCTCCCAAATCTCTGAAATTCCTTTGTGTTTTAATGCACTGCATGTACGTACCTTAGGTGTCCATTGACTATCTTTTGGGGGATATAAGTGTAACGCTTTCGCGAAAGCGGCCTTAGCCAGCCTCGCAGGTTTTTCATTTTCTCCATCGGCTTTATTAATCACAATCGCATCTGCCATCTCAATAATCCCTCGTTTGATGCCTTGCAATTCATCACCAGCTCCTGCCAATTTTAATAATAAAAAGAAATCCACCATAGAGTGCACCACAGTTTCACTTTGCCCAACACCCACCGTTTCTATAATAATCGTATCAAAACCGGCAGCTTCACATAAAATAATAGCCTCGCGTGTTTTACGGGCCACACCTCCTAGGGAATCTCCAGAAGCTGAGGGTCTGATAAAGGCATTTTTGTTCTGAGACAACGTATCCATTCTCGTTTTATCTCCTAGAATACTTCCGTGAGAAAGCGAACTCGACGGATCTACAGCGAGTACAGCCACCTTTTTACCGAGTGTAGTCAGATAACTCCCAAAAGATTCAATAAAGGTACTTTTTCCTACCCCAGGGACCCCTGTAATTCCAATACGTATCGATTGATTTGCATGCGGGAGACATTTTTCTATGAGTAGTTGTGCTTGCTCTTGATGTTTGACCACGGTACTTTCTACTAGCGTAATCCCTTTGGATAATGCCGTATGATTCCCCGCAATAATTTCTTGAGCAAGAAGCATCACATCAAGACTGGGTTTCTCCTTCTTAATAGTTCCTTTTGCAAACGCAGGATTAATCCCTTTGATAACTTTTTTATGTTCTTTATTTGATTCCAAAAATTATTTTTATCTATGAGTACTTTTAACACAAACTCTCGTAAATGCAGTAAATTTAGTATAAAGTAAACTACCTTGGGTCAAGCCTACAAGGTACTTTAAGGAAAACAATTTGATTTAGAGACAAGCCCTTACAGCATTTAAATCTCGATGATCAAGTAAAGGTACTAAATTTCAAAGGGCAAATTTTTTTTACTTTTTTTGCAACATCCATTATTTAGTGTCGTATTTAAAACGAATAGCAAATAAAAAGCATCTATTTTTATAGATGAAACACTAACCAAAAACAATACTTTGCTTACAACTGATATTATAGAACAATGTAAACGCAACGATCGGAAGGCACAGTTGCAACTGTACAATAAATACTGTGATGGTATGTACCACGTGGCTTTTCGATTTTTGAAGAATACATATGAAGCAGAAGAAGCCATGCATGAAGGATTCATCAATGCGTTTTCAAAATTGCATCAGTTTACAGGAGAAGTCACTTTTGGAGCTTGGTTAAAACGGATCGTGATCAATAAAAGTCTCGATATGATCAAAGCAAAAAAAGCCACGCTAATCCCATTGAATGAAGAAGTGATAGGCAAAGTAGACGATGATACCGAAGATTGGAATGTAGATGATCAAGTTACGGTAGACCACGTCAAGAAAGCAATCGCTGAGTTACCTGAAAAATATCGCTATCCGCTTATGCTATTCCTTATTGAAGGATACGATCATCAGGAAATATCAGAAATTTTACATATAACAGAAGTAGCCTCTCGTACCATGGTGCACCGCGGTAAGAAAAAGTTACAAGAACAATTAAAAAAAGAAAGCTATGGCACAGGATCTTAGAAACATGCTAAAGCACGCAAAAGAAACGCATACTTCGCCTTTGAGAGCAGGGCATCAATCTCGTTTTGAAGACCGTCTTTCAAAAGCACTACCACAGGAAAACATACCTAGTGGCTCTAAAAAAGGAGTATTCTTCTTTATGAAAATAGCAGCAATGCTCGTTATCGCTTGTGGTATTATTTGGGGTGTGGCTAAGTTCGCTTTCGCGAAAGCGGATTCAGAATCACCACAATTAGTACAACAATCACCTAAAGAATCAAAAGAGGACAGGATATTACAATTAAGTGATCTCTCTCCAGACTTTAAGAAAATAGAAGATTATTATTTAGCGAGTATCAATCTAGAGTTGGCACGATTAGAGATCACTGATGAAAATCAAGAACTCATCGATTCTTTCTTAAAACAATTAAGTAAGCTAGATGAAGAGTACAAGCTATTAAATAAAGAACTTACAGAAAGCGGTATCAGTGAAGAAATGGTAAACGCAATGATCGATAATTTAAAATTACGCGCAGAGCTATTATCCAAACTGAAACGCAAATTAACCGAACTAAAGGCATCTCAAGAAGATGCGATCCAAACGATCTAAAAAAATATATAAATGAAATGAGCATAAGCAAAATTAATTTTTTGCATATCAACCGAAACAATTAAATTTTTTATACGAAAGCGTAGCGGTTGATTTTAGCAGAAAATTTTTATTAGACTCATTCGATAAAAATTTTTAATAAAATGAAAACAACAAAGATATATTGGTTTCTAATGGCATGGTGTATCATGCTATCAGGAAGTGCATTTGCACAAGCCAAAAAAGAGAAATTAAAAGAACGTTTTAACACCAATAAGGATGTTGAAATAGAAGTAGATACTCGATATGCCGATGTGATTTTTGAAACTTGGAACAAAAACGAAGTTTCTGTAGAAGCGTATGTCGAAGGAAAAGATGGAGAACAAGCATTAAGAGATTGGGATTTATCTGTAACAGGCAACAGTGACCGTATTCGTGTAAGTAGCTCTAGCGGTTATAAAGGAGATGCGACAGTCATTCATTTAGATGATTTTGATGACATTAACCTTGATATTAACCTAGACGAGTTAATAGGAGAAACCGTAAGTATTGTAAACCCTGTGATGGAAGGCATTGTAGGACCTATCTTAGAAGGGTTGATGGGAGCGCCATTGCCTAAAGAGTTTTATGAAGAATTAGGAAAAACAAAATTTGACCACGAAGCCTATCGCAAAGAGGGAAGAGCGTATCTAAAACGTTATGAAAAAGAAATGGAGACGAGCTTTGGTCCTGAATTTGACAAAGCGATGGAAAAATGGGAAAAAGAAAATGATTTCTCTGAAAAAGGATTTTTAGGAGGTGCACTCAGTGGACTTATGGATATTCCAAGATGGCCATTTGGAGACACAGGAAATATTAATTTTAATGACAACGAGTATAGTAAAGACAAACAAGCCTACGTAGATAAGCTTAATAGAAAGTACGATACCAATGTAAAAGTACGTGAGGTTGATGCTTGGCTTAAAGAGATGAAAATTTGGGAAAAAGAGTTTGAACGCGACATGGAAGCATGGGGAGAAGATTTTGAACTTAAAATGGAAGACTTCGGGAAAGCCATGGAAAACTGGGGAGAAAACTTTGGAGAATCTATTGAAAAAGCTATGGAAAATTGGGGAGAAGATTTTGGAAAAGACATGGAGAAGTGGGGAGAATCTTTTGGAAAAAAAATAGAGAAGTGGGCCGAAGAGCATGAAGCAGAATGGGAAGAGCGCCATACCGAAGATGAGCATGGGAATAAGAAGTCTAGTTATCGTTTTAACTATGATACAGATGATAAACCGAGTCGTGATGTAAAACGCACCATTATTATCAAAATGCCTAAAAAAGCAGTACTAGACCTTAACGTACGTTATGGGAAAGTAAAAATGGCAGCAGTATATAACCCTAAAGCAACCATCTCACATGGTAGCTTTGCGGCGACAAACATTGATGGAGGGGAGACCTCCATCAATGTTTCTTACAGCCCAATTACCATTGGCTCTTGGAACGGAGGGGCACTAGAAGCAAATCACGTGAAGGAATGTACCATTGCAAATGCAAAAGACATTGCATTAACCTCAAATTCTAGTAATGTGATTATTAATACCTTATCTGGTTCAGGACTTTTTTCTGGATCTTTTGGGCAATTATCGATTCCACAAGTCATAGATGATTTTGGGTCCCTCACCATTATTCTTGAAAACAGCGATCTTGTTTTAAACTTACCCAATAGTGCTTTTACCTTTAATTACAGTGGAGAATTAAATGAGTTTTTAGTCCCAAGAAAATTAGAAACAAAAACCATAAAAAACAATAAAACGGCTATGGTTAATGGATTTCATAAATCTCGAAATACCTCCAATGTCATTACCATCACAGCCAAGTATAGTGATGTTGTATTAAAATAGTTATCGCCCTACCCAGTTAATTAAGAATACCTCAACCAGAGTTTCTAATCCTACAGCCAGTATCGCAAGACCATACCCAATCCACATTCTTTTTTTTGTTCTAGAGATCTTTATAGTCTCCAACAGTTTTTTTACAGCTTCTATAAGCTGTTTTTTGTTGTAATAGAGAATGTAACAACACATCCCAAAATACAACAGAGCACTCAACATCGCGCCATTAGAAATTTCAAAAAAGAAATCAACGACAATGATGTTGAGTAGTATTGGAATTAATAAAGCGACTCCTATCAGTTTTGTTTTATTGAAAAGAAGCAATCCACCACCTACAATTTGGGAGATGCCTATAAACCAGATATACCCTGTAGAAAATCCAAAAAAGGTCCAAGCCAAGTCAAAACCCCCTACCTCAGCAATAGGCGTAGTAGCCATCTCTTCTGGAAGGTTTCCTGCTCTGTGAAACTGTCCGCCCATCATTTTCCCGATTCCATATACCCATATTTTTGACCATACATAGATCCGACACGTTAATTCTAAAATCCAAAGATGTTGCTTCATTCGTGTTATTTTTCTATCTGACTGTTTTTTTAAGGTTTTCGTTACAGAAGAATCCTTATTTTTGATGAAATATCAATGTAACGATCTATCTTATATCCCATGATAGCCGATTTATCTTCTTCTTTTATCCCTGTAATTGATCCTGATTTTAAACCATCAGAGTACACACCTTTAGATTTGTCAACGGCAAATACATCTCTAGATGTAAAGGTTTTAAAAGATCCCAAAAAGCATCACGCACAATTACAAGACTTTTTAAAAGAACGTCAAGCCAAGGTTGCCTATGGCGGCTACCTCGAGCAACGTAAATTATACGATCGCTCTGATTATTTTCAAGCAGAAGACCCAGGTGATAAACGAAATATTCATTTAGGAATAGACCTTTGGAGCGAGGCAGGCACCACTGTAATCGCTCCACTAGACGGAACTATTCATAGTTTTCAAGAGAATACGAATTTTGGAGATTATGGACCTACCATTATTCTCAAACATAAGATGGAGGATGTTACATTTCATACCCTATACGGACATTTAAGCAAGAGGTCTTTAGAAGGTTTGGAGATAGGAAAAAAAATAAAAGCAGGAGATCAAATTGCCACCTTAGGACAGCCATTTGAAAATGGTGATTATGCACCGCACTTACACTTTCAGATCATCATCGATATGCAAGGAAAAAAAGGCGATTACCCAGGTGTATGCTCTAAAAATATGCTTGATTTTTATAAAAAGAATTGTCCAGACCCTAACCTGTTACTTAACATATACTAAATGAAACACCCGGATTACGGGGTGGTTGTTTAAAATAAAACGTACTTTTCAGAACGTTTAATTTTAAACTTTCCGTTCTTCTGATGATGATACATTAGAATATTATAAACAAAATTGCCCAGACCCTAATCTGCTGCTGAAGATATACTAGTCATCTCGACTAAAAGGAGAGATCACACAAGTAGCTGTTAGCTTTTGGACTTTAGCTGTTAGACGGTGGTTTAATAAAATTACTTGCAAACGAAATCCCTCTATTATTATTTGAATAAAGGGAGAAAACATAACTCCTGAAGCAAAGCGATTCTGATTCCATTGTAAAACGGTCAACGCTATTTAGGGAAGGTCATATGCAAACGACTAAAGACTAAAGACCAACGACTGACTGGTAATGTAATTTCTCATCGACTGTACTTCGTTTTGTTGAAAAGACAACGCGTTCAAATAAGACTACTGTCCACTCACAAACCTCTCAATCGCCTTCGCCACCGCATCTTCTTTATTGGTAAACGGACTCACATAGTTAGCCAATCTTTTCAATTGATCTGTCGCGTTAGCAACGGCGACACCAAATCCAGCGTGTTTAATCAATTCTTCATCATTGTGATTATCTCCAAACGCCATCACAGTATCCATTCCGAAATCAAAGTTGTTCTCTAGTAAAATACGAAGCGCTTTTGCTTTGTCTATATGCTTCGGTGTGATTTCGAGATACGTATCTTTCGATCGGTATAAATGAACCGCATCTGAATATATATCTGAAAGATGCGAAACAATGCTATCTATTTCGCCAACATCTCCCATGCACATGAGTTTATGAGGCGCCCTTTGTGCTTTACGAAGTGTTTCTAGACTGTCCAAAGCAGATTGATACGTTGGAGTGACTCTCGTGTTATTTATTTCGCGTAAGCTCCAAAAATCCTCCTGATCTGTAAACCAATCATCATCGGCATAGATACTCAGATTATAGGTGTATTTAGCGTGATGTGGCAACAAGGCTTCCAAAATTCCTAGTGGCATCGTATGACTCTCAATACAAACCCCGTTTTCACCCAAAATAAGCCCACCGTTATACGCAATAAGCGGTGCATTTTTTATACCGAGTCCTTCTTGTAAGTAATACATCGCACTCGGCATACGAGATGAAGCAAGTACGGTTGGAAAATTCACTCCCACCGTATCGGTAGGCAAGTTCGCGAAAGCGGACACAGTAGTATCACTCAAATACCGATCTGCATTCAGTAAGGTGCCGTCTATATCTGTGCAAATGAGGTTATAGTTCATCTAAAATTATTCACTAGCTAATTTTCCGTATTTCGTCGTTCGTACCTCCTACTTCTAACCTTTAAGGGGCTTATACGCCATCACCTTAATCTCCACCACCAAATGCGGGTGCGGTAATTGGTGAACCGCCACTGTGGTGCGGGCAGGACCTGTTTCTTTTTTGAAGAATTCTCCATACACCTGATTGTAGCCCGCAAAATCATTCATATTGACTAGAAAAGAAGTCACATCAACCACATCTGCCATCGTTGCATTTTCGGTAGCGAGATAATCTTTGATATTGTTTAATACCGCGCGCGTTTGTTCTTTAATATCTAAATGCATCGTACCCATGTCATCTACTTTATGGACCCCGGCAAAGGTATTGTCCGGAAGTCGGCTACTGGTGCCAGACACCAATAAAAAATCACCCGCACGTTTTACATGGGGATACGCCCCCCGCGGACTTGCTTTACCTTCTACTAAATTACTGCTCATGGTTTTTTTATATTTTAATAAACTTATTATTTCATCAGCTATCGACTGCGCTCGAGGTGACATTTTGGTTTCAAGTGTCCGTTCGAGCCTTTCGACTTCGCTCAAGACAGGCTTTAGTCGAGAACCTTTCTACAAGTTTTCGACAATCGCATCGTCATGCAATATGTCATTGGTTTCTTGTTGTACTTTTTCTAATTTCGCTTTAAGCGAAAGATCCTCAGGGAGGGCTCCTTCGTCTAGTAAACTTAGGATGGCTTTGTCTTGTGCTCTTCCCCGTAACATCGCTTCTCTGTAGCCAATAGCTTCATTGAAAGTGACCAAACTATACTTGGAGTAATAGTCATTAGGAAAATCTCTTTCAAAGGCTGTTTCTAATTTTCGTTTTTCCTGAAACAAGGGATTCGCCGTGTGTTCTTTCATTTCATGAAAATTATCGACAGCAAGATCAGCAATCGCATCGGTATCTTTTTTACGAGCTTTTTCATATTCCTTAAAAACCGTTTCCCAATTTCCTTGAAATTTATCTAGGACGGCGTCAAAAACCACTACATCCTCAAAACTCGCATTCATTCCTTGTCCGTAAAACGGAACAATCGCATGCGCGGCATCTCCGAGAATACAGGTCTTTCCAAAAGAATGCCACGGACTACATTTAATAGTTCCTAGAGGCCCTGTGGGGTTTTCTTGAAATTCTTGAATGAGGTTTGGCATCATGGCCACGGCATCAGGGAATTGTCTAGTGAAATATTCAGAAATCGCTTCTGGAGAGTTTAGCGAAGCAAAACTATCGGGCGCATCGTCATAATCTAAGAATAAGGTAACGGTAAAACTACCATCCAAGTTGGGTAATGCAATAATCATATCGCGTCCTCGCGGCCAAATATGAAGGGCATTTTTTTCTGTACGGTAGCCACCACCTTCTGCCGGCGGAATAGACAGCTCTTTATATCCATGCCCTAAGTATTCTTGTGAAAAACTAAATAAAAACTTCCGATTCAAATACATGCTTTTACGCACTGAAGATCCAGCACCATCAGCACCAAGAATCACATCGCCAGAGAAAGTATGCATCTCCTTAGTGGTGTATTCCTCAAAGGTAGCCGTCGCATTTTCTAAATCGACTTCTTGACATCCTAAATTAAAATGAATCGTAAGATCATCAAATTTGTCAGCAGCATTGAGTAACATTTCATTGAGATCACTTCGCGAAATCGAATTAATATACTCATCTGTTCGTCCGCTATACGGACTAAAAAACGTATTTCCTTGAGGATCATGAATCATACGACCATTCATCGGGATGCATAGTTTGCGCACCTCATCTTCAAGGCCTACCAATTTAATGCCTGTCATCCCTCGGTCTGAAAAAGCAAGGTTGATAGATCTACCTGCATCTTGATGTACTTTCCTCGGATCAGGCCGTTTTTCTACCACCGTCACTTTATAGCCTCTTTGCACCATGCGCAGTCCTAATAACGAACCGCAAAGTCCCGCGCCTATAATTAATATATGTTCTTGTTTTCTCATATCGTCATTCCCGCGAAGGCGGGAATCTCTTTAAATTAATACTTATACCTCCTTATTAAACAACCACTTCAAAAAGGAATCTCATTAATTAATCTGTGTTTTCCTTTATCGTACCCCTCAATTTCTCCATCTCCTCTGCAATCGCGATTTCTTGCGGACATCCCGTATTTTTTAATTGATGTACCACATTCTCATGGTTTTTATCATCTCTATTTTGAGATAACTTATACGCTGCTTCTATAGATGTAATAGCAATTTCAAAACCGATGACCCCATTTAGTTGTCGTAAGGTTTTCTCCGAAAGTGCCTCCATACGAACTGGCTTTTCTTGTGTATCTTCATACGTATGCATTAGAGTTTTTACCGAATTCCATAACCCTTCTTGATCTAATAGGGTGAGTTTTCCGCGAACGTGCACAGCGATGTAATTCCACGTGGGGACTTCTTCAAAATCATACCAGCTACTCGATACATAACTATGCGGACCATTAAAAATACATAAGGCTTCTGCGCCGTTTATAATATGTGCACATTGCTCATTTGCCTTTGAAATATGCGCATGCAATATTTCTGTGCCATCCTCTTTTGTAGCATATTCTAAAGGAATATGCGTCGCTAGTGACACCCCATCTTTGTTGGTGACAAGAATACCAAAGCTATTTGCTTTTATAAATGCCCTAATTTGTTCAGGTTTTTCGTTTTTATAGATGTCAGGTATATACATTTTCTATGCCTGCGAAGGCAGTTATGTTTTACTATTTATAAAAATGAATAGTAGATTATTTTAGTTTTTCTATAAAGGTATTTGAAAATTTAATTTCATCTTTTAATAATTCATAGTAAATCTGATCTTGCCCTTGGTCAATATAGGTTATTTCATTTTCTTTATTAAAATAAATGGAAATACTAGATGCAGGATCATATATAGTTCCAATCGACTTAAGAGATTCGCTTTCTTTCTCTAACTCATCAGTTACGACATATTTAAAATCTTTATTTAATAACCTTTTGTAACTTAAACTAGTGTTTCCAAAAGAAATTTCTATGCCTTTGGTGGAAAAAATACTGTCATTAGACTTGTATGAGAAGTACTTTTTATTCCAAATATCTATATGTAATATGTGTGTTGAATTGCGAGTGATATTTTCAGATGAATAGATGTTAATGTCTACTAATATGTTATTTATATAATCCTTTTTAGAAGTATCAAATACTCTTCTTTTTAGGTGAGCATCAGTAATTTTTTGTAATGACAAGTTCTTATAAATAATATTGGATTTACAGGAAAAAAGGTATAAACAAATGAATAATATGTAGTAATTATTATTTATCTTCATGACTCTAGTCTAGCTCTTTATGATAGATTTGACTTTTACTCCAACACTTTTTTCAATCGTTGTACAAGTTCATACACATCTTCATAACTCGTATATAAAGGCGCTGGTGCCACACGAATCACATCGGGTTCTCGCCAATCTGAAATCACGCCCGCTTTGGTCAATTGATCATGCAAACTGCGGTCTGCATTTCTAACCTGAATTGAGAGTTGGCAACCTCGTTGCTCAGGATCTCTTGGCGTAATTACCGAAATACGGTCGTTATCCAAATCGTCAAGTAAATATTCTAAATAACCGGTGAGTTGTATGGATTTTGCACGGATGTTTTTCATGCCCGCTTCCGCGAAAATATCTAAAGAAGCCCTCACCGCTGCCATTGATAAGATAGGAGGATTGGATAATTGCCATCCTTCAGCCGTTGGGATGGGGTCAAACCCATGTCGCATATTAAAACGTGTGTCTTTATTATGTCCCCACCAACCCGCAAAACGGTTCAGTTTTTTATCATGATGATGACGCTCGTGTACAAAACAACCACCCAAACTTCCAGGGCCGCTATTTAAATATTTATAGGAGCACCAAACGGCAAAATCAGGGCCGTTTTTGTGTAAATCAGGCATGATATTCCCTACACCATGTGCCAAATCAAAACCGACTTTACTGCCGTTGTTATGCCCTAGTTGTGTGATTTTATGAATAGGGTAGCATTGTCCAGAGTAGTAATTGGTATTTCCGATTAAGAAAAGTGCAATACTATCTCCGTGTTCTTTGACGAGATCTTCGAGATCTTCATAACGACACAAATTTTCTCCTTCTCTCGGTTCCCATAGAATCAGGCTTTCGGCAGGGTCATGTCCGTGATGTTTGATCTGACTCTCCACCGCATATCGATCTGATGGAAAGGCATCACTTTCTATAATAATTTTATGGCGCGTAGGGGTAGGTCTGTAAAAAGAGACCATCATTAAGTGTAAGTTTGTCGTGAGTGTATTCATCACCACAACCTCACTCGGTAAAGCACCTACAATATCCGCCATTTGATTGGCTAGAAACTCATGATACGGCATCCAAGGGTTTTTAGCATCAAAATGCCCTTCGACACCTAGATTTGCCCAGTCGTTGAGTTCTTGCTCTAAATACAACGCCACCGATCGGGGCTGACAACCGAGACTGTTTCCGCACATATAAATAAGCGGATTGTCCTCTTTATCTACGGGGAGATAAAAACGATCTCTGAAATGAGCAAGTGGGTCTTGGGTGTCTTGCGCTTTCGCGAAAGCGCGCGTATTCTGATACGTAGTTTTAGATATGGTCATTTGCTACTATTAATGCCTATAAAAATACGCATTATACGGCGATGTGGAAAGTTATTTACGTAAACGTTTTCGTAATTCGATGAATATTTTGTGACTTTTATATCTTCCGATTTAGTAGCTTTGAGTCCATGAATTCATTGCTGTTAATCCTTTCGCGAAAGCGGTATTTTGCTCCAGTATGGGTGTTTGCTTCTATCAATATCATGG
Source organism: Dokdonia ponticola (assembly GCF_042653865.1). Classification (NCBI taxonomy): domain Bacteria; kingdom Pseudomonadati; phylum Bacteroidota; class Flavobacteriia; order Flavobacteriales; family Flavobacteriaceae; genus Dokdonia; species Dokdonia ponticola. The sequence goes on along the minus strand of NZ_JBHSFV010000008.1, from coordinate 102,837 downwards.
TAGGCACATGGGTGCTTTATATCCCAAGAGTCAAAGAAAAATTGGCTATAGATGATGGAGATATTGGGATTGCTTTATTTTGCTATGCTGTTGGAGGTCTTTTTGCAGTTACTTTTTCTTCAAAGCTGATCGATGCCATAGGCGTGGGGAAGTCTACCTTGTATGGGATTATCATTTTTTCCTTATTATTTTTATTTCCTATTGTAGCGCCATCGTTAGTTTTGTTGTGCATTAGCCTATTTGTAGCTGGAATGAGTAGTGCTTTTACCGATATAGCGATGAATGCCTTAGTGTCTGAATTAGAAAAAGAAGATGAGGTTAATTTCATGAGTGCTGCACATGCTTTTTTTAGTTTGGGAGGTGTTTTAGGTGCAGGTATCGGTAGTCTTGTGATTGGAGCTGTTACATTTCCTTTTATTCATATAATGGGGGTTGCATTTGTGCTTATAGTGACGAATGTATTATTAGCTAGAAATTTCATAGCCATTGTGAATAATCCTGTTGAGAAAGAATCGACAGGATTCTCACTAAAACTGCTAAAACCTATTTTTGCGTTAACGATTATCTCTTTTATCGTGATGGGGAGCGAAGGATCCTTGGAGCAGTGGAGTAAATTATATCTTGAAGACGTTGTAGGAGTATCACTAGAGTGGTTGGCTGGTTTTGGGTTTGTTATTTTTAGTGCTGCGATGACCATAGGAAGATTTTTTGGTGATGAGATTAGTTCTCGAATTGGTTCTTATCGTATTATTATATATGGATTACTGATTGCGATTGTTGGGTATATAGCTATTTTATCTCGATCACAAGAGCTAAGTTTAGTTGGATTTGGTCTCGTTGGGATTGGTTTTTCTGTGATTATTCCAGAGTTATTTCGAGTCGCAGGAAAAGCAAAAGGAGTGACCCCTTCTCAAGGAATTTCGATCGTTGCGGGAATGGGCTTTGTAGGATTTATGGCTGGCCCTGCTATTATGGGGTCTTTGGCAGCTGCTTTTTCATTGTGGACTAGCTATTTAGCTTTAGGAATTGCAAGTGGTGTTGCCTTTGTAGCGGCAATGCTATTATTTCTTAAAAGACGATAAACTACCTTTAAAAAGTTAGTTTTATAGGTTATAGACTATTTGCTAGTTACTATCTTTGTTGCTTATGACAAAAGAGGCCATACAATCACGAGTAGATTTAGGAGAATTACTTCCGTTGATGGAAGAGTTTTATACCATTCAAGGAGAAGGATATCATAAAGGAACGGCTGCATATTTTATACGGATAGGGGGATGTGACGTGGGTTGCCACTGGTGTGATGTAAAAGAGAGCTGGGATGCTGCGATTCATCCACCTACTGAAGCCGTCACCATTGCCGATAATGCTGCCAAATACAGTGACACAATTGTGGTGACAGGCGGGGAGCCTTTAATGTGGGATATGCAGCCTTTAACGTCTTTACTTAAAGAAAGAGGTTTGAAAGTCCATATAGAAACCTCTGGTGCGTATGATCTTTCTGGGGAATGGGATTGGATTTGTCTGTCCCCCAAAAAACGAATGTTGCCGAAAGAAGAAGTATCTCAAAAAGCAAACGAACTGAAAGTGATTGTCTACAATAAAAGTGATTTTGCGTTTGCTGAAGCCCAAGCCGAAAAAGTGTCTAAAGACTGTATTTTATATCTCCAGCCTGAATGGTCAGTACGTGATAAAATGATTCCGCTTATTGTTGATTATGTGATGGCAAACCCGAAATGGAAAATATCACTACAGACACATAAGTATTTGAATATTCCATAGAAGAGACCGCTCGCTTCACTTACTTTTAGAAATCTATACTCTTTTTTCTATATTCTATTCTCTAAGTCTTATTTTTAAGGCTGATTACAAAAATTATTTATGAACGTACATTTTATAGCCATCGGCGGTGCAGCGATGCATAATCTAGCCTTAGCCCTACATCATAAAGGATATCACGTTACAGGAAGTGATGATACGATTTTTGATCCGTCGAAATCTCGGCTAGAGAAGTATGGGTTATTACCAGAAACATTTGGGTGGTTTCCAGAGAAGATAACCAAGGACCTTGATGCCGTTATTTTAGGAATGCATGCTAAAGAAGATAATCCTGAACTACACAAAGCACAAGAGTTAGGGCTTACCGTGTATTCATATCCAGAATATTTGTACGAGCAATCCAAAAATAAAACCCGGGTGGTGATCGGTGGGTCGCATGGAAAAACCACCATTACCTCTATGATTTTGCACGTGATGCATTATTGGGAAAAGGAAGTCGATTATATGGTAGGGGCACAACTGGAAGGTTTTGAAACCATGGTACATCTCACCGAAGAGAACGATTTTATCGTACTAGAAGGCGATGAATATTTGAGTAGTCCGATAGACCGTCGACCTAAATTTCATTTATACAAACCTAATATTGCTTTGCTAAGCGGTATTGCTTGGGATCATATCAATGTGTTTCCAACGTTTGAAAATTATGTGGAGCAGTTCCAAATATTTGTCAATAGCATGACGAATGGCGGTGCGATGGTGTACAATACAGAAGATGCTGAAGTTGTGACGGTTGTCGAAAATGCAACAGCGCATATTAAGAAATATCCGTATGAAACTCCTGTGTATGAGGTTGAGGACGGGGAAACATTGTTGGACACTCCAGAAGGTCCTATGCCTATAGAAGTATTTGGAAAGCATAATTTAAATAATGTAGCTGGCGCGAAATGGATTTGCCAACACATGGGTGTGGTTGAAGAAGATTTTTATGAAGCGATTGCTACGTTTAAGGGTGCTTCAAAACGTTTAGAAAAAATAGCAGAAAGCACCACAAATGTCGCCTACAAAGATTTTGCACACAGTCCGTCTAAAGTAAGTGCGACCACCAACGCGGTGAAAGAACAATATCCAGACCGCACGCTAGTCGCTTGTCTAGAATTACACACCTACAGCAGTCTCAATGCTGAGTTTTTATCCGAATATCAAGGAGCACTTGATGCCGCAGATGTTGCTGTGGTCTTTTACTCTCCACATGCCGTTGAAATCAAGAAATTAGAAAAAGTAACCGAAGAGCAAATTGCCAACGCGTTTCAAAGAGACGATTTGATTATTTACACCGATCCCGCTCAGTTTAAAGACTATTTGTTTGGTCAAAAATTTGAGAATACCGCTTTGTTATTAATGAGTAGTGGTAATTATGGCGGATTGGATTTTGAGGAGGTGAAGGGGATTGTATGATTTTTTGATAACATCTTGTATTTATTAATGTTAAAAAATAAAATTAACTAATATAGCTTTACTTATATGTTATTTTTGTGATTGATTTAAATGAAAAGATTTAAATTTTTACTTAAAACACATGATTTTTCAAGTTTTATTTTATGATAAAAAAAACACTTTTTTTACTGCTAATGCTAATATCCTCAATTTCCTTAGCGCAGAATAATAAATCGCAGGAATCCAATAATTGGACTGCTATTTCTCAAGAGGTTAAAATAGAGGTTGATACGGTTAAACAATTTGTTTTTAGAGGATATGTTAAGGCGACTAAAATAGATACCGTTTCTTATGGATCGCTATTTACACTTATTGAGCTAAAAAATGGAGAATGGGGATCTTGGAAAATAACTAGAGATACTATTGTAGATCATTTAGATTGGAAGGAGCATGTTATTGAAGGAGAAATTAATAAAGAAACTTCTCGTATTGTTATAGGAGCTTTTGTTTGGGGAGATGTAACTTTTTATTTTGATAATTTTCAATTAGAAATTGAAGATGATAAAGGTGATATGATTCCTTTTTCTATAGGTAATTATAGTTTTGAGAAGGCTATAAATGATGAGGTTGTTGATAGCTGGTTTGAGGGAATCACCGCAAAACCTGAAAAATCTGTAAAAGAATTTGAAATCGTAGCTTCCAATAAAGCGTTTCATGGTAAACAATCTATAAAAGTGACAGGTTCTGGCACAGATCCAAATTTGTATGATCAGGCTATAAAACCTGAGGAGAATTATAAACCACAATTAGGTGTTTTGATTTCTATGCTGGATCAGTTAAAAAAGCGAGTAAGAACTAAAGTTATAGGAATGACCGATTATGAGATAGATCACTTGCATGATGATGAGGCAAATAGTATTGGAGCACTCGTAATGCATCTTGCAGCTGCAGAAGTCCTATATCAAGTACGAACATTTGAGAATAGAGGTTTTAATAAAGAAGAGGAGGAGAAATGGGGTGCTGCACTTTCTTTAGGTGATGAAGGGCGCAAGAAATTTAGAGGTAAACCTATTGACTATTATCTAGAAGAATTTGATAAAGTTCGTGCTCATACTAAAGAACTCTTTAAAACAGTAGACGAGGATTGGTTACAAGAAGATATACCTGAATTTGGAATGAATAAATACTATGGTTGGTTTCATGTGATGGAACATCAATCTAGTCATTTAGGACAGATACTTTTTCTTTCTAAACGAATTCCGCCTGAACCTACCATTAAAGTTAATCCTGATATAAAAAATTAGTTTCTGATAGTGTATTTTTTAAGCTTACAATAAATAAAGAAATAACACTTCAACAGTATCTTGATTTTATGATTTCATACAAACAAAGTGTGTATGATTTAAGAGACGAGCAGCGTAGTATGAATAAAGCTTTAAACGCCTATAAAATCAACGAAAAACTGAAGTATCCTTTTTATTTTATAGAAGGCATAGAGGAGTAAACATAGACTTTTAAACTATTAAGGGCAATATTCTATAGGGTTTATCTATAATACAAAGCTATCTTTTTTCATTTGCCATTCGTCGCTCAATATTCGTCGCTTTAGGTTTTTTAAAGGATAATACACAAAGTTTTCTATTTTTTTATTCGTCGTTCAACATTCGTAATTCTACGCTTTATTTCACACTCCAAACTGTCGTAAATGATGGTCTAAGTGCTTGTACTGCATCTTGCCGTACTGCTCTTTGGTAAATTTTCCAAAAGAAGGATGTATAGGCCATTCTTCGCGATCACGTTTGCTATCAAATTCATCCAATAAGGCTTCTAATGCTTCTTTTTCTTGGGTAAATACTCTAGGTTCTGTTTGTTTTAAGGGCTTGGCTGTGGGAAGTCCTTTTTTCCAAAGTTTGTCACTATACATGGATTTTTTAAATAACAAATTAATCAACCAATTAGGTTTAAACCCGTAATCTTCTTTTTCTAAAATGATATTTAACGGTGCTTGGCAATGACGCAGCATTTGTCCAGTAGTCATCTTTCCCCATTGGCGTTCGCTATCTTCAGAAAGGGCATTAAGACGTGTGCGGATCTCGGTATAAGCTTCTTGGTCAAAAAGTGATTTCATGATCGTATATGGTGTTTATAGAAAAGATTTCTAATGAGAACTATGTTATAAAATTACTCAAATAATTCTGAATATATCTCTTATAAGTTAATACCAACATTTTTAGTACTTTAGTGACGTCAGAAAAATAAGTATTTATATGTCAGAAAATCAAGTTTCATTCTCGATCAAGAATTGGTCGGAGGATGACCGCCCTCGTGAAAAATTAGTAAATAAAGGAAGATCAGCCCTTTCAGATGCAGAACTCATTGCCATTCTTATAGGCTCTGGGAATCGAGACGAAAGTGCCGTAGGGCTAAGCAAGCGTATTCTAGCAGCTACGTCCAATAACCTATCAGAATTAGGAAAACGTTTCGTCAAAGATCTTAAAAAATTTAAGGGAATCGGTGAGGCTAAAGCTGTCACGATCGTTGCGGCGCTAGAGCTGGGAAGGCGTAGAAAAGAGGGCGATACGCTTTCGCGAAAGCGTATTACTTCCTCCTCCTCCGTATACGAATTATTACATCCTATTATTGGAGATTTACCTCATGAAGAATTTTGGGTCGTGTATCTCAATAATTCCAACAAAATTTTAGAGAAACAACAATTGAGTAAAGGCGGTATTACGGGAACATTAGTCGATGTGCGTTTGGTTCTTAAAACCGCATTAGAACTTAATGCAGTCGGTATTATCCTAGCACATAATCATCCTTCGGGCACCTTAAAACCTAGTCAGTCAGATATACAATTAACCCAAAAGTTAAAAGGCGCTGCCGCTAGTTTAGACCTGAAGGTGTTGGATCATATCATTGTGACCGAAAAGGCGTATTTTAGCTTTGCCGATGATGGCTTACTTTAATTAGTTTTACGATCTATTTTAATGTTGCTTGTTTATACCCATAAGATTACACCTAGAGTCACCTATACCTTTAAGCATATATGCACAAGAGTATTAGGGATAAAGGTGTCTTTTACGAGTAAAGTAGAGGATTTTGTAGCCCATGAAGGTTCTAAGTTGTCATATACCCATAAGCAATTAGGAAACGAGTTACATATCAGTGCCGTAGAGCTACTTTTTGAACAAGGCGTAATGGATGTTGATTTTCAATTACAAGATTGGGATGGGGTCCCTTGCTTTTTTGCATCTAAAATTGCAGAAGCAACCATGCCGTATGATATATTTGCCGCTACTTTTTATATGTTAAGTAGGTATGAAGAGTATCTACCACACGTAAAAGATGCGTTAGGTCGTTTTCCAGCGAGTGAGAGTATAGCGTATAAAAATCAATTCTTAGACCGACCTGTTGTCGATATTTGGATACAACGATTTAGAGAAGTTTTAGAAAAATTCTTCCCAGATGCTGTATTAAAACAATCACAATTTACGACTCAAGTTATCATAGATGTGCCGCAAGCTTATGCCTACAGGAAAGTTGGATTTTTAAGAACCGTAGGTGGGTATGGACGGGACTTTATTAATTTTCGCTTAAAGCGAAATTTTATAAGAACTCAAGTCCTATTAGGATTGCGTAAAGATCCTTTTGACATCTTTAGTTGGTTAGTCAATGTCCAAAAACAATCTTCATCTCGGTTTAAACTATTTTTCGAACTAGGTGATTATACCGCCGATAGTAAAAATATAAAATATAGTAAACGTAGTTTTCAATCTTTGATAAAAATGGTAGGCGACTACTCTACCGTGGGTTTACTAGTTTCCAAAAACGCCTCACAGTCTGTAGAGGTCTTAAAAGAAGAAAGAAAACGCATTGAGCATATTACAAATAGGCCCTTAAAACAAACAAGGATTACAGACTGTAAGATTGTATTGCCTACGAGTTATAGGGATCTTCTGGATCAAGAAATTGCAGAAGATTATACGATGGGTTATCCTGATATTCCTGGTTTTAGAGCGAGTACAAGTATGCCATTTTTGTTTTATGATCTGGATTATGAAATACAAACACCTCTAGTGGTTAACCCGTTTTGTATGCATGTAAATGCCATCATTGACGAAACTAAACACACCATAGATCGAGTGCGTTTAGAACGAATTAAAGGTGCTGTAAAAGAGGTAAACGGATTATTTTTGATCGCTTTTTCAAATTCAGATTTCACGAATGTGTACAGTAAGAAAGTATTTAGAACATTATTAACAACAGATGAGTAAACAGATTACAGACGTTTTTTTTGATTTAGACCATACCTTATGGGATTTTGATCGTAATTCAGGACTAGCCTTTGCTACCATATTTGAGAAGAATAACATAGGAGTGCATTTACAGGATTTCTTAGAAGTGTATTCTCCTATCAATTTTCAATACTGGAAGTGGTTTCGAGAAGAAAGAGTAACGAAAGCGCAGCTGCGTTATGGTCGATTCAAAAAAACATTTGATGCTCTTAAGATTAAAGTAACAGACGATACCATAGATAATCTTTCTGAAGATTACATACTACACTTGCCTGATAATAATCACTTATTTGGAGGGGCCATAGAGTTGCTAGATTATCTAAAAAAAGAGTATACACTTCATATCATCACTAATGGTTTTGAGGAAGTACAAATGAAAAAACTTAAAAACTCAAATATTGATACTTATTTTGATACGGTGACGACTAGCGAGACTGCAGGTGCAAAAAAACCAAACCCTCAGATTTTTGATAAAGCACTCAAAGCCGCAAAAGCAACCCCAGAAAAAAGCATGATGATAGGGGATACCTATGAAGCAGATATTTTAGGAGCAGAGCGTATGAATATGAAAACAATATGTTTTAATTATCATAATCTAAAAATGCCTGAAAAGCAAGTTGTCGTAAAAGATTTACTAGAAATTTGTAAGTACTTGTAGCAATATACTTATCAAATATTCGTTTTTTTATTAGTTTTAATAAACGCCCCCAAGTTATGAAATACCTTCAGCAATATCTCAGTATAGTGGTACTCATCACTTCATGTTTTATAAGCACTTCTTGCGTAAATGATGTAGATTTTGATCAAACACAAGATGTAGTATTTAATCAAACGGTGGATGCATCCCTTATTTTCTTTACCATAGACACTTCAGATTTTGAAAATGTAAATACAGAAGAAGCTGTTGTTACGGTGCGTGATACCACTCGATTAGAGTTTCTAAATGATGACTTTATCAGAGAGAATTTAATAGAAGTTACATTAGATTTTCAAGTAGATAATACTTTTGGACAATCTCTAGTAAATCGTGCTGCTTTTCTAAATAATGCAGGACAGGAACAATTGGTTATAGAATTTGATATTATTTCATCTCCTGACGGATCTGTACAACAAACGTTGTATACACAGGTGTTAAGTCAAGAAGATATTGAAGCTATAAGCAATTCCATTCAACTGGCAAATGAAGTGGTAGTTACGACCAATGGCGCTTCGTTAAACGGAGAACTATCGCTCCAGAGTAAGGCAATATATACACTTGAATTTTCAGACTTATAATCGTATGAGGGTAGTTCTTTTCATATGCTTAAGCTTGCTAGTCACAGAAGTCTGTGCACAAAATAAACAGCTACTTTATAATGTAGATGATTTACCGCAAACGTTATTGAGTAATCCTGGTGCCTCCATCGCTTTTGAAAAACACATTGGGATTCCATTTTTTTCTGGAATATCATTTAACGCAGGCTCAACAGGAGTAAGTGCATATGATATTTTTCAGGAAGGGGGTGATATTAACGCACGCATCCGAGATGCTATTTTCAGTCTAGATAATAAAGATGCTTTTCTGTTTAATCAGCAATTAGAGTTGGCTTCTTTTGGATGGAAAAGCAAGTTCACTGAAAATTATTATTCAGCTGGGCTTTATCAAGAGACAGATGTGATCGCTTATTTTCCAAAAGATTTGGCTGTACTAGCGTATGAAGGGAATGCCAATTACTTAAATACTCCTTTTCAATTCTCTGATATATCTGTTGCTGCCGAAGTTATTTCTGTCTATCACTTTGGAGTGAATAAAGAGATTTCTAAAAAGCTAAGAGTCGGCGCCCGTGCAAAACTGTACATGAGTATTGCTAATATAAACAGCACAGAAAATGAAGGTTTTTTTATAACAAGGACAACTCCCGATGGCCCTAATCTTTTGCAACACGAAGTCCAAGGAGCATCAGTTACCGCAAATACTTCTGGACTACGCTCCATCATAGATGGAGATGCTGGAGCAGGAAGCGCCGTAGGAAGAGCTATACTAAGTAATAATCTTGGAGTCGGTTTTGATATAGGGGGGACTTATACATTTAATAGTAATTGGACCGCTACAGCTAGTATCATTGATGTAGGTGCTATTTTTCATACAAAAGACTTACGCAATTATAGAGTTTCTGGTAGCTACGCGACTAGCGGGATAGAATTACAGTTCCCAGATGTATTAGATGGAGAACAGCTTTCAGACTATTGGCAAAACTTAGAAGATGAGTTCGAAGAAAATCTTCCTTACGAAGATGAATTAGAAAATAGCTATACAACTTGGCGTCCAACCAAATTCAATGCCTCTTTAAATAGAGGGTTTGGTGCCAATCTTAATGGCGATTGTGATTGTACTAATGGTGGGGTAGATAGGTATGCAATGAATGTAGGGGTACAGTTATTTGCTGTTAAGCGTCCCAAAAGTCTTCAGGGAGCAGCCACGGTGTATGTAGATACAAACTGGAATCGGTTCTTGAGAACCAAAATGACCTACACCTATGACGCATTTTCTAACAGAAATATAGGACTCTTACTTTCAACAAAAATTAACAAATTTAATGTTTATCTTGCAGCAGATAATTTATTAGATTATTCCAATCTGGCAAAGGCTCGAAGCGCTTCTTTACAGTTTGGTTTTCAGTTACTTTTTGATCCTGAATAAAATGAAACTACCATTAATTGCAGTCCTTTTATTGATATACGTATCCTCTTTCGCGCAAAGCGTAAATGATTACCAATATGTTATTGTTCCCGAAAAATTTGACTTTGCAAAAAGTATAGATGAATATCAGTTAAATTCACTCACACAATTCTTATTTAATAAGTATGGGTTTGATTCTTATAGGGAAAGGGATGAAAAGCCGCCTGGGTTAAAAAACGGTAGTTGTGATGCCTTATATGCAGATGTTGAGAGTGATTCAAATTTCAGAATATCAAGATTTACAGTCTTTTTGAAAGACTGTAATGGCAAAGTGATTTTTGTATCTGAGCAGGGAAGGAGTAAAGAGAAAGATTATAAAAAGTCCTATCATGAAGCACTTCGCGATGCTTTTATCTCTATCCAAGAATTACAATATTCTTATAACGGAACATCTCAAGAAAAGAAAAAAGAAGAAGAAACTACGCCATCCAATGAAGCATCTAAAGAACAATCTGAGACGAAAACAAAAAAGCCTATAACCCCAAGGCTAGTCATAGATGACCAAGCCATCACAGAGGTGAAAGAAGAAGTAGAAAAAATAACCTCTACAGATGGAACCTATCAAAGCGCCGATGGGTTTTATAAACTTGTCGTAAAAGAAGATAACCTTACTATTTTTGAAGGAACACAAAAAATAGGAACAGCGATTACCAATGATAATAAAACCTATGAGGTATTAACAACTCAGTTTACAGGAAAAGGGTATTTTGAAAATAATACCTTTATCGTAGATCGTACAGTAAAAGGAATAGGAGTAGTAAAAATGATATTTTCAAAAAGCAAATGAAACAATTTTTAACCATAGGTTTAGCCCTTTTTTTTCTAGGCTGTGGTCAGGAAAAAGATACTAAAACTACCACTTCGGTATCAGAAGAAACGTCCGACAAAACACAAAATCTTTTTGAGCTGATCCCTAGTTTGGAGAGTGGGATCACATTTTCCAATACCCTTAAAGAAGATGTAGGTACGATAGAAAATCTATTTGACTTTGATTATTTCTACAATGGCGCGGGTGTAGGCGTTGCAGATATTAATAATGACGGTCTTCAGGATCTGTTTTTTACAGGAAATCAAGTAGAAAACAAGCTATACCTCAACAAAGGGAATTTGCAATTTGAAGATATTTCTGAACAAGCGGGTATAAATGCAGGAAAACAATGGGCAAATGGAGTCACTTTTGCCGATGTTAATAATGATGGGTGGATCGATATTTACGTTTCTCAAGGAGGTCCAAAACAAGCCCAAGACCGTAAAAATCTATTGTACATCAATTTAAAAGATAACCGCTTTCGCGAAAGCGCACAAGAATATAATCTCGCCGATACAGGTATCAGTACGCAGTCCGTGTTTTTTGATTATGATAATGACGGCGATCTAGATTGTGTGGTGTCTAATGAAAATGAATTTTACGGACTCGATCCGAAGCGGTTTTTTGCCACAATGGATTTGGGTGACAACCTAAATAAAAGTAGTGTACAGTTGTATGAAAACACTGGAAATTCCTATTCAAAAATCACCAAAAAAGCAGGACTTCTTAAAGCGGCTTTTGGACTTGGAATCACCGTCAGTGACATTAATAACGACGGCTGGTTAGATATTTATATTGCCAATGATTATTATGTGCCTGACGCCATGTACATCAATAATAAAAATGGCACATTTACAGACCAGATTAAAGAGTACACAAAACAAGTTTCCTTCTATGGGATGGGCGTTGATATTGCCGATATTAATAATGATAATCTTCAGGACATATTTGTGTTAGACATGGCAGCCAGTGATCATGTGCGCTCTAAAACCCTAATGGCAAGTATGGACACAGATCGTTTTTCTATGCTCGTGGACGATCTTGGATTTCAGCATCAATACATGTTTAATTCGTTGCAGTTAAATATGGGAGGAAATCATTTCAATAATGCGGTACATCAAGCCAAAATGGCAAAAACTGATTGGAGCTGGGCAGGACTTATTGTCGATTTAGATAATGATTCTCATCGTGATGTGTATGTGACCAACGGATATAGAAGATATGCGCTAGATAATGATGTCCAAAACCAAGTGCGAGATACACAGAAAGCCTTTGGAGGCAAAGTACCATTAGATGTAAAGCAAAAGCTATATGACGCTATGCCTACTGAAAAATTGAGTAATATCATGTTTCATAATGATGGCGATCTTCATTTTGAAAACAAAGGCTACCAATGGGGACTTGCCGTAGCTTCTTACTCCAATGGAGGGGCGTATGCAGATTTAGATAATGATGGGGACTTAGAGCTCATTGTAAATAACATAGACGATGAGGCTTTCTTGTTTAAAAATACCAGTACAGAAAAAGAAGTTGGAAATTACCTACGGGTTACCCTAGAGGGTGCTACCTCAGAAACATTTGCTAAAGTTACAATAGCCTACGGAGATCAATCTCAAGTATATGAGTCAAAAAGAGCCAAAGGGTATCTTTCTGCTACAGAAAATATCGCACATTTTGGATTGGGAGATATTAAGAACATAGATAAAATAACAGTGCAATGGCTTTCTGGAAAGATGGAAGAGCGCACTAATGTTCCTGTAAATACTCTAGTTTCATTTGTAGAAAATGAAGCGACACTTTCAGGTGATCCCGTATTTAAAACGGATATGGGGGCTGGGTACGCTTTCGCGAACCTGCCTAGCCGGCAGGCAGGAGCGGAAACGATATTCGGACTCGATTTTACGCACAAAGAAAATACCTATGACGATTTTGCAAAGGAAGTTTTATTGCCTTACAAGCAATCTACTTTAGGACCCAGTATGACAAAAGGAGATGTCAATGGCGACGGACTGGAAGATGTGTATGTAGGCGGCGCTTCTGGACAAGCGGGCCAATTATTTGTGCAAACAGAAACAGGGTTTAAAAAATCAAAACAAAACGCTTTTGAAGCCGATGCCATGCACGAGGACATGGAATCTATTCTTTTTGATGCCGATGGGGATCAGGACTTAGATTTGATTGTTGTAAGTGGTGGTAATGAATTTGCAGCGCAAACGGCTGTTTATGAGAATCGATATTATCAAAACAACGGAAAAGGAATATTTACCAAAGTAGCTTTTGATACAGACAAAACCACTGGTTCCTTGTCTAGTAAATCTGTCACTACCATTGACTATGACTCAGACGGAGATCTGGATGTGATTGTAGGAAACCGAATCCAACCACAGCATTTTCCTGTCAGCGCTCCTTCTCAAATCTACCAAAATAATGGAGGTGTATTTATCAATGTAACCTCACAAGTAGCTCCAGGATTGTCAGGTTTTGGGATCGTAAACAAAGTCATCACCACAGATTATGACGCCGATGGGGATGATGATTTTATGATGGTAGGCGAGTGGTCGCATATTGGGGTTTTTAAAAATGAGAATGGGATATTTACCGATGTGTCTAAAGACCTAGGGCTAGACTCTGAAAAAGGATGGTGGTTTACCATTGCAGAAACCGATGTTAATAAAGATGGTCTTCCCGATTTTATTGTCGGTAATATAGGGGATAACGTAAAGTATAAAGCTTCTAAAAAGACACCTTTTAAAGTATTTGCTTCTGATTTTGATGATAATGGCACTTTTGACTTAGTACTGAGTAGTAGTTATAATGGTAATTATGTCCCAGCTAGAGGGAAACAGTGCTCTACCCAGCAAATGCCTTTTATCTCAGAAAAGTTTGAAACCTATAACGCCTTTGCAAATGCAACCTTAAAGGATATTTATGGAGAAAAATTAGAAACAGCGTATCAAAAAGATGTGACTACGTTTTCTTCAAAACTGTTAATTAATAAAGGAGATGGCACTTTTGATGTGTCTGTATTACCAACGTATGTGCAAACAGCTCCAGTGTTGAGTGTCATTACGAGGGATATAAATGAGGATGGTTATGAAGATGTGATCGTGATAGGTAATATTTATAACACAGAAGTAGAAACGCCTCGGTATGATGCGGGCAATGGTGTTGTTTTACTCTCCAATCAAAAAGATGGGTATACAGCATTATCTGTAATGGAATCAGGTTTGTTTGTTGACGGGAATGCAAAGAGTTTGCTAGAGGTGTCTCATGTTGGCTTAAAGAAAGATATTGTGCTTGTAGGCATTAATGATGGTCCTCTTGCAATAGTGGAGCTTAAATAGGCTTAATAATCGTATTTGTCATTCCACCGTACTTTAAGGAAGTCTCTAAGTCCTTTTTCTCTAGCAGAAGTTCCTGGGTCGTATAATTTTGTATTGGATATTTCTTCAGGTAGAAATTCCTGATGCGCAAAGTTTCCAGGATAATCATGCGAATATTTGTATTCTTCTCCGTAGCCTAGTTCTTTCATTAGTTTTGTCGGGGCATTGCGTAAATGTAGTGGGATGGAAAGATCCCCAGTTTCTTTTACAAGCCGTTGAGCTTTATTAATCGCCATATAGGAAGCATTACTTTTAGGTGAACTAGCTAGATACGTCACACATTGACTTAAGATGATTCTTGCTTCTGGGTATCCAATGGTATTGACAGCTTGAAAGCAATTGGTAGCGACGACCAAAGCCGTTGGATTTGCATTTCCGATATCTTCTGAGGCCGAAATGATTAATCTGCGTGCAATAAATTTTACATCTTCACCTCCTTCTATCATTCTAGCAAGCCAATACACAGCTGCATTTGGATCACTCCCACGTATGGATTTTATAAAGGCAGAAATAATATCGTAGTGTTGTTCTCCTGTTTTATCATAAAGCACGGTGTTTTTTTGAATTTTAGACATCACAAGATCATTTGTGATTGTTACCTTGTCATTAGGTTCTGTCGTGACCACAAGTTCAAAAATATTGAGCAATTTACGTGCATCACCACCACTGAGTCTTAATAGTGCTTCTGTCTCTTTAAGTGTTATGTTTTTGTTTTTAATAACGCTATCTTCCTCCATTGCGCGTTTTAGTAAGGCTTCTAGGTCTTCTTTTCCAAAAGGTTTAAGAATGTACACTTGACATCGCGACAAAAGGGCAGGGATTACCTCAAAACTTGGATTTTCTGTCGTAGCTCCAATCAACGTAACCCATCCTTTTTCTACGGCACCTAGTAAGGAATCTTGTTGAGATTTGCTAAAACGATGAATCTCATCAATGAATAGAATAGGATTTTTTTGAGTGAATAAACCACCACTTTGTTTTGCTTTATCTATAACGTCTCTGATGTCCTTAACGCCACTGTTTATAGCGCTTAGGGTGTAAAAAGGGCGTTTGGATTCGTTGGCGATAATCGTAGCTAATGTTGTCTTTCCTATCCCTGGAGGTCCCCAAAGGATAAGCGAAGGAATTACTCCTGCGTCAAGCGCTTGACGTAATGAACCTTGCGCTCCTACAAGATGTACTTGACTTAAGTAGTCTTCCAGTTTTTTTGGACGTAAACGCTCTGCTAATGGTGTATTCATAACATAAAAATAGGTATTTTATGAGTGATACGAATGACAATATTACGGTATTATTCTATTTGGCTGATTCTTTGCTTTTAAATTAATATGAATTCAAAATCTTCCTCTTTTCAATTTTATAATGGGGTTATTCTATACCCAATTGGATTTGTATTACTCATGTGGGTCATCTATTGGATTGAGATGCGTTTTGGTGTCAACTTTACACCTTATGGGGTCAAACCTCAAACAGCGCTAGGCTTAAGAGGCGTTTTCTTTTCTCCTTTTATTCATAGTAGTTTATCGCATTTGTGGCATAATACAGTCCCTTTGTTTGTGTTGAGTGCAGCCCTTTTTTATTTCTATCACAGAATCGCATGGCGTGTCTTTTTTTTAATTGTTATTCTTAGTGGTATAGGAACATGGCTTATTGGACGGTCTGCGTATCACATAGGAATGAGTGGTGTTATTTATGGACTTGTATCTTTTTTATTTTTTAAAGGAATACGAGCCAAGCATTACAGGCTCATTGCACTTTCTTTGCTTGTTGTGTTTTTATACGGGAGTTTGGTTTGGGGGACGTTACCCATGGATGAGAAAATATCTTGGGAAGGACATTTGTCTGGATTTATATCAGGGGGAATCTTGGGTTTTTGCTTTCGCGAAAGCGTAGCCAAACCTCTCAAATATGTTTGGGAAGCAGCAGATTATAATGAAGAAGATGACCCTTTTATGCGTCAATTTGACGAAAATGGAAACTTTATAGAGCTACAAGAAGAGCTTGAGTCCGAAGTTGAGTCTAATACTGAAGAAACAGATGAGGCATCAATTATCAATTATGTTTATAAAGAAAAAGATACTGATGATACCGCTTAACTTACGATTGTCGTTGTCTAACAACTTCATATAAGAAAGCACCACACGCCACGGACACATTTAATGAGGCAATAGACCCTAGTAAGGGTAATTTTGCTTTTTCATCTACGATTTTAAGAACTCCTGGCGAAACACCGCTGTCTTCCCTACCCATCACGATAGCAGTGGGTTGTTTAAAATCTAGATTGTATACTGTATTTTCTGTTTTTTCTGTGGCAGCAACCACATGTATGCCCGATCCCTGAAGATAGTAAATAGCATCTTTTATGTGATCTACTTTTGCGATAGGAATATTAAAGGCAGCTCCTGCAGATGTTTTAATAGCTACGGCATTGAGAGGTGCACCTCCTTTTTTAGGAATAATGATCCCATGTACTCCCGTGCACTCTGCAGTACGTATAATAGCACCAAAATTACGTACATCAGAAAGCTGATCTAATAAAATGAATAAAGGAGTGACCCCAGATTCTACAGTACGGTTAACGAGATTTTCAAAATCATCAAATCGAACCACAGAGATATTTGCTATGGCTCCTTGGTGGTTTTGTTGCGTGAGTTTATTTAATTTTTCAATGGGTACATACGAAGTTTGTATGCCATTTTTCTTAATTAAGGTGTTAAGCTCACTTGTAAGGTTGTTTGTAAGTCCTCTTTGTAAATAGACTTTGTCAATTTCTTTTCCGGCCTCAATGGCTTCTATAATAGCTCTTGTGCCAAATATTTGAAGATTTTTTTCCATGAGTTGATGTTTAAGAGGCTGTTTTTTTTGTTTTTGCAAAGAAACTACTTCTTAGGCATACTTCCTGACTTATTGTGCTAAAAAAACACTAAGACTTTGGCTGCACGCTAATAGAGTCAAATTGTATAGTACGAATTACTTTTAAATCACTCTGATTATATTTTGTATATAATTTTTCTAAAGGCGTGATAGTATCATTTGCATGAAATAAGATATAGTCTTGAAATAAAATATCT
Source organism: Dokdonia ponticola (assembly GCF_042653865.1). Taxonomy (NCBI): domain Bacteria; kingdom Pseudomonadati; phylum Bacteroidota; class Flavobacteriia; order Flavobacteriales; family Flavobacteriaceae; genus Dokdonia; species Dokdonia ponticola. The sequence goes on along the minus strand of NZ_JBHSFV010000008.1, from coordinate 85,351 downwards.
TTTATTCTTTTTGGTTCTGTCATTCGTCTAAATTGCTGTTTTGATCCGCTTAGATCATGCTGTATTGCTGTATACCCAATTTCATACGTATTTACATCTATATATAATAAAAAATGATCTTCAGGTAGGTCAGGTATTTTTGTAAACTGAACATCTAAAGTAAAGTATTCCTTTTGACGAATGATTACATTAGGTTGTCTAGAGAGAATGACATCATTAGTAGTTAAGTTAAATGGGATAGAAAATGTATACAAAAATCCAAACAGACTTATTTCTGCCATTCTTTTTGAATACTTTTCTTCTGACTGTAAGGAGTCATTTATAAAGTATTCTATAAGTCCATATTTATAAGACAATAAATGTTTATCATTGTTTACTTGGCGTATTTGTTTAAAATTAGCTCTTCCATTATCATATTGAAGGCTAAAGAAGGTTTTGTCGATATTAAATTCAATAAGTGAGTTTTTAAAGGATTCTCCTCCGTGAGCATTGATTGTTTTTTGAAGTAACTCATCAGGAGTTATTTCATTTAAAACCGTTTTGTCTTTTGTATTGGTTTTTTGCGTACAGCTAACGGTTACCAAAAAAAGGATGCTTAGGGTATATAGTGTTTTCATAGTAAAAAAAATAGTAAAAAAAAGGCTACCTATTTAGGTAGCCTTTTATATTTATGTATTTAGATACTCTTACTGTTTTGTCAATGTAAGTACAGAAGAGTAAGGAGCACTTGGGCAAGTACTTCCGCTATCTCCAGCTGTAATTATAAATCCAAGTGTAATGACTGTATCATCTGAAGGATCGTAAGATCCAAAGTCAGTTCCTAAAGAATCACCTTGAATAGCACCACCACATCCTACTCCACCACCAAGAGCTTGGTTTGGTAAAATTGTTGAGCCACAAACTAAGTTAAAGTTGATAGGTCCAACAAAATCTCCAAATTCAGGTAGGAAAGGAACATCATTTAAAACTCTAGCAGTAGCACCTTCACCAGCAGTCATTGAATAAACACCTTCTGTAAAGTCTTGCGTAGCTCCAAAATCAGGGAATACACCAGTTGTTACTACTAAAGCGTAGTCTCCAATTGCAAAAGCCGCATCTACTGGACAGGTAACTGTCGCAGTATATTGGAAAGGAGAGTTAAAGAATCCAGCGGTAATGATACCCCCAGCATTATTTGCTGAGAATACACGTCCGTCTGTCAAGTTTAATGCAAGACGTATAGTAAAAGTATCACCTCCAAAAAGTTGATCTCCAGTTACACCAGCACCTGCGTTTAATACATCGGCTGGAACTTCTAATGTATATCTAGGTAAACCGAAAGGTCCATCCATGAATTGATCAGCATTAATCGTTGTGATCGCAAATTCGTTAAAATTTGCTCCAGTTGTATCTCCATCATCTTCAGAGTTATCGGCAAATGTAGCAAATACGTCTACACTTTGTAATAAATCTCCTCCGAACTCATCTTGCATCTCTAATTCGACAGCAAAACCAGCGTCCAATCCAATAGGAAGTTCATTTGAAATTAATTGGATAGTACGAAGTACAGCTCCAGTTTCAACAGTATCTTGAACTACTACTGTTATGTTTTCTTCATCGTCATCACAAGAACCTAGGCCTAATGCTAAGATTCCCATAAAGACATATTTATATAAATTTTTCATGTTTAATTTTTACTTTAAATTAAAATTAGTTTGCCGCAGGGAATCCACCACTAGCTGAAGATGGAGGGTTCGTATCCCAGAATACTTGAACGCTCTGATCTGCTTTTTGGCTAATATTTGGATTTGCAGTTACCTCAGATGTAGCGTAAGGGAATGATCTTACAAAACCTCCTGGGTTTGGCTCTAAGTTTGGAGGAATTGTTGTAGGGAAACCTGTTCTTCTGTAGAAGTTATAAGCTTCAGCTCCAGCTCCATATTGAGAAATCCAGAATTGCTCAGCAAGCAAGTTCATACGATCATCATTGTTAGTAGCATCGTTAAATGCTTGTACTTGTGCATCAACAAATGCAGTGGCCTCTGCCATACTTACATCAAAAGAAGTATCTCTTGAAGCATCTCTAACTCCAAAGCCGATAACTTTAGTTACAGATTTAGTGATTGCATTTTCTAAATGCATTGCAGCTGCTCCAGGGTTGTTTTGAGCCATTGCAACTTCAGCACGCATGAAATCTACTTGTGAAGCTAATAAGAAAGGCTCGATACCAGCCCCTCCTGCACCTAGACCTAAACCTACGTTAGAGAAACGGTTATCATCAAACAATCCACCAGCAGGGTATACACCAGATGCAGTTCTAAAGAAGTTGTCTGGTGGAGTACCTTCATCATTTCCATGCAAACGACCCCAATAACCGTCTTCAAGAAAACAGAAGATATCACCAAATCCAGCTGCTGTTATGTGAGCAGGAGGCATTTGAAGTGAACATGATAATGTTTCTCCATTTCCATCAGGATCACAACTTGCACCAGGAGTACAATCACTTTGTCTAAAGAAATAGTAGCGAATTCTTGGATCATTAGAATTTAACATATAATCCATTGTCCAGTTAGACTTGTAGAGGTTAGCACCAGAAGGTGTGTAATCTGCTACATAATCTGGGTGACGTTCGTCTGGGTTTACTTCATTAGTTCCAAATTCGAATACGAAATCTTGATCATTAGATTGGATAAAGTTATCTCCAGCAATGATCTGATCAAAAGTAGTGTAATCTTGCACTGTAAGTGCTGCTTTTAAACGAATTGTGTTGATAGCTCTAATCCATAAGCTAGAGTCTCCTCCGTAAAATAAATCACTACCTGCAGTTCCATTTAATAAACCTTGTGCCTCATCAAGCATTTCTAAAGCAGCAGTATATACTGACTGACCTGAATCTAAGTTTGGCGCAGGAAATTCGTCTGGATTTACAGCTTCAGATAAAGGAATATCTCCAATAAAATCAACCATTAGCATAAGACTGTGTGCTAACATCACTTTAGAAATTCCTTCTTGAAAGTCTAATGATCCGTCACCAGCTTCTGCATTTAATGCTGCAATATTATTGATGTTTGGAATCATAGAAGTAGAATATATTCTATTCCAGTTTCCGTTTAGAGCATTTCCAGTAATACCTGCAAAATAATCTCTAGAACCAAAAGTATTAATTCTTACTAGTCCAGCAGCGTTTCCGTTAAAACTAGACATGTTATTTAAGTACCCTATCTGAATCGTATTTAATAATAAATTTGGATCGGCTTGATTAGGGTTAAGTCCATTGGGGTTCTCTGTAAGCTCAAGCTCTATTGTTTCACAAGAGTAAAACATAGCTGAACTAGCAACAGCAACCGCCATTATGAATTTAATTATTTTTTTCATAATTATAATTTTATAAATTTTTAATTAAAATGATGCTTTAACACTTACACCATAACGTTTTGATGATGGTCCGTTAAGGAAGTCAAACCCACGTCCATTACCAATACCAACACCTGCTACGTTAGGATCAAAGTTAGCTCCGTCTGGTGTATTGTATGCATCATACCAAAGGTTAAATCCGCTAGCCGTAATGCTGAAAGAACCAAATGGTGTTTTTTCTAAGTATTTCTTAGGAACATTATATCCGAAAGAAATTTCTTGAAGTCTAAGTACAGAACCATCATATACTTGTAATTCAGATGGGCCGAACAGTATGTTTGAGAAGTAATACTGTGAGTTGTTAATCTGAGTTTGGTTAGGAGTTGAATTTCCAGCAGCATCAACATTTACACCTGGAAGGATGAATGTGTTTTCTCTATCTTCAGTTTCAACAATTAGTCCACGTCCAAGAAGTACAGATATAGTTGATGCATATATGTCACCTCCTTTTGTGTGGTTAATTTGGAATCCTAAGTTAAAGTTCTTGTATGATAATGTATTGATAAAGTTCATTACATAATCTGGTTGTGGGTTACCAATGATAGGCTGAATGTTACGTCCGTCATCTAATGTGATGTTTGGCTCAGTTACATAGTTACCAGCAGCATTTACCACGAAGTTACCGTTTGCATCTCTTAAGATACGATCTCCAACGATTACACCTAATTGCTCTCCTTGAATAGCAGCATTTCCTAAGTTACCAAAACCAGCATATACGATAATGTCCTCAGCTTGCTCAGTTACGATTTGCTCAGATTGTGTGAAGTTAACTCTTGAGTTCCAGTTGAATCCGTTGCTATCACTTTGGAAGATGTCAACACCTAAGTCAATTTCCCAACCATCACCTTCTACTTTACCAATGTTATCTTGTGTTTGTGTAAATCCAGTTGATGGAGCTAAGTTTCTGTTTACGATTAAGTCTTCAGTTGCACGATCAAAATAAGATACGTCTAAACTAATTCTATTTTTCCATAAACGTGTTTCAAAACCAAATTCAAGTTCACTGATAAGCTCAGGTTGTAGATCTGGATTTGCTCTAAAGCTACTAAGTCCGTTTGTAGTTAATCCAACTTGTAATTGGTTAATATTTTGATTTACTAACTGAGATACTGGGAATCCTTGTGGGAATCCAGCAGATGTTCCTAAACTAGCTCTTACTTTAAGGTAATTTAATGCATCACTCTTTAAGCCATCAAAAGCAGCTGTAGGTAAGAATGAGATACTTCCACTAGGGTAGAACTGAGAGTTGTTCTCAGTAGGTAAGTTAGAAACCCAGTCATTACGTCCAGAAAGAGAAACGAAGAACATGTTATCATAATCAAAATCTGCTTGAGCTAATACCCCAACAATATTTCTGAATGTAGTAAATTGTCTAGCAACTTGTTGTCTGAAGTTAAAGTGTCTTTGAACTCCAAATACGATTTGGTCAGTGCTATTAACACCCTGTGCATCAATCTCTCTAGATCTAGAAGTTGCTCCAGCAATAAACGTTAAACCAATTTTATCACTTAAATCATAATCTCCGCTTAATGCTAAGTAGTGATCCCAGATTCTTGTGTTTATGTCAAATGTATTATACTCTCCACGGATATCATCACGAGCAGCACCTAATACACCTCCTTTATTAATATAGCTTTCGTTTCTTTGGTTAAAGAAATCAACACCAGCTCTATATTGGATGTTTAAGTTATCAGATAATTCGTATGATAAAGTAGATGTACCAAATACACGGTTTGTGATTTGAGAATCTTTAGCATTAGCAACAATCCAGTTAGGGTTGTTGATATCGTTACCGTTACGGTAGTAGATACTTCCTCCTGTTTCTGGAACCTCAAATGGAAGATTTACTAAATCTACGTTACGAGGTGTAAAGAATACATTTGCAAATACTGAGAATCCTGTTGTACCATTTCCTAAAGAAGCAGCTACTGGTGGGATTGAGAAGTCAGTTCTAGCATAGTTTAAAGATCCAGAGATCGTAAACTTGTTAGTTAATTGAGCTCTACCTCCAATAGATAAGTTATTTCTTCTTAATTGGTTTCCTGGGATAAATCCTTGATCATCTAAATGACCGTAGTTTACATTGTAAGATACTTTTCCATCTTCAGAACTTCCATTGATGTTGATAGAAGTATTAGAAACTGCTCCAGTTCTAAAAAATGCATCTACGTTGTTGTATGGTCTCCATTCGTAACGCTGATCCTGAAATTCTTGGTTAAGGATGTTGTTACCACCTAAAAATCCGTTAAGGAAAGCAGATGATGAGTATGGGTGCTCAACAGTTCCATCAGCATCAATAAGCTGAGCTGGATCATTTAAATATCCATCAACTCCACCAGCAGCAAATGCAGGTCCCCAGTTTGAGAAGAACCATCCAAATGATTGGTCAAATCCTCCACCATATTTATTTTGATAATCAGGAAGAGAAGCGATTTCGTTTGCAAAATACGATTGGTTGATTGTAATCTCTGACTTCTTAGGACCTTGTCCACGAGAAGATGCAGATTTTGTTGTAATTACGATTACACCATTTCGTCCTGCAGTACCATAAAGTGTAGCTGCTGCTAAACCTTTAAGTACGTTAACACTTTCAATGTTGTTAGGATCAAGATCTAAGAAACGAGAAGATCCATTGTTACCATTCGCAAAGTTTCCATCTGTGTTTGTGTCACTACTAAAAGGAACACCATCTACGATGAAAAGTGCTTGGTTACTTCCATTAATAGAGTTGTAACCACGAATAACAACGTTTGTTGCAGATCCTGATGCACCACTCTGAGAAGTAATCGCTACCCCAGATGCTTTACCTGAAAGGATACGTCCAACGTCACCTTCTGTACGATTTTCGATTTCTTCTGAAGAAACCTCACTTACAGCATATCCTAACGCTTTTTTCTCACGCTTTATACCCTGAGCTGTTACGATTACTTCATCTAATTGATTGTCAGAAGCAAGAGTAACATTGATTGTAGTTTGATTACCTACAGTAACCTCTTGAGTTGTGTAACCTACATAACTAAAAACAAGCACATCATTCGGGCTTGCTTGGATAGTGTAGTTACCATCAAAATCGGTTTGAGCTCCAGTCTGAGTTCCTTTGATTAAGACACTTGCCCCAGGCAATGGTCCGTTTTCTTCAGAAACTGTTCCGGAAACTGTTGTTTGTGCAAATGAAACTTGCACGACAAACGCTAACAAGAGCGTTAAAATTCCACTAAACTTTGTTTTCATTTTTATAAATTATTTGAATTAGCCAATGTCAAAAATCACAATAAAAAGTTAATTACACAACTATTTACTCCTAAATTTTAGAAATTTTAAATATATCTCAATATTGTGTGAGAAGTATTTAAAATTAGAGCTCTAGCTATATTGCATACTTTAATCTTTATTGTGTTCGTTGTAATAGTCCATTTCCTGATAGAATAGATCTCTTAATATTTTAACAAAAACCAATGATTATGATGTTTGATCTATATGTTAACTTACTGTTAAGGAATTGCCTCAGTGGTTTTTATCAATATTTAAAAAAATAAAGTGTCTGTCTAAGACACTTATTTGTGAGGGATGCGTCTATGTCATATAAAAAATCCAGAGAAGGTATCCTCTCTGGATTTTGTCTGTTTTTTAGCAACGTAAATATGCTTTAGGGCTACTTTATGTAGGGATTTTACTTTTTTAGAAATTGTTGCACAAAGGTAGTATTCCCTTGTAGAATACGTAAAAAATAGTTTCCAGTAGCAAGATTACTTACATCTATTCTGTTTGTTTCATTAAGTCTAGCATTTAAAACACGTTTTCCATCTGCGGTAAATACAGAATAGATTGCATTTTCTAATGGAATTGATGTTTGTAAATTGATTACACCGTCTGCTGGATTAGGATATATGCTAAGATCGTTTGCAGTTATATCATCTACACTTAGAGCTTCATTCTCATGTATGATAAGTGTACCGTTAATTTCTGGGTTCTCTACTACGGTTATAATTCCAGAAGGCCAATAAACAGTTACAGTGTCTATAGTGTCATCTTGTCCTAAGCCAAAATGTGTATTTAGCGAACTCATATATCTAAATCCTTCGCCGCTTCTTACATCTCTAATTTGAGTTCCCAAACCTGGGGATGTTATTTCTACTCGTGCTCCAATTCCATTTAAATTACTTTGATCTCCAATAGTGACGATTTTGATCCAGTTGTTATTATTTCCGTTGTTAATAAACAAACCATTACTAAAAATGTCAAGAAATCCGTCGTTATTTACATCTCCAATAGCGCCACTTTGAGGAACTGTCTGCGAAATGACTTCAAAAGATAACCCATCACCGCCATTCAGGAGAATCCGTCCGTTTGAAAATATATCAACATGTCCATCATTATCAAAATCTGCAGGTGCATTTTCTATACCTAATGGTGTTTCAGACAGATCTACACTTCCTGAAATATCTGTAAAGGTTCCATCTCCGTTATTACGCATGTATTTTGTGGGTCCGTCTGCTGTAGAGCTTGCGCCTATATATCCATCCATATCACCATCATTATCATAATCACCCCAGGCTGACGACCAGGTTTGTACGGGATCTGCAAGGTTCACATCAGGATCTGCGGCTATATTTGTATAGGTGCCGTCTCCATTATTTCTATGTAGTTCATTAATTTTTGCTTCCGTATCACCTCCTCTACATTTTGCAATAAAAAGATCCATGTCACGATCATTGTCATAATCGATCCATACTGTGCCGTAGTTTCCTCCATTTGCTACAAGACCTAAACCTGACGGGATACCATCTGGGTCTGCACCTTGATAGAAAGTGAGGTTCCCGTTTCCGTCATTAATATAATATACATTGGGTTGTACATCATGACATACAAATGCATCTAAGTGTCCATCATTATTAAGGTCGACAAAATTAGAACGTTGAGAAAAAACAAACTCAGGGCCTGATATTTCAGTAAATGCAGTTCCGTCATCATTAGCCATCATAAATGTAACTCCGCTTCCACCTCCATATAATAGGTCATTAAATCCATTACCATCAATATCTCCAGCAGCAAGACTCCAAGAAGGAGTATAATTTGCAGGTGTTGTGGCGATATCTACGGTATTGAAACCACCTTCTTCTAGTTGGTAATTGATATTTATGTTTGTTGCGGTAACAGACACCAAGTCATCAAGAAAATCTCCGTTCATATCTACAACGGCCAATCTAGATCCTGATGTGGAAACACCTTGTGCAGTAAACGTAAGTTGCCCTGGTGGCGGGGCATCAGCTTCGCTTATTTCAAAGTCAAACCCATTAGAAGACCATCTATTGTCCCATGCAATGTAATAAGATTCTCCGGCTACTGCTTGAAATGAAGCTATAGATAAAAAACCATTGCCAATGGTTCCTGCGTCATCATCACCTACAATACACGTTAGGTTATTACAATCACCTCCATATACTTGGACACGTGTATCTCCTCCAGAGTTTATCTCTAAATCAGAAGTAATGGTAACAAAAACATCATCTCCAGCAGGAGCCGTATAAAGATACCATTCTCCGTTATCTGCAGGGTTTGTGGTCTCTGTACTACATACAGGGATTGGTGCTTCTCCGTCAATACTATCTACGGTGTATATTCCAGCGCTTACAGAAATTGCTTCTGCACAATTTTGACCTGATTGTGCTACTAATACCAAGGGTATAAAGAGCAAAAAGGTATAGAGTAATTTTTTCATAATTGGTGTAGTTTAGTTATTCACATTCTATGTCTAAGTCATTTATAAATTCTTCTAAAAGGGTAATGGCCTCGTCGTGTATAAGGGTTCTTCCTAGGAGTGGCATACGTACCTCTTCAGCCGTTGTGTTCATTCTAAAGTACATTGCAGATCGGCCTATGTTGGTAGGTCTAATAATGTGTGAAATTCCATTACCTAAATCTTCTTCTGGTTCAACACAAATTCCAATATTCTCATCAAGGATAGATGATGTGTAGTCTAAGCGTATGGGTCTATAGGAACAATGTCCTTCCTCTATATGGCAATGCGCACAGTTGATCTCAAAGTAACTACGTACTCTCTCTTTCAGCGGGGCACTTGTATCTTGCCAATCTATTAGGGCAATCACATCTGCTGGAACAGATTGTAAATAGCCTTCTTCTATCCATTTGTCTAATTGGTTGGCTGTAGAACCGTCTGTGTATGTGAATGGTCTATTAAGGTTTTGAGGTCTTGGTCCAATAGGAACAGAGGTGTCTCCTGTTTTGTGACAGGTTTGGCATTCAGCTTCGCTTGGGATTCTGTAATTAACAGATCTTGTTTCTCCGTTTAGCTCCCACATAATATCTACATTACTTCCGTCAAGGTTGTAGATAGCTTCTGTTTGAGTCTCGTTCCAGATATAATCCGCAAATTCCCATCCGTTTGTTGTATGTATAAGTAGGCGTGTTTCAATAATACGTCTTGTGTTTTCTGGAAGAACATTATCATAAAAGAAATTTTTGATAATGATGGTGCCCACAGGAAAAACTAATAACGTATCATCTGCGTCATAGGTTGCAGTGGCTCCCTCTGGCATCCAGATAAAACGTTTTTTCACTGCATAATCAGAAAATAATTTGTTAATTAAAGAATATTCTAAGACTCCATTATTAGGAATAAGATTTGCTAGATCACCCTCAAAAAAACCATATTCAGATAAGGTGTCGAAGGGCACGCTACTAAGATCAATGGTGATGTTTTCCTCTTCTTCCATACTCCCATCATCGTCAGTCATGATGGGGCCATCATCGGTTTCACTCATAGGAGTGTAGTTGTCGTCACTTCCGCAGGATACTAATACTAAAAGAAGGAGAGTGGAAAGTGCTAAATAATATCGACTCATGGTGTGGTTGTAGTTTTAAAAATATGGATGTTGGTTTGTGGTTGGTTATAAATAATAAAACAAATGTAGGAATACAAATAATTCTATAAATACACCCTTTTTTATTTGAAATATTAAAAAATGAAAAAGTATTTAACAAATTCTTTTCTGAATATGTTAACTATTTATTAGTTATATAATATATTAAAGTAACAACTTAGTTTTTAAAATTCCTACCTCATACTTAAAATATGACATCTAAGTGTTGTTTTTCTTGCTTCCATGGCAGGTGATTTTGTGAGTCATTACTCTCTGTTTTTCTGTATGCTATTGCATTGTAATATTTATTGCTGTATACGCTTTCGCGAAAGCGTACTCCGAAAAGTCCTCCCTCAGATAGTGTTAATTTTTAGGGTGTTCTATGAATTTTTAGTACTTTAAACCATAAAAAATTGTGTTATGTATATACCTGAACGATTAGAACAAGCGATCACAAAATTATACAATGCTTTTCATCATAATACCCTGCACCCAGAATGTTGTAAGTCGTGTGCGGTGGGAAATATTCTTGATCAAACTGAAGCTTGGAAGCATCTTTCTGATAGTCATGGTTCTGTGGTTTTGAATTACATAGGCAAAGTACACCAGGGACTGGGGAGAAAATTTAATGGATATACCCCTCAAGAATTATTGCAGATAGAATCGGTATTTTTGAAAGCGTGTGGATATTCTTTACCTCTCACTCATAAAGGCGCAAAACCTTCGAGTCCAACAGATAAAGATTTATTGTTTAAGGGGCTTTCTGAAACGGTGTCTTTTTTGTGTACCCTAGACGAGGTGACAAATGTGATGGATTACTCACGATTGTTTGAGTTTAAGGAAGACGAAACGCCTGTGTACGAATTGGCGTTTTAGTTGTTGTGATATTCTCTGTAGTTTTAATGTATTCTTTAAGGGCTTCTCCCGCAGATACAGCATTCCATAAATCTATATCTTGTTCTATAACTGTTGGGTTATAAGAAGATTTGATATACTTTTTCAACGAAGTGACATACCGTTTGTCATTTGCAAGAATTTTGATGATAGATTGCCTTCCTGTAATGGCATACGCTCCTTCATAAGAAACACAAAATACCAATACGTGATCTCCTTTTGTAAGCGATGTACCGTCAAAACAATCAGTTTCTATAAAACTTACGTTGGTCATATCAATGTCGTGTGATTTTGAATCTAAAATTATCTCTTGAATAGCGATGTGTCCATTTACAGAAGTGTAGAGCGCATCTTCATGTGTTTTTTTAGGTGTGTTTATTTGAGTAACAGTTCCCCGTAAAATGAGTGAATACTGAGATTCAAAACCAAAAGGAGTCATGTCATTTGCCCAATACATGTATCCCAAGTTGAGGGTGTCTTTGGTTATTTGGTGATTTGTTGTTGGCCCTTTTTTCGTTGGATAACAAGAGAGACATAGGAAAATGATCACTACGAGTAGGCTATTTATTTTTGAAATAGTTTTATTCAAATCAACATCTTTTTTAAACTCTAAGATACTTAATAGTATGTAACTGAATATCAATCTTTTTTAATTAGTAGGTGTCTACTTGTGTGTCTGTTAAGGTTTTCAGGAAATTAACAAGTGCTAGTTGCTCAGTGTCTGTTAATTTTAAATTGTCAAAAGGGAGTGTTTGGTGTTCTAGGTCAAACCCGAGACCACCGCCACCGCCTTTATTATAAAAATCGATGACCTCATCTAGGGTCTTATATATTCCATTATGCATGTATGGGCTAGTGACAGCTACATTGCGAACCGTGGGAGTTTTAAACATGCCCTTGTGCAAAGGCTCGTTAAATTTCCAATAATATCCCAAGTCATCATCGAGTGCTTTATTCTTTGCGGTATTAGGAACACCTATCACTTCCCGCTCGGTCTCTTGAAAAAATGGTGGGACTGTTCCGTTTGTAAGTGGTATAAAGTGACATGTAGCACAAAGTGCTTTTCCCATGAATAAATTCATACCTTCTTTTTCACTTTTTGTAAATGTGTCTTCTTCATCTCTCATATTTCGGTCAAATTTTGAGTTAAACCCATTGAGAGTAGAAACATACGCAGAAATTGCTTTTATAACTTCGGTATTGCGAGCTGAAACCCCTCCGTAGGCTTGTTTGAAAAGGGGTATGTATGTGGAGTCCTGTAAAATGTCTTTTGAAAATGTATGCACGTTGGTGCTAAATTCTTTTTCGTTTGTAAATACAGAGGATATTTGGTCTATAAGTGTTTGCGACCGTCCATCCCAAAAGAAATTTTTCTGAAAAATGGTATTGATTAAAGTAGGTGTGTTTCTGTCTAAATTACCTCCTGAATTATTTTTGTTGGTCATAAGTCCATCGGTATATGCTTTAGAGGGGATGTGACAAGATGCACATGCCATTTCTTTATTTGATGATAAATTCTTATCAAAAAATAATTTTTTACCTAGTTTAATTTGATCGTCTGTTGCGTTTTTATTGGTTCCCGAAGTGAAAAATGCAATAGTATAACTGTCTTTTTCGAAAAAAGTTGGGGCGTCAAAATTAAAGGGCTGAGTGTTGGTACCATCCCACAATTCTGATGTCTTTCTAATAGCGACCCATGAGCGGGAAATAGGGTTTAGGTACTCTTTAATAAAAGTGTAACGGTCAAAGCTATCAAAGTCTGGATGTGATGCCACATATTGTGTCGCTAGTTCTATTTCTTTTTTGAATCTTATATCTAAATCCTGATTTTTAGATTGAATGATTTTTTGAATGCTAATGGTATAGGTGTCATATAGGTTTTGTAAAGAAATTTTACTCTCTTCGATCCCTAAGTGACTTATAGGGGTGTCAAACCCTGAGATAGAAAAACTTAATACACGAAATAATTGCTGGTGTGTTGCGATAAAATAACGTTGCGCAGTAAGTTCTCTCTTTTCAACACTTCTTTTTAGAGCATGTATTAAGCCGATTGTTGTTTTTAACTCATTTTGATATTGTTTATCAGGCGTCTCCCCCTCATAAATGCTTTCTTCTATTTTTTGTAAACCTATTGGAAATAGAACTTTGCCATTGTCTTCTTTATAAATAGGTAACGCAGGTCCGTTGACACGATGTCCCACTTCAGGATTAAGGTAAGAAGCATAAGGTTCTGCTTTTTTAAATGCAAAGCGTACTTTTTTAAATAATTCTTTTGCTAGTTGGGTGTTGGGAGCGCTATTTTTTAAACTATCTAATAGAATAAGGGTGTTGTTAATTTCTTGTAGATATAATGCTTGAGTGTTTTTCCAATTGGGTTCTAGGGTCTTTGGGTAAGAGTTTTCTTTTGAATTTTCTTTACAAGAATATAAGAAGCCAATAATAAAAACGATTAAAAGAAAAAACCTAGAAAGTGAAGAATTGCTGTAGGAGATCATAATGATAAATAAGGTGTAGTACTAAAGCAATCCTCAAAGAGGATTGCTTTAGTATAAAATAATTAGTAAATGGCTAATGCTAATAATATATCTATTGTGATTTATTTGGGAAGACCTCTTAAAATAACTACTTGAGATGCTTGACGATCTTCATTGGTTGTGTTGATATGTCCATCAAGTCCTGCAAATTGATCGCCTGTCCAATAATGAGGTTGTATGTTTAGTAAGAATGTATTTGGCTCTCCTATTTTATCAGAAATATCTATGAGTGCTCCGAACTCTCCATTTAATCCAGTACTGTTATCTTCTGCAAGATCCATGCGAACTACCAATTCTAGAACTACGGCAGCATTATTACCATTGATATCAGTTTGATATATATAGGCAGCATGACCTCTGCTAAAAGAGTTTGGGTCTTCTTGGATATACACGAAGTTTTCTGTTACTGTAATGTTGTCAGGGCTTTGAAGTTCAGGAAGATTGCCATCAGCATTATTGGTGTCTGTATTTCCGCTTACAATTTGTGTAATAGTTCCTTCTAATGGATTTGATGGATCTAAAACCAATTTGTAAACAGTTCCCCAATCATTATAAGTACCTTGCCCTGGGCCTCTCCCTGTAACGGCAACAAATAAGTTTCTTGCATTAGCATCACTTCCTTTCTGGTAATCAATGTCTTCTACACGCATAAATTGTGAAGCAAATACATCATTACATGCCGATTCCATTTCGTTTTTAGTAAGAGAAGCTCCATTAGGGATTTCTACAAATTCAACCTCATAAGTAGCGCCAAAGTCTAATGAAGACTCATTGTATTGTGTATTTGGTATAACCGTTTCTATCCCTCCAGCACCATCTGATACTTGCTTATAACGCAACACATAAATACTTCCGTTAGTGAAGTCAGCATCTCCATTTGTAGAATAGTACATTGCTATTTGACCTTCAGAGTTGCTAGAGTCGTCGTCACCTCCTATAATTACGGTAGCATTAGGATATGCATTTTGAGGAAGAGGTACTGCATTTTCCCATGAAAACTCTCCCAAAGCGTCAAGCCCAAAGTCAGCTTGAGGTGTTGGTGTTGTTACACGAGGATTGATAGCTTTTACATCATAATTAATACTTTCTGAGGCAGATAAAAAGATATCTTCAGTACCTCCATGAATATCAGCTTCCCACATGGTGGCAGAACATTGTCTTGCAAAATCTGCCACACCAGAATCCAATAAATAATCTCCAGAAATAGGAATAAGATTTTGATCTAAACGAATACGCGCTACAGCATAACTGTCTTCACAATTTGTAACGTAAATATATTCATCTCCATCAACTAAAAAACCAGCACCATCGGCAGATCCAGCTAGTTGGAAATTACTTCCTATAACATCTGGGCTAGAAATTAGAGAGTAGGCCTTTACATAATTAAATTGAGGAGTAATTGCTACGAGAGGAGGCGTTGGAGATTTGTCTGCAAAAATGGTTTCTTCTACTACAAAGTCCTGTCCGTCTTCTCCATCTTGACCGTCAACACCGTCTTGGCCATCCTGCCCATCTTGTCCGTCAATACCATTTAATCCATCTTCGCCATCTTCACAGCTTATCATATAAGTGCCTACAGCTACTAATAGTAGCATTTTAAAAAAGAATAATTTAAAAGTTTTCATGAGTTTTTTGATTTAATACAGTTGATTATTAACGCTCATAAAATTACTTTCAAAGGGTTGAAAGCTTGTTATCTCATTATATATTCTAGATTATAAAAGTGTTGATTTTATGTTACTGACTTTACACATTTTTAACTTGAAATTTTACATATTCTTAATGATCTTTAAAAATTAGATTCCGAAATTTAGAGGCTGATTTTATCAGACTATTTAGCGTAGAAAACACTTTTGAATAAAAAACACAAAGCTTACGAAACGTATGTTGTTGGTGTTTTAAAATCATACATTATCTAATGTACAAGTATAAAAATGGATAGATTGATAAATGATAAAGTTTAACCATAAAATTAGGTTATACCTGCGGAAGAGTTATTAGGGTCTTTTCACTTTGTCTTAAACGGGGATTAGGTATAAAAAATCATCCAGCTATACATTTAATTGATATAGCTGGATGATCAATATTATATTAATAACAAGCGTTATACTTTAATCACACGTACATACACCTCCTAAATAAACAATAATATGTCCAGGAGGAAGTCCACTTGGGATTTCTTCTGGATAAATGCCTTGGCAATAATGATCTAAATCTGGACAATCACCCCCATTGCCATAAGGATTGCAAGAGCCTCCTGTGGTACACTCGCCATCAGAGAATCCTAAATTTCTACCACCTTTGATCTCTTGTTGTTGTTTGCGCGTTAACGCTTCTCCTAACTTTAATAAGTCTTTCATAATTTTATTATTTATAATTATTAAATACCTTGATCCTTTAAAGACATTCAAGAATCTGTCTATTTTGAATTTTTAAGGTCTAAATATTCTACATTCTTCACCAGCCCCAAATACATCAGAACAAGGAACGCATCTTCCACCTAAACTTGCACATGTTGATGGACAGCTTGGTGCACAGCCACTACCAATAAATGGACGTCTCGCACCCTGAATTTCTTTTTGTTCTACTTTACTTAAAATTTTTCCTAATTTTAATAAATCTTTCATATTCTAATTGTTTTATAATTATTAAATACCTTGATCCTTTAAAGACATTCAAGAATCTGTCTGTAGCGATATAAGAGAGACCAATACTTTTGTTCAAGTTTTGATGTTTCCCTTTATAATATGCCTGTTCTAATTTCCTTCATTTTAAAAGGCAATACAATAAAAATTTACAGGAATTCAGGGAATTTAGGTATTTATTTTATGAATTAAAATTTTGAATTTCAATAGTTTATGACATTTTGTTGTAATAGGTCTTTTCAAGAGTAAATAGCTGACGGCACGATTTTATTTTACTTTTTTTTATGAGAACTCCCCTTTTTTTATCATTGGGAGTCTTGTCATTTAATAAGTTACATTTGGGAAGTAAGTTATGCAGAATGGGTGTGCTTTCGCGAAAGCGTTTATTGAATTTTCATATACATATCCCTTAAAAAGTGATGATATATGTGCTTCATAATGATTGTATAATTTTGATTTGTTTATTTTAGAGAAAAAATGTACTTCCCCTAAAGATAAATAGTTATGCATTTTAGTAAGATATGGTCTTTTATATTTTGGAGCTTAGTATGTATAAATGGCGCTATGTATTCGCAAGGAGAAATCTTGAAGATGCCGGATTCTCTAGAAGAGAAAAGTTATAAATATCTAAATGATCGATTTTTGGAGAACAGGAATGATACTTTGATGGCTACCTTATATCTAAACACAATAGTGGCTAAAGGTATTGTTAATGATGATAAGATTGCCAAGTCACATGCATTAGTTAGATTGTCATCTTATGCAGTTAATGATAAAGAGAAACTGGATTATATACAGCAATCCATAGCTGAAAGTAATAGCGTAGATTCCTTGTATTCTATACCATCATACAACTCTCTTGGATTGTATTATCAAGCAAATTATGACTATGAAAAAGCATTAGAAGAGTATGTTAGGGTGTTAAAACTTTCTATAACAAGGGGTGTTGAAAATTATGAAATAATTGCATTAGATAATATTGCTGAAATTAAACAAGAGATAGGACAGTATAAAGAAGCGCTAGATTTATATAGGAAAGGTTTCTATCTTGAACAAAATAAAGAGGATAAAAATCCCATACTAATTTTAGGATCTTCATTAAGTCTTTCAGAATCTTTTAGGCACAATAAGCAATATGATTCTGCTTCGTATTACTATGCGAGTGTTATTGATGATGTGCGCCAAAAATATCCTACCAAGTTAAGTAAAGCTTTGATTAATGAAGGGATAAACCTATACCACAAAAACGAATATAAAGAGGCGAAAATTTTGTTGCAAGAAGGTATGGTACATGTGAATTTTAATTCACATTTTGATGTGAAATATTACATTCTCGCAAATTATTATACAGGAAAGATGTTACAGGTGTCTAGTGATAAAAAGGCAGAGCAATATTTCTTGAAAGTGCATGCTTTATTGCTAAAACATAACGCTACAATACCAGAGTTGAAAGATGTGTACACGACATTAATTAATGCGTACAAAGAAACAGGTGATCAGAAAAAACAATTGTATTTTCAGGATAGATTAATTTATTTTAATGAGGTAATAGCTGCAAGGAACCTAAAGGTGTCAAATAAAATAAACACCGAATTTGATACGCCTAAACTTCTAAAAAAAAGAGATAAACTTATTAAAAGCTTACGAACAAAAAACGAGTATTTAAACACTGTAAAGATAATTTTATCTGTATTGCTTGTAGTTATGTTAATAGTATTGAGTGTACTATACATAAAGCACAAAAAACAAAAAAAACGATTCAAGCAAATACTTAAAGAAATAGATAATCAAGAGCAACCTCAAAAGACAAAAAGTACGTCAGCGTCAAGCCAAAAGCTCAATATTGATCCTCAATTGGTAGAAGATATTCTAGAAAGATTACAGGTTTTTGAATCAAAAAAGGGATTTATAAAAAACACCATTACAATAGCAATATTGGCAAAGAAATTATCCACCAATACAAAGTATTTGTCTAAAATTATCAACGCCTATAAAGGCAAAACATTCATCACTTATATCAATGATTTAAGAATAGAATATGTGCTAAAGGAATTGCAGATGAACCCTAAATTACAGCAATACACATTGTATGGAATCGCTAAAGAGATTGGTTTTAATTCGGCAGACTCATTTTCAACTGCTTTCAAAAAGAAAACAGGGATTTCACCATCGTACTATATGAAAAATTTAAAAAACATTAAAAAAGAGAAGGTTGCACTTTAGTGTAAGCCTGTAACTATTTTATTAATTTAAATATCAAAATTCATTATGAAAAAATCAACATCCTTAAAAAAACTATCCTTAAAAAAACTTACAATTTCACGGTTAACCAGTTCAGACATGATAGAAGGGGGGTCTGGAATATGCGGTACTAAAAGCGATCCTGTACAAGATTGTCCTTTGAGTTGTGGGGGATTTTTATCAGGCTGTAAATCCTGTACTGATCAGGCTAATACTGTTGAAACTTGTTAAAAATAGCTTTAGTCTTTGATATACGTATGTTTGATCTTACATTTCTCGATAAAAAGGCTAAAAATATATTCGCTACACATTATTATTTGTAATTCTGTGTAGCGAATATATTTTTATTTATTAAAAATAAATATTGTTTATAGCTGTAATTGAGTTAATTGTGGGTTTAATGTTTTGGAGATGTTATTTTTTTAAAATAATTTTAAAAAAAACCAAACCAACCATTTTTTTAGTATGTTTGTTATGATAATGAGTTCACATTAAAGAACGCATTGCCTTTATTAAATGAAAAGTTTTTTCATATTCGGGCTCAGGAGCATAAAGAAGTCTACTCCAAAAGCTGCCTTAGGGATAAGGAACCGAATTCTCAGGCTGACTTCTGAAATTAAAACTACTTACCACTTGTTGAAGCAAAAAAGCTTTGACCCTTCTACTATTTTTATTTTCCGTATTTGAGTTTTAAGACACATCTTACGCTTTATTGTTTTACAAGCAATACCTAAATGTTCTAATTTTTTCAAATACACGCAATGAAAACTAAATATATTGATCTTATAGATCAAACCTTTGACTTCCCACAAGAAGAATTTACATTAAAAGATAATACACTCAATTTCCACGGAATTGATCTTATGGAGCTTATACAGAAGTATGGAGCACCCTTAAAATTTACATACTTACCTAAAATCTCTGACAATATTAACAGAGCAAAAGGCTGGTTTGCAGATGCGATCAAGCAAAATAATTATAAAGGTTCCTACAATTATTGTTACTGTACCAAAAGTTCGCACTTTAAACATGTACTTGATGAGGCGTTGAAAAATGATATTCATATCGAAACCTCATCGGCTTTTGATATCGATATAGTTGAAAACTTAAAAGCACAGGGGAAAATCACAGATGACACGTTTGTCATAAGTAATGGTTTTAAACGTGATCAGTATATACAAAATATAGCAAGACTCATCAATAACGGACACAAAAACTGTATCCCAATTATTGATAACTATGAGGAAATTAACTTACTAAGTGAAGCCATAGATGGCAATTATACCATAGGAATACGTATTGCATCCGAAGAAGAGCCAAAATTTGAATTTTATACCTCTAGACTTGGGATCGGGTATAAAAACATTGTCCCTTTTTACAATAATGAAATCAAAGATAATTCTAAGGTAACGCTTAAAATGTTACACTTTTTTATCAATACTGGGATTCGTGATACCGCCTACTATTGGAATGAACTTTCTAAATGTATGAGTGTGTATGTGGCACTTAAAAAAGAGAACCCAAGCCTTGATAGCCTTAACATTGGAGGCGGTTTTCCTATTAAGAATTCACTCGCTTTTGAGTATGATTATGCGTATATGATTGATGAAATCATTAGACAAATCAAGCAAACATGTGATGAGGCGGGGGTTGATGTACCAAACATCTTTACAGAATTTGGAAGCTTTACTGTGGGAGAATCTGGCGGGGCTATTTATGAAGTGCTGTACCAGAAAAAACAAAACGACCGTGAGAAATGGAATATGATTAATTCATCTTTCATTACCACGATGCCAGATACTTGGGCCATTAATAAACGCTTTGTAATGTTGCCTATTTCAGGGTGGGATAAAGAATATGAGCGTGTTTTACTGGGCGGACTTACCTGTGATAGTGATGATTACTATAACAGTGAGCAACACATGAATGCTATTTATTTACCTAAATTCAGTCAAGAAAAACCACTGTATATCGGCTTTTTTAATACAGGTGCATATCAAGAAACCATTGGCGGTTTTGGCGGACTTCAACATTGTTTGATTCCTACACCAAAACATATTCTTATAGATCGCGATGAAGATGGTAATTTGATCACTTCGGTATTTGCAAACCAACAAACTTCAGAACAATTATTGTCTATTCTCGGATATAATTACGATATTAATAACGCTTTCGCGAAAGCAAAAACAAGCCTACCAGAAGTTAGTGAGGCAATGAAAAGATCTTACTAACTCAAAATAAATTTTAGAACAAAATGAAAACGTTTACTACATACGCAGGGATTCCAGAAAAAAATGCAAGCCTTGAATCGTCAAAAATAGTCTTAATCCCTGTTCCTTATGATGGAACAAGTACCTGGGGTAAAGGAGCCGATAAAGGCCCTGAAGCATTTTTGCACGCTTCAGAAAACATGGAATTATACGATATAGAAACAGATACCGAAGTATACAAACAAGGGATCCATCTAGCAGATGCTATTACAGAAAATAGTAGCCCAGAAGCCATGGTAAATGCGGTACATGAGGTGATTAAATCAAACATAAAACGCAATAAATTTGTGACCATGTTTGGTGGAGAGCATTCGGTATCCATAGGTGCTATACGTGCTTTTAATGAGTGTTATGATGATCTTACCGTATTACACATAGATGCACATGCCGATTTGAGAAAAGAGTATGAAGGAACACCATACAATCATGCCTGTGCATTGCATGAAGCAAACGAGACTACACACCTCGTTCAAGTAGGGATTCGTAGTATGGACAGCTCAGAAAAGACAGTTATGAACCCTGACAATGTCTTTTTTGCTCATGATATGGCCGTAGATGATTATTGGATGGACACTGTTATAGAATTATTAGGAGATAATGTTTATATTACTTTTGATTTAGATGCATTAGACCCGTCTATAATGCCAAGTACAGGAACTCCAGAACCAGGAGGCTTGTTTTGGTATGAAACATTGGTATTTCTAAAAAGTGTATTCGAACAAAAGAACGTAGTTGGATTTGATATCGTAGAATTATGTCCAAATGAAGTTGACAAATCGTCTGATTTTCTTGCAGCAAAGCTTTATTATAAAATGTTGAGTTATAAATTTCAAGAGCAAGATCAGGGTGAAGAAAATGCCAATCTCTATAATTTCCAAAAGGAGAACAATATCAATAAATTAAAATACGATCAAGATGAAGACTAAAGGAGCTATTTCACAATTCTTGTCAACATATTATTTGCATTTTAATGCAGCCTCTCTAGTAGATGCTGCCAAAGGATATGAAGACCAACTCGCAAGTGGCTCAAAAATGTTGGTCTCTCTAGCGGGTGCTATGAGTACCGCAGAATTAGGAAAAATATTTGCAGAAGTGATTCGTCAAGATAAAGTGCATATTATCTCTTGTACGGGTGCCAACCTAGAAGAAGATATCATGAATCTAGTGGCGCATAGTCACTATGAGCGTGTACCCCACTATCGTGATTTAACCCCTCAAGATGAATGGGATTTGCTAGAACGTGGTCTCAACCGTGTCACAGATACTTGTATTCCTGAAGAAGAGGCTTTTAGAAGAATACAAGAGCATATCGTAAAAATTTGGAAAGATGCAGAAGCTGCGGGAGAACGTTACTTCCCACATGAGTTTATGTATAAATTATTGCTGTCTGGTGTTTTAGAACAACACTATGAGATAGATATCAAAGATTCTTGGATGTATGCTGCTGCCAAAGCAAACCTGCCAATTATCGTTCCAGGCTGGGAAGATAGTACCATGGGTAATATTTTTGCAAGCTATGTGATGAAAGGAGAGCTTAAAGCAAGCACCATGAAGTCAGGGATAGAATATATGACCTATCTGGCAGATTGGTACACAGGCAACTCAAAAAACGGGATTGGCTTCTTTCAAATAGGAGGAGGGATTGCAGGGGATTTTCCTATCTGTGTGGTTCCTATGCTGTATCAAGATATGGAACGCACAGACACCCCTTTCTGGAGTTATTTTTGTCAGATAAGTGACTCGACAACAAGTTACGGGTCCTATAGCGGTGCAGTGCCTAATGAAAAAATTACA
Organism: Dokdonia ponticola; assembly: GCF_042653865.1. Classification (NCBI taxonomy): domain Bacteria; kingdom Pseudomonadati; phylum Bacteroidota; class Flavobacteriia; order Flavobacteriales; family Flavobacteriaceae; genus Dokdonia; species Dokdonia ponticola. The sequence goes on along the minus strand of NZ_JBHSFV010000008.1, from coordinate 62,699 downwards.
TGGGGAAAATTAGATATGAATACACCCAAGTTTATTATAGAATCTGACGCTACCATTGTAGCACCATTAATTTTTGCTTACCTATTAGATATGTAATTATGAGAAAGAATGAAAACCCTAATCTTAAAAGAGTTATCGTTGATTTTAAAAAACTCACTCCAGAAATTTTAGCCCTTGTGGTACAAAAATATCCTGATGGGTATGACGATGCAGATATCATTAAGTTTAGAAATGCAAACTATGACTTAATTGAGGCGATAGAGATCATTACAGACGATACAAAATACTTAGTAAAAGTAAGTGCCAAACTTGAAAAAGTAATGGAAGACTATGACGAGGATGATTATGAAGATTTGGAGGCAACAGACCCAGATGCCGTGCAAGATCCTTTTGAAGAATAGTTTGATTTTTATAGAATGTCACTTAAAACATTCATGACAAAGTACAAACCCATTCATAAATCACGCCTTATCGCCTTTAAAGAGGATCGTATTTTGGTGCTCGAAAAAGTAGGGGCTAGAAAGAAATATACCCTTGCAGGAGGCGTTCAGAAGAAAGGGGAGTCAGATTATAAATCCCTCATACGAGAAACGAGCGAAGAAATAGGTGTGACTTTAAAAAAGAAACACCTTACCTATTTTATTTCTATAAAAAATGTTACCAAAGACAAAAAGATTGTTTTTAAACACTATTTTATTACCACAAAGTCCATTGTAAACATAGAAGTGTTAGAACCTGAAAAATTCAAAAAAGCTTTATGGATGCCATGGTATCAGGCGTTAGAGTTTTTAGATAAAGAAGATCGAAGCGCTGTCGTGTTGTATTGTGATCAGTTTAGACAAGAAGCAAATTAGGTTTTTTTGAAAGCACAACTTAGAAGTTCTTACCTTACTAAATACTCTAAATAGATTTGCGAAATAAATGATGCGGTTGATTCATAACTCTTCACATGCTCTTATAAAGTGTGTAGTGTAATACAATAGTAGGAAGGATTGGTGCTGTGTATAATAGATTAAAAAAATGCTGAAGCCATCTTCAGAAAAAGATATGAAAACAAAAGATATAGAAAATATCGAATTAAAATTTCTTGATTTAGATGATTATCAAGAGCTTAAAATGACTATGATTTCTGCATATACCAATATGCCAGATTCCTATTGGAAGGAACACCACATAAAATCTCTTATTGAGAAATTTCCAGAAGGGCAAGTCGTGATAAAAATCAACGGACAGCTTGCAGGTTGCGCTTTGTCCATTATTGTGAATTATGACGATTTTGAAGAAGATCACACCTATGTAGACATTACAGGCAACTATTCATTTAATACCCACACCTACGAGGGGGATGTTTTATACGGTGTTGATGTGTTTATTAAACCTGAATTCAGAGGATTACGTTTGGGGAGAAGACTTTATGATTACAGAAAAGAAGTTGCAGAAAATTTAAACTTAAAAGGCATTGCCTTTGGTGGGAGAATGCCTAACTACAGCAAATATGCAGCAGATATTTCACCCAAAGAGTATATAGAAAAAGTAAAACGCAAGGAGATTAATGATCCCGTATTAAACTTTCAAATTTCTAATGATTTTCACCCTACTAAAGTGATGAAAGGGTATTTAGAAGGTGATGCGGCTTCTGGCGAGTATGCCATCCTCATGGAGTGGGACAATATTTACTACAAAAAACCTTCAAAAAAAGCAGCTACCAAAAAAAGTATTGTCCGTTTAGGATTGATACAATGGCAGATGCGTCCTTATAAAGATTTAGATGAGTTGCTAAATCAAGCGGAATACTTTATAGATGCAGTGGCAGGATACCGCTCTGATTTCGCTTTGTTTCCAGAGTTTTTTAATGCCCCTCTTATGGCAGAGGTCAATCATTTAAAAACACCAGATGCCATTAGAGAACTTGCAAAACACACCGCAGCAATTGTACAGAAGTTTTCAGAGTTTTCAATTACTTACAACATCAACATTATTTCTGGGAGTATGCCAGAAATGAAAGACGGTCGTTTATACAATGTAGGCTATTTATGCCGTCGTGATGGAACCATAGAACGTTATGAAAAATTACATGTAACCCCAGATGAAGCAAAAGTATGGGGCATGCAAGGCGGAAGCCAAATTAAAGCCTTTGATACTGACTGCGGGAAAATAGGAGTGCTTATTTGCTATGATTCTGAGTTTCCAGAGTTGAGTAGATTATTGGCAGACGAAGGCATGGATATTTTGTTTGTACCCTTCCTAACAGATACGCAAAATGGATATTCACGGGTGCGCCATTGCTCACAAGCAAGAGCGATAGAAAACGAATGCTACGTTGCTATTGCGGGAAGCGTTGGAAACTTGCCTAATGTAGAAAATATGGATATCCAGTTTGCACAATCTATGGTGTTTACACCCTGCGACTTTTCATTCCCAACCAATGGAATCAAAGCAGAAGCGACTCCAAACACAGAGATGATCCTCATCGCAGATGTTGATATCGATTTGTTGAGAGAATTGAATCAATTTGGGGCCGTAAAAAACCTTAGAGATCGACGAAAGGACTTGTTTGAACTAAAAAAGAAATAATAGTAAATACACCAATAAATAATCTATTAGGTGTTTATTTGTGAGTTAAAATATAAATTGATATTGGAAAATTTAAAAATAATAGGAAGCGAAGAGTGGTGTGCATTTGAAACCTTTGGCATACCCGCGATAAAAGCGCGTGTAGACTCTGGTGCTAAAACCTCATCGATACAGGCAAATGGTATTAAAACGTTCTTTAAAGAAAATGAAGAATGGGTAAGCTTTGATGTAAACCCTTTGCAGGTAAACAGAAGCATCAGCGTTAGTTGTGAAGCAAAAGTTCACGCTAAGCGATCTGTAAAAAGCTCGATGGGGATTTCTGAGGAGCGTATCGTGATTAAAGCTCCTATTACCTTTGGTGAGGATACGTTTGAGATCGAATTAACATTGGCAAACCGTGACTCTATGGAGTTTAGAATGCTGTTGGGGCGTGAGGCCTTACATAATCGCTATTTGGTAAACCCTTCTTCGACCTATTTGTTTTCTAACATTCAAGAAGATGAGGTAGAAGGGATGTACACCACGTTTCATACGGAGAAATCAGGGTTAAAAATTGCCTTATTAGCTAGTAATCCAGACTTGTTTAGTAACAAACGTTTGATGGAAGCAGGGCGTATTCGCGGGCATGAGATGGTATTTCTTAATGTAGAGCAAGCCTATATGAAGTTTGATGCAAGAGAACCCCAGATACGCTATAGAGGTGGAAATGTGATTGCTGAGTTTGATGCGATCATTCCTCGTATCAAACCCTCTGTAACCTTTTATGCCTGTGCGTTGATTCGTCAGTTTGATGCCATGGGAACCTATTGTCTTAACTCCGCCGATGCGATTACACAATCAAGAGATAAATTGCAAGCAACCCAATTATTTGCAAAAAATGACATTCATATTCCTATTACGGGCTTCGCCAATTCGCCATTAGACACCAAAGACCTTATAAAAATGGTGAATGGAGCGCCACTTATTGTAAAGTTACTAGAAAGTACCCAAGGGAAAGGTGTTGTCTTGGCAGAGACCTCAAAAGCAGCAGAGAGTGTGATTAACGCTTTTAAAAGCGTTAAAACCAATATTTTGGTGCAGGAGTTCATAAAAGAAGCAAACGGGCAGGATATCCGTTGTTTTGTGGTCAATGGAAAAGTAGTCGCATCTATGCAGCGACAAGCCGCCAAAGGTGAGTTTAGAGCCAATATCCATCAAGGTGGATCTGCTTCAAAAATAAAAGTCACCTTAGAAGAACGTAAACTGGCGGTCAAAGCCGCCAAAATCCTTGGACTTCCCGTCGCTGGTGTAGATATCATCCGATCGAATAAAGGACCTTTATTGCTAGAAGTCAATTCGTCACCAGGATTAGAAGGCATAGAAGCAGCGACTGGACTCGATATCGCAAATATTATGATTGAAGCAATTGAGAAAAAACTAAAGTTTAAGAAGAAATAAGCGCTTGTGTCTAGGAAGTAAATTCCTTTCATACGTCTTGCAAAACAAAACCCAATGAATCATTGATTTCATTGGGTTTTTTATCATCTGATTTTACAGAAATGCTTCGTTTTGATTTTGAAATCTAGCGGGTGTAAGGTGGTATGGTTTTTCGCTTTAAGCGAAAATATATTTGTTCATCATTGAAAGGGGGTAGACTTCTATTTTGAGGAGGAAATATCAGGTGCTATAAGAATGGTATCTTTCAAAGCCGAAAGTAATTAACCTAAAGCTTTCTGAAAATACGTTTATAACCCTCTAATTCCCATATTAAATCCAACTACTGAACAAATAATGGGTATTAAAATGACAATATACCGAAGCAGATCAACTTCGTATATTAATGTAGGTAGGAATGCCGTAAAGAGCGTGCCGATCACCATTCCAATTGTTGCTTTTGCAATTCCGATTAAAAATCTTTTGTTTTTGTTGACACGTCTACTGTGAAAAAATCCAGGAATGACGATTCCAATTAAAGCGAAAAAAAATATAGATAGATATCCAAGAATAAATGACAAATTCATGTCAAACTTAAGTAATTTGTCAGCGAGCATTAAGAGTCCAAATAATCCCAAACTGAACCCCGAAAGGACTTCTAAAATGACAAATATGTAATGGGTCTTTTTATTCATTTTCATACGTTTACTGACTCGTTTATGTCGTTATTCCTTTTCTTTTATTTCCACATGCAGCACATAGTCTAGCTTTTGGAGTTCTGTATGGTTTTCCACAACGTTCACAATCAGGCCCAATTTGCCCGAGTGCGTGGTGCATTATTGCATTTGGTTCTGTTTCTCCAAATCCAGTTAATTCATTGTAATAATCTAATAATTCTTTGAAGCGTTCTTGTCTATCTTTGTTTAAAATTTTAAATCCTTTACTGTATAATTCTGAAGCAATTGCGTATTCTTTATCGTCCAGCATTGGGACTTCTGTTTTACACCTCCAACAATATTTAATTTCCATTTAATATTCCTATTTGCCTTTTTCTGATACGCCACAAATAACTTCTCTTATTAACACTTAACACTTAACACTTAACACTTTCCACTTCCCACTTTACACTTTCATTTCACTTTAAGTATCACTTTCAGTGTACTCATACTTAAAATCTTCTTTGTCTTTAGTGACCTCTTTTTCTTCTAGGATTTCGATGCCTTTTTGCATGATAAGCGATGTAGGGATGGTGACATTTTTACCTTCATCTGTTCGCATAAAAAGGAAAAACCCGCTAATATCTTTGATGATGCCCGTGTAGTCATAATCCTTATCAATGATTCTTATTCTATCACCTATCCGGATAGGGTGATTAAAAAAGAGAATGGCACTAGAGGTCAGGTTAGACAGGATCGACCATTGGGCAAAAAAACCAACACCTAGGACTGCAAGAATGGAAGAAAGTCCCAAAAGAATATCTTTAAAATCAAAGCCCCAAATCACCGCCAACGCCGATCCAGCTAATAAATAAATAAAGAAATAACTCAGGTAATAAATCACCTTTCTTCGGTTGACCTCGATGGCGCGCACAAAACTAAATTTTCGGATAGCTTTCTTTGTTAGAAAAATAATCACAATCACCACTACAATTAAAATGGCAGAATAGATGAGTTGTTGTTTTTGTACCATGGATTTTAGAGTGCTTTTTTACTACATCTAAGATACAATGAAAATTGGGTTTTATTTTTTTAAAACAACAAAAACTAATCCATTAATATAGTTAGATTCTTACATGCATATGTAGACCAAAACAATCTTATTTCCGAAATTCTGAGTTAACCTAACGAATTTGTAACCTTGATAATTCTAAAATCCAGTGGCAAGTGAAGCGAAAGTCGTAAACCTCCTATTTCCATAATAAAAAACCTACAAATCAAGCCACTGTCTAAACAAAGCAGCCTTGTTTTTACCAATGACAATATCCACTTCTGAAACGGGATTCGTTTGAATTTTTAAGGCATTATTTCCAAATTTTGTAATCTTTGAAATCGCCTCAATACTTACAATAATTTGTCTGTTGGCTCTAAAGAAAACCTTGCTGTCTAAAGATGCATAGATTTGATCTAGACTTTCATTTGATGTTGAGCGTCTGCCGTCTTTGCATACCAAATAGGTGATTTTATGCTCTACATAGATGTAGGCAATGTCTTCTATGTTTACAGGTACTAACTCATTACGAACGTAGGTGAGAAGTCGCTGTTTAGAGACCTCCGTAGGTTTTTCTTCGGTGACTGATACAGTGTTTGTTTCATTTTTAAGCTCTAAGAGATTCTTTTGATACTTTTCAAGAGACATATTCAGTTTATTCAGGTTGAGTACACTGTCTTCTATTTTTGTAGATTTAATAGCAATTTGAGCTTCATAATAACTACTTAGCACTCTTGTCGTCATCAATAAAGATAGTAATGACAATAACCCCGTGATGAAAAAAATAGTATACGTTTGACTCTTATAGGCCGTCATAGATGCTTCTAGGTCACTTACATTCAGATGCGCAGCAATAATCATATCAGATTCTGGGATCAGTTCTAAGTGAATGATATTAGATGAGGACAACGCTGTATTTTCTTTTGTAGCGTGTATATACTTGTATAGTTTACTTCCTGTAATAACATTGTCAATAGTAGATGTCAAAGATTCATCCTCATTGATTCGAGTACCTATTAGCGTAGCATCTGGATGGGCTAGAATTTTTCCTGACCAGTCTATTAGAGAATTAAAAACAGTCTGATCATAAGAGTTGACAATGCCTTTCTGGATTCCTGTAATTACTTTTTCTTTATTACCATCATTACTCATAAATTCACCTCCTAACATCCCAAGTTCTTTAGTGTCTTGTTGAGCAGAGCGTATCTGATTGTCAAGGAAATCTATCGTTTGATTTTTAACCACAATAGGGGTGGCAATAAAAGTGATCACTATAAAAAATAGAATAACACTTACAGTAATGTACAGATAGAATCTAAATTTTTTCATTAACTTAATTTTTATTAAAAATAAGATTTTATAGGGCTTTAATAGGATTTATCAGCGTCTCCGATTCCTTTTTAACCCCAGAAATTCCGTTTGAGCAATATATGGCAGTATAAAAAGTGAATAACACATTTGAAATATTATTTTTGTGACTAAGATATAATTATATGGCATAGTTTAAACAGTATGAGTAAAAGCGGAATTTTTAAAATAATACTATTAGGATGCTCAGCACTCTTATTTATATATGCTATATTCAGATATTTAGAAACACCTGAAGATACTCATAATGTCAAAACGCAAGTGAGCCTGAGTTCTAATGAACTTATTTCTTTAATGTCAAACAAGGTAGATAGTAGCTTCTATCAATATGTAGATAAGGCAATAGAAATTGAAAGTGTAATTAAAGAAATAAACAAAAAAGAAGGAGTGTATACCTTATTACTGAGTGGAGACGATAAAGACACGCTTATTATTTGTGAAATGCAAAAAAATCAGAACGTACATATTCAAAAGCTAACTATTGGGGACCCTATTGTCGTAAAAGGAGTATTTAAAGGGTTTCTAAAAGATGCTGTTTTATTAAATTGTATCATTATGCCATAAGTCATTATGAATAAACTACTACTTTTTTTTATTTTCATACAATCCGTTGCTATTTGTCAAAATGGCACCGACAAGCAGATAGCGAGACAAGGGCAAGTCACATTCTTTTCATATACCTCAGCAGAGAATATTGAAGCTGTAAACAATCAGGCATATAGTATTTTAGATACAGAGACCAATGAGATTGCAGTAGATATTCTTATGAAGGCTTTTGTATTTAAAAAGAAACTGATGCGAGAGCATTTTAATGAGAGTTATATAGAATCAGATCTCTATCCAAAGGCCAAGTTTAGGGGAAAAATAGTAGGTTTTGATCCTTCTCAGGAGGGTTCTCAAACACGTATGATAGAAGGGATGTTTACCCTAAAAGACACGACGGTGCCTTTGGCATTTAAGGTTACTATTGAACGAAAGAGTACCTCGTATAAAATCATAGGCGACGCAGAAGTTCTTTTAGAAAATTATGATATTAAAATCCCAAAATTACTTTCGCCTAATATTGCAAAAAACATACAAGTCTCGTTTAATTTTGAATTCAAACCCTATGAGAAATAAGTTCGGTATCGTCGTTTTTATGTGGATGAGTCTGGTGCAATTATCTCAAGCGCAAGACCTTGGAGATCTTCTTGAAAAGGAAGATATGACAACGCAATCAGCATATGTGATGTCTACGTTCAAAGCAACACGTATCTCTATAGGGCACTCTGTAGAAACGCGTAAAAAAGGAGCTCTTGAAATATCTTTTATGAGTAGGTACTGGGATATCCCACAAGAGCGCAGTAATTCCTTTATTGCCGATAGGATGAGTGCAAGATTTGGCGTTGACTATGCGTTTACAGATAGATTTACCGTGGGGATTGGTGGTGCTGCACCTAGCGGTATATTCGATGCTTTTTTTAAATACAGACTTTTTCAACAAGAGACAAATGGCAATGGGAGTCCCTTTGGCGTAACATTCGTACAAATCGGGACCTACAGGAGTAGACAATTTACTGGGGTAGAAGTCAGAAATGATTTTTTTGATAAAACCGCTTTTACTACACAATTGCTCGTGGCTCGCAAGCTAACCGCTAATCTGTCGCTTCAGGTAGCACCTACTTTTATACATCGCAGCTCGACCAGCGATCCTATTGACGATGCTAATCATTTTGCGATTGGCTTTGGAGGTCGCTATAAAGTGACAAATCATGTATCTGTTGTCTCGGAGTACTATTATTTGGCTAATGAACTAGAATCCAGAGATACTTTTGGGGCATTTTCTTTAGGCGCCAATTGGGAGGTAGGAAGTGTCATGCTTCAATTTAAAATGACTAATAACCCTTTCTTTACAGAGGATTCCTTTATCACTCAAACACGTAGTAACTTTAATTTTAGAGATGGGAATTTCTTCTTTGGATTCCAAGGCACCTATTACATTCAGTTATAATAGGCACGATTTGATGGGATGTTTTATACTTTTTGATAACGATACATTTCATTCTTCTTCACTGAGTTTTTAAGGTTTTATATGCTTTCGCGAAAGCGGTGCATGAACCTTTCACATTCTCTTTCCCTTTCTTCTTAAAATAAACGAACCTACATCCCCAATATGGGATCTGTTGTGCCACTTTAATGTGCCCAGAAACACAATCTTCTTAATTAAAAAGTCATCACCTACCATCAAATAAGATTTATACTCCCACGAAAAAGAAGATCAAAACGTATAACGTAAATATGTTTTCATCTGAATCCTGTTTTGATAGTTCTTTCCTAGAAAAAAAGTAGAAATACGTTTTTATAAAGACGTATTTCACACAAGGGGAACTTTTATCTAATAATTTATTGATGGGTGTATGACTGAAATGTCAATTTCCTCTCATTTCTCGATTTCTTCAGGGGCTAAATATTCCTTTTTAGCCTTAAAACATCCCGTTCATGTAGGTTTTTAGGGTGCTAGCGACATGTTTGTCATTCTTTTGTGGTGTACTAAAACAAGAAGGAAAATACCTTTTAAAAGTAATCACCTTCATAAAAATAGATCATTATGAACACTGTAAAAAGAATGCCAATCAAAGAAATCTTGATTTTCCTAGTATGGATAGGAGGTATCATTTTCGCGATTTCTTACGCTTAATCTAATTAATAATTAAAGTTATGGAAACACGTCTAGCACGAATTTTTGTTCAAAATAAATTCTGTACGCATTGTGTCGATCAAGTGAAAACAAAGATGATGGAAGTTCAGAACATAAGTAATGTAATTGTATATCCTCAAGACGCATTGGTTGTATTTAATTTTAAAAGAGCCAACCAAGTATCTGAAGCACTGAATACACTTATTGCTTTAGGATACCCTCCACTAGGAGACACTATGGAAAAAAATAATTGTCAAACTCCCGTATGTGCATGTGCTGCCTAGCACACGTCATATGCAATACTATATGAATACTAAAACTACATGGATGCACAGGAGTTTGCATCTCTGAAAAAAAACAATTTTTGGCAAAAGCCAACAAACAAATTAATCTTTAAAAACAAAACAAAATGAAAAACGTATTTTTTTTACCAATAGCCTTTTTGATGTTATTAAGTTGTAGCGATGATGATTACGGAGGTTCAGATGATGTAACACCCCCACTCGCAGTGAATAATAATGTGAGGATAAACAATAATGCTACTTTTGGGAATGTAATGACCGATGCAGATGGGTTTACCTTGTATTTCTTTGCATTAGATAGCAAGGGAACTTCAAACTGTAATGGTGGTTGTGCAGATGTATGGCCTGCTTTTTTTGCAGATGAACTTACGCTGGATAATACGCTTAATGCAAATGATTTTGGAACGATAACCCGTGAAGACGGATCGCAACAAACCACGTATAGAGGATGGCCTTTGTACACATTTTCTAACGATACTAACGCTGGTGACACTAATGGAGATGGTGCAGGTGATACTTGGTATGTTGGAAAACCTGATTACAGTATTATGATTGCAAAAGCCCAATTAGTAGGAAGAGATGCCTCTGGAAATGAAACGAATCTGACCAGTAATTATACACCAGGAGACGAAGAGACTTTTTATATGACAAGCGGATCTGGGAGAACCATCTACCGCTTTAGTAATGATGAGGCAAATACTAATAATTTTACAGCTTCCGATTTTTCTAATGATGGCGTATGGCCCATTGTAGAGATCAACGTAACCAATGTGCCTAGCATCTTCAATACGGCTGGATTTGGAACTATTGATGTATTTGGGCGTCAGCAAGTCACGTATAAAGGATGGCCACTTTATTACTTTGGTCAAGATCAAGAAAGAGGGGATAACTTTGGAGTTGGCTTCCCAGCAGCAGGCGTATGGCCTATCGTCAATCAAGATACTGAACTTGCACCAGCACCAGAAGAAACAGTGGCAGCAACGTATGATGTCACAAACCAAGGAGCTACAGCCTATATTTTTAATAATGAAAATCTAAATAATGTAGCAAACCCAGATTTTACCTTACAAAGAGGACAGACTTATGAGTTTGTGGTCAATACACCAGGACATCCATTTCTTATAAAATCTGTTCAAGGAACAGGAACAGATAATACCTATGACCAAGGCGTCACTAATAACGGAGCTTCACAGGCAACGATCACCTTTACAGTTCCTGATACCGCCCCAGATACATTGTTTTATAATTGTGAGTTTCACGGTGCTATGACCGGAGTCTTCACAATAATTGATTGAAAAAGAAGAATTAGTTTTTAGTTGATTTGTTAAGGGCCTAGGGTCATGGGGCACCCTAGGTTCTTTTAATCCTCATTATACACGAGAACTCTGTAATGAGGTAACTACGGTCATAAAACGACCTCGAAAACAAGACTACAACTTCTTTTAGAAATCATCAAAGAATAATAAAATGAAATGTTATATGCATTCAGTTGTCCCCCTTAAATCTCATATTAGATCATCTCCATTAGACCACAATGCTTCAATGACAAGAGATTTATTACAACTAAAAAACAACAAATAATTAAAATTCAAAGTCATGAATACACGCTGGAAAAGTAAAAAAACGATAAAAATACTCCTTGGATGTTTTCTCATAGGGATAGTAGCAACTACAACCACAAGTTGCGAAAGCAATGAATTATCCGAACTATTAGAAACCGAAACCATTACAGACGATGGTGACACAGGAGATGGAGATACAGATGGGGGTGATACCGATGGAGATACGACAAACCTTGTTACATATCAAAACACTGCAAAAGCAATTCTTGACAACGCTTGTGTACAGTGTCATAATGCAACCACTGCAAACGGTGGTGTACGATTACACAACTATGCAAATGCTTCTGCTGTCGCAAATAGCGGACGTATGGTTGCTCGTATGACCAATACAGGGAATCCAATGCCTCCTAGCGGCAATTTACCTAATGGGATTATACAAGATATTATCGATTGGATAGACGACGGAACTTTAGAAAACTAAAAAGATAAAAAAAACAAAAACAATGAAAACACTACTCTTACTTATAGGTATACTCTTTTGTACCCAAGGATATGCACAAAAATATTATACAAAAACAGGACAGATTGACTTTGAAGCATCCGTACCTGCTTTTGAACCTGTAAAAGCGAGTCATAAGACCGTAACTGCTTTGCTAGATGCTAACTCAGGAGAGATTGCAATTTTGTCATTAATGAAAGGTTTTCGATTCAGAAATGCGCTTATGGAAGAGCATTTTAATGAAAATTATATGGAAAGTGATACCTATCCCAAAGCTGTTTTTAAAGGAACAGTCATTGACTTTTCAAAAGAAGGCTTGGATAATAACAAATCCTTTACCGTAAAAGGCACGCTCACATTACATGGTAAAACAAAGGATGTAGAAGCAGTGCTAGATGTGAAAATGGTTGCCAATACCTTGGTCCTAAAAACCACCTTTTCGGTAGCACCAGAGGAGTTTGATATTGAAATTCCGGGGGTGGTGAGTGAGAAAATATCGGATAAGATTTTAATTACCGCAGACTTCACGCTTGTAGAAAAATAAAACACCATGAAATCAAAAAAATCACTCATTATTGTATTAGGTGTGGCTGCACTATTAGTTGTTGCGCTTGTGTACAATTATGTATATCAAGACCACAGAGATATCGGATCTGAGGCGCCTGCCTTTACCGTATCTGCTTCAGAACTTTCACAGGCTTTTCAACAGGATGAAACAACCGCCACACAAACCTATTTGAACAAAACTATTCTTGTAAAAGGCACAGTAAGTACGATGGACAAAGAGACGGCCATGATGGAGCCTAGTATTTTTTTCGCTTTAAGCGAAAATCAAAACACATCAGAAATAGCTGGATCACCAACTGTATTTCAAATAAAAGGGCGCTGCATAGGATATGACAGTATTCTGGAAGAAATCAAATTTGATCAAGCGATCATTATCAACTAACTAAAAAATCAAACGTATGAATATTTTTAAACGAGCAGTCTTGCTACTGTTGTTTTTGCCGTGTACATTAATAGCACAAGACAGTTTATTAGACGAATTAGAGAGCGAAACGCCTGTGGCAGACGAAGCTGTAAGTTCTGTTTTTAAAGGGGTGAAGCTAGTCAATTTTGAATCTACAAAACTCATAGGTAAAAATCAGCTCTATTTTGTAATCGCACATCGCTTCGGAAGTTTAAAAGACGGGGTAGATAACTTTTTTGGGTTAGATGATGCTTCGGTACGTATTCAATTTATCTATGCTCCTAATTCATGGCTCAATATAGGCGCTTCGCGATCAGGTTTTAATAAAACCTATGACGTGTCCTTAAAATATCGACTTTTACGCCAAAAAAAGGATGGATTTCCTGTAACTGTGGTAGGCTATAATTTATGGAATGTCAATACAAATTTAGACAAGGATTTATTCCCAGGGCTCACCTTCACAGATCGCCTTGGTTATGCCAATCAATTATTGATCTCTAGAAAATTTAATAATTGGTTATCCTTGGAGTTTGCACCTACCTATTTTCATGACAATGCCGTTTTTGAAGACGGCCAAGACAATGCACAGTTTGTGTTAGGTTTTGGAGGTCGTTTTAAATTTACCAAACGCATGGCATTAATCGCCGATTATGGGTATCACTTAAATAGAGTAGATGGTTCTGTATTTAATAACGCTGCCGCCTTGGGATTAGAAATTGAAACGGGTGGTCACGTATTTCAAATACATGTGTCTAACAGTCAGGCGATGTTTGAAAATGGATTTTTAGGGCAAGCCAGAGGAGATTTTAGTGACGGAAGCGTATTCTTAGGCTTTAATATATCCAGAGCGTTTAGTTTGAAAAAGAAATAAAAAATTGTTAGCTTTTAAAGCTCCAATAATCTAATAAATAGGTTATTGGGGTTTAGCTTTTTATAGTTGGGCGGATTACCTTCGCTGGGTCTTAGTGCTTCGGTTAGAAGGATGTAATCGTATATTCTTTACGTATAGCTATCTTAAAAGGAATAAATTAGTAGTAAGACTGTTGATTTTAGCTTTATGTGCAGTTGTTGAGGTGTTTAACTCAAGAGATGTACTACGAAAAGAGTATGGTTTAGTTTGCTTTCGCGAAAGCGGACGTATCCTCATACTCATCTTCCAAAAATAGCTTACACCTCTTAGTACAGGCTGTTGTGCCAGAAGTGGTAATCAATGTGAAGTTATAGCATACTTAATGTAAGCCTTTGGTATAGTAACATTACATATTAGATCAATGACGTGAATCATAGACTTATCAAGCAAAGAATAAAATAACAAGAGTAATTACAAGGTTACATAAAGATGGGTCTACTTGTGAAAAGTAAACCCAAATAAAAAGTTAATTTTTATTTATTAACATTGCATTCCAACATTTTCAGGGCAGATGTCACCTCCACCTCCACCTCCATTGGGAATACATTCTCCCCAGAGATTACAAGCCATGCCAGATGGACATTCGTATGCAGAGCATCCCTCATCTCCAGGTCTTGTAAAAGTTTCTCCAAAACCTGCGGTAATTTTTTTCAATTCAGCATTGTTTAAACTTCTTCCAATCTTTAATAAATTTTTCATAATTTTTAGTTTTATGATTTAAGTTGTCTTGAGCATTTATAGACATTCAAGGATATGTCTGTCATGCATCGCATAGTGCTTTGTTGTATGACGCTCAAATGTCATTTTTTTTAATGTATGTCACAAGGAAGACTTGTCACGATTCACGGAATTGAATCATAAAAAAACATCACTAATATATTGGTTTTTAGTTATTTGTTTCGCTTTCTTTTTTGAAAATATAAGAGGTCTAAATTGACGTGACTATCCCTGTTTAATACTAGTAATTTGATTATTTTAGAAGTCGAAAATAATACCTCCTAAAATTGAAGACATGTTTGCGTTTACGTAGAAAAACTCATTGTATATTTTGGTTCTTGTTGTGTGTAAGTAACATTACCCACGGGCAAGATGAAGTTTGGAAAATACCAGATACCTTAAAAGGGAAAACATACACGTATCTTTATAATGAATACAAAAAGCATATTTCTGATACAATACATGCAAAACTATATCTCAATACCTTTCTTGCCAAAGCAACTATAGAGGATGATAAAATAAACAAGGCGACAGTATTAAATGAACTTTCTTATTATGCAAATACAAAAAAAGATAAGTTACAGCTTATACGCAGATCATTATTTGAAAGTAACCGTTTAGACTCTTTATTGTCTATTCCTGCTTATAATAATTTGGGGTTATTTTATATGACCCATTATGATTATGAAAATGCGCTTGAACAACATCTTAAAGTTTTAAAACTTGCAAAAAAAGGAAACGATACAATATATGAAGGAATAGCTTTAAATAATATTGCTGAACTTAAAACAGAGATTGGAAATCATGAGGAAGCATTAGTACTCTACAAAAGAGGATTTAATCTTGAAAATAAACAAAATAATATATCTGAAGAAGCTTTTGTAATGTCATCTATAGCATTAGCAGAATCGTATAGGTATAACGAAAAACATGATTCAGCCTCCTATTATTATCATTCGGTAATAGAAGTTGTTGAAAAAGAGTACCCATATGTTTTAAGCATAGCTAAAATTAACGAAGGGATTAATGAATTTTATAAAAATAATTTTAAACAAGCTAAACTATTATTAGAAGAAGGCACACCTCTTATAAACGTAAATTCTTTGTATTATTTGAAGTATTATATTCTCGCCCAATTTTATCTTGGAAAAATAAATGAATCGATAGACAAAGATCTTGCAATATACTATTATCAAAAAACAGACTCTCTACTAACCAAAGTAGATATTGTGATCCCAGAAGTTAGAGAAACGTATGAATATTTAAAGGTTGTATACGAAGAAAACAATAATTACTCAGGACAACTTTATGCCATAAATAAGTTATTGAAATTTGATAGTATTACTTCTGTCAGAAAGATAAATACCTCATACAAATTAAATTCAGAATTTGACACCCCAGAATTACTTAGGAATAAAGAATTGTTAATAGAAAAATTAGAGAGTAAGAATCATATTCTTAATATGAAATTTATTTTTCTATTGATTATAATTAGTATTACGATTGTCGTTATAATAATTCAATTTAGGAGGCATAAAGTATACAAAAAGCGTTTTAAAAATTTATTGTACGAGTTAGATAATAAGTCTGAAGAACCTCTGAAAACAGAGATAGGAAAAACACCTAAAGACTTGAATGTTGATCCAGAAATAGTTACTTCAATTTTAGATAAACTGCGCATATTCGAATCTAAAAAAGGATTCCTAAAAAAAACAATTACAATAACATCGTTAGCCAAGAAGCTATCTACAAATACAAAGTACTTATCTAAAATCATTAATATTTACAAGAAGAAAACATTTATTCAATATATAAATGACTTACGTGTTGGATATATTTTGAGTGAATTAAAGCTAAACCCTAAGTTACTTCAGTATACCATCTTGAGTATTGCTAAAGAAGCTGGATTTAATTCAATAGGTTCATTTACAGCAGCTTTTAAGAAAAAAACAGGTATTACGCCTTCTTATTATATCAAGAGTTTAAAGAATAAACAAAAGGAATAAGTATCGATATACAACCAAATGGATAAGAAATGTAGTTTTTGTATATTGATTTCTGAATACTAAAAATAACGAACCATGAAAAAAAAAGCTTTAAAAAAATTATCATTCAATAAACTACCTATTTCAAGGCTTACATTTTCTAATCATATTATGGGAGGATCTGGTGATGTATTGTGTAGACCTAGCAGAAGTGAACCTCTTAATAATTGTCCGCCACCCCAAACATGTTTACGAACAGTTTGTGATTCTTGTTTGTCAAACCAAGCAAACGGTTGTTAGGATATAAAATAGGGTTTGTCTTTTTAAAACTTGTTAGCAAGATATGAAGACTTACACCGTGGCCCCAATGAATTTTTTTTCCAAAAAAAGGAATTAAAAAGTCCTCCTTTGCTTTGCTAAAAAAAAAGCTACATAGAACTTAAGTTGGATCGACATTCACCGTAGCTCGCCTTACTAAATAAGGTGTTCTTCGTGTTGTATAAAAAAACTCGCCGTCGCTTCAAAAAAACGAAGCTTTGGCGGGCGAAGGTGGAGTCGGGCGGATTACCTTCGGTGGGCCTTGGTCTCCAGTACTGCAAGTATAACTGCCTGTCCTTTCAGTCCAGATGTCTTAAAACAAGAAAACCCAATCAAGTAAACTTGTTGGGTTTTTTATTTTAATCCATAACGCAGTTATGAATGATCGTGGAGTCGGGCGGACTCGAACCGCCGTCCAAACAAGTAACGAAACAGCTTTCTACACGCTTAGTTTCTAATTAGTTTTCGTGCAATCACCGGTCAGAAACTACCAAGGATTACCTTATTCTCAATTAAGTTTCGCGATTGTATCAAGATCCTACAAAAGCTAGGTTTACTTTTACGAAGTCACTATATCGATAGCCGTAAACCAAGGCTCTCGAGTGACTTCCTGCTTGTCTACCTTGTAGACCGAGGCATTATCCTACTATGATTCGGATTATGCAGCTAGGGCGTAGTTATTCTCGCCGTTTAAAAAGTGTGAAATATGAGATTTACGAGCTATATCCCAGCGCTCGACGTGCTTACTATTTGGTTAATCTCGCTGTCAAAACCAAATCGACCCCATTTATGAGATGGTAAATCTCTGATTTACGTAGTTAAATTGGATCCCGCATGTTCTGGGGATAAAATCTTTAACGCTATCTACAATGTACATCATCGAATTGAATCCCGCACTTGTTTCGGGAACCTATCAATATCTCATCTATTTTCAATGAACAAATTTTCAAATCTCAAAAATAAAATTTGAATCTTACTGTTTTTGCTTTCGCGAAAGCGGAAACAAAACAAGTCCGCAAATATAGGACTTAAACCCATATCTTTGTGTTATAATTACGTCAAAAGATGTACCAAAGTACCCACCTGACAAATCAACAGAAATTAAAACAGAAATCAATGAAGTTTGCCATTATAAAAGAACGTAAAAATCCACCAGACCGTAGAGTGGTGTTTTCACCACAAATGCTTGCAGAAGCACGGTCAAAATTCCCAGACGCCTCTTTTGTAGTTGAATCCTCCGATATTCGGATCTTTCCAGATGAAGCCTATCAAAAAGAAGGTTTTGAAGTCACTCAAGATATATCTGATGCCGACGTAATGTTGGGTGTAAAGGAAGTACCTATTGATGCACTCATCCCTAATAAAAAATATTTCTTTTTTAGTCATACCATCAAAAAGCAGCCATATAACAGAAAACTATTGTGCGCCATGCTCGATAAGCACATCGACATGTATGACCATGAGACGATCGTTAAAAAGAATGGTGCGCGATTGATAGGTTTTGGACGCTATGCAGGATTGGTAGGCGCTTACAACGGTTTTCGATTATTAGGTATCCGCGACGGACTTTTTGAGTTGCCTAAAGTGGAGACCTTAAAGGATCTAGACGATGTCAAAAAAGAGTTAGACAAGATCACCCTTCCCAATATAAAAATTACATTGTCGGGCACGGGTAAAGTAGCTAATGGTGCCAAAGAAATTCTAGACCATCTTAAGATTAAGGAGGTGACGGATGAGGCCTACTTATCTCAAGAGTTTGATGAACCTGTCTACTGTCTTATAGACGTAACCGAATACAACAAGCGTACTGATGGAAAACCTATGGATAAATTTGCGTTCTATAAAGACCCTTCAGGTTATGAAAGTGATTTTATGAAATACGCCAAAGTAACAGATTATTTCATTGCTGGCCATTTTTATGGTGATGGCGCTCCGTATTTATTTACGCGAGAAGATGCCAAGCATCCTGATTTTAAAATTAACTTAGTGGCAGATATTTCTTGTGACATAGACGGTCCAGTAGCCAGTACGCTACGTGCTTCTACAATTGCAGACCCTTTTTATGGCTATGATCCTCAAACAGAAACCGAAGTTGAATTTACAGCACCAGGTGCTATAGCAGTCATGGCAGTAGATAATCTTCCCTGTGAATTGCCAAAGGATGCCAGTGAAGGGTTTGGAGAAATGTTTATAAAACATGTGATTCCTTCCTTTTTTAATGGAGATGCTAATGGCATTCTAGAACGTGCGCTGATGACTCATAAAGGACAATTAACGCCTCGTTATGCCTATTTGCAAGACTACGTAGATCAGGATGGTATAGATGGTAGTGAAACTGTTTAAAATACTTGTTTCATAGAAAAATACTAATATTGTTGAGTTTTTTGCTTATAAACCAATATATTTGAAGGTATTTTCAAATCCCTAAATCATGAAAATTAACAAGATTATCTTAGTTATACTCTTGTGTATAAGCGCTACTTCTTATGCTCAAGTAGGTATTAATACCACCGAACCCACTAGTACCTTAGATGTAAACGGCACCATTAGAGTCCGTAGCATGATCGTTAATGAACAAGCAAATCCTAGATTTGTAGTCGGATCAGATGTAAACGGCAATCTTATCAACCTTGAATTAGGTGATAATCTTTACATAGACGGTAATGTAATTAGGCAACGTACGTATCAAACTATCGGAGAGGTAGAAATCATTGACGATTCTGGAAATGCTGATGATGTAAACTTAGTGATTTGGCCAGGAGGTACTAATAGTGATAGATCTGTGATTAAAATATCTCCTAACTCTGGGGGAAATTTAATAATTACGGGTATTGATGTTTCTGGAGCGGGTGGTCCGCTATTAGCTGATGGGAAGACTTTTTATATCATGGCTGTAAGCGGAAATATAAGATTTATGAGCGAAGACCCAAATTCGGCACAAGAGAATCAATTTCTTCTTTCAGGTGGTGCTGCTCTCATTATCGAGCAATATGAAATGGTGCAAGTGATGTATGATGCTTCTCTAGGAGCTGGTACTCCAGGAAGATGGATTATTATGAGTAAAAATTAAGCTTTTAAAATTATAGTAGAAGTAATCAATTATAGCGATACTATTCATTTTAATAGTAATGAATAGTATCGCTTTGTTTTTTTGGATTCAATACACCCTCCTTGTCAATTTTTAAGAAGGAATCTCTATATAGAGCAATTGACTGATTTTAGCTTTAATCTCATAGCTTTTCTAAAAGAGAGTAGATTCTATTAATAAAGAACGCTGATTTTAATTGTGTGTTTTTATTCTAAGTATTTTAACAGCAATGGAATCACTTTATTATGGTCAAATGGCTTTATGATAATATCATTCATTAGCGAAAATGATTCCTGACCAGTTACACTTCCTCTTTCTACTGCAGTTAATGCAATAATTGGAACCAATAGATTATTTTTTCTGATTTTAGAAGCCGTCTCGAACCCATTCATCATTGGCATATTAATATCCATTAAGATTAAATCAAATTTGTCCTCCTTTTCTAGTTCAATAGCATCTATTCCATTGTCAACGGTTGTAGTAGCACCCCCATAGTTTTCAATAAATTTGCTGCTTACCAAGAGGTTTATTTTATTATCATCTACAATAAGTATTTTTTTACCTTCGAAAGGCTTAATGGATGCATAGTCTTGATTTATAATTTTATTATCCTTTTCAGGAATTGAAAAATACATCGAAAAAGATACTGTGGTACCTTTACCCTCCGTACTTTCTAAGATTAACCCTTTTCCTAATCCTGACAGCAACTTTTTTACAATAGGAAGCCCTAATCCAGTTCCCATAAATTCCTCGCCTTCGCCTATCTGTGAGTATTCATCAAAAATAACCTTTTGCTTATCTTCAGAGATTCCTACACCGTTATCAGCGATACTAAAATGTAAATCCAGCGTGGCATCATCTATACGCGAACTATTAATTGTAATTGAGATCTCTCCATTATTCGTAAACTTAGATGAATTTGCTAATAGGTTTATAAGAATTTGAGAAATTTCTATTCGGTTACCTACAATGATTTTAGGAATAGAATTATCAACATGAATACTGTAGTTGTTAGGTTGTTTTTCACTCAGGTATTTTGATAGATTTATAGCATTTTGGACTAATTCCCTGATATCTAGATTTGATTTTTTAGATTGTATCATCAAGGGTGAAGTGCCAGAATCAAATCTATTGAATAGAAGAATATTATTTATTAAAGTTAATAAATACTCTGCAGAAAATTTTAAAGATTTAATATTGGAATGTTGATATTCTTTCTCATTAAGAAGCATATTTGATATTCCTATAATTCCGTACATCGGTGTACGGAGCTCATGTGTAATGTTTGAGAAAAGAATACTCTTGGCTTTAGAAAGTCGTTCACTGTCCTCTTTGGCTTTTAAGTACTGCTTATTTTTTTCAGTCAGATCAATAACTAATTTTTTCCTTTTTAAATAAGAGTAAAGTATGAATATGGAGAATAAAAGTAAGATTCCAGCGGCTATTTTTATCCATAAAAGGGTGATTTCCCTTTTTGCTTCCTGTTCTCTAATTTTACTGACCTCCTGTTGTTGTTCAAACTTTTCATTAATATCAGCCAATTTAAATTTTGCAGTAACAGTTTCTATAGCATTTATTTTGTCATTTTTATATTGAGCTTCCTTTAAACTATCTAATGTAACCATAGTAGAATATGCTGCATTATAGTTATTCAAATTCTTATATATGAGAGATCTATAGTTATAAACATCAATAAGCCCTTCGGTATATTTTAATTCTTTGAAAATATCTTCGCTCTTATCTATGTTTTTTATTGCTTTTAGATAGTTTTTATTGTAATAGTGTAGCTTTGCAGCATTTAATTCACTACTTCCAATAAAGCCTATAAATGTAGAATCTGTTATATATTTTTTGGTTTCATTAGCATATTGGTTTGCTGTTTTGATTTCTTGTAAGTCTATGAGTAGTTCAGTTATGTTCAAATGTAAAATCAAAAGAGAATTAAGGTCATTAGTAGACTCAGCTAATGGGATAGATGATTTGTAGAGCTCTATCGCTTTTCTTTTTGACTTGACATTGTCTTGAAGTGCATAAAAATTCGCGCCATCTATTTGAGATATGATTTTACTTTTCGAATCACCTAATTTATTAGCGACATCTATTGACTTTGTAAAAGTAATTCTCGCCATCATTGTATCTTCTACATTCAAGTAGGCAGAGCCTAAGAAACTGGCTGTAGAAACATATTTCTTGTAGTAGTTTATGTTTTCTGCTATTTCTAACCCTCTTTCCCCATACTCAATAGCTTTATCGTAATTTTTTTCGTAAAATTCTTTTTCCAAAAGTTTTCTTAAAGAATCTACTTCATCTTCAAGTGCCAGATTTTCAGAAATATTTCTTTGAGACGTTTCTTTTTGACTCTGAGCAGATAGAAATACGCTGTTGAAAAAGAAAACAAAAAATAAAAACCTATACATTCAAATACGTTATTTATTGTGCGTAGCTTCATCAATATAAGTAATTATTAAGATAAAAGTTAAATATCTCATAAGGAAATTTCAGGAGAAATCTTTTGACTGTATCTTATGTAAAAAATAGCGTTACATGAAAGTACTTATCACAGGAGCTACTGGGCTTGTTGGCAAAGAAGTAACTCGGTTGTGTCGAGCAAAAGGCATCATAGTAAATTATCTTACTACGTCTAAAAAAAAAATAAGTTCAACGACAGATTACAAAGGATTTTACTGGAACCCATCAACAGGGGAGTTAGATGATGCTTCTCTAGAAGGCGTTGATGCCATCATTCACCTTGCAGGAGCAACCATTGCGCAACGATGGACATCAGAAAATAAACAACTCATTAAAGACAGTCGCATTAAAAGTGCCAATATGCTGTATGATGCTTTGGTCCGCTTTCGCGAACCTGCCTCGCCGGCAGGCAGGAGCGGAAACACCTCTGTAAAACATATTATCTCAGCAAGTGCTATAGGATGTTATCCTTCGTCATCTACCAAGTTATACAATGAAAAATATCCAACCTATGCTACTGGATTTCTAGGAGAAGTAGTGCAAGAGTGGGAAGAGAGTATTGAACAATTTCAAAAATTGGATATTGCTACCAGTCTTGTTCGTACGGGATTAATTTTGGATAAAACCGAAGGAGCACTTCCAAAAATAGTAAAGCCTATTCAGTTTTTTGCAGGCGCTCCTCTAGGAGACGGCAAGCAATGGCAATCATGGATTCATATAGAAGATATGGCGCGCATTTACATGCATATATTGCAGGAGCAACTCACAGGTATTTATAATGGCGTAGCGCCTAATCCTGTAACGAATGAAAAGTTGACAAAAGTAGCGGCGCAAACCATTAAAAAACCTCTTTTTTTGCCGAATGTTCCTAAAGGAGTACTAAAATTAGCACTAGGAGAAATGGCTGCGATTGTGTTGGAAAGTCAATTGGTCTCCGCAGAAAAAATTCAAAAAACGGGCTTTGTGTTCAACTATCCTACGATAGAGCAAGCCTTAGAAAACCTCTTATAAAACAAAAAGCCATTTCGTAAAGAAATGGCTTTAAATATTTTCTGTAAAGAGACTTAGGCTTTTTTCGCTTTAAGCGAAATTGTAATTTCCATATCATCACTTATAAATCCGTCTTTAAGATCGTCAAGGATACTTTTTGACATGAACTCAATGCCCCACTGTGTGCGATCTATTGTGAAGGTTTTACTAGATAATGTCATCATATCACCCTCTATAGCATACGTTACAGGAAACTCTATATTTTTAGTGATTCCTTTAATTGTAAGGTTACCCTGCATCGTTTTTACACCTGCATTCTCAGTAACTCCTGTAACTTCAAAAGAAGCTGTTGGATGCTCGGCTACGTTAAAGAAGTGATCTTCTTTACCTTCAGCGGTTCCTTTTAAATGAGCTTCTAAACTCGCTTTGCTATCACCTTCAAGATCTGTATTGGTAATGCTATTCATATCAATTACAAAAGATCCTGTAATAGCATCTCCCGCTACTTGCACAGCACCCGATTGTAAATTGATAGTTCCCGTGTGCGTTCCTGCAGGTTTTGAACCCTGCCAAGTGATCATAGAAGCGGCTGTGTCTACCGTATACGTAGTGGCTTGTGCTTCTGGTGTAGCTACTTCTTTTGCATTGGTAGCATCTGTTTCATTTTTAGTGTCGTTTTTACAAGCCGCAGTACCTATAAGTAGGGCTGTAATCATACATGTATTCACAAGTAACTTTTTCATAATTTTTAGTTTTGATGTTTAGAAAGCGCGAAGGTACACAATAGGAAAACATCTATATTTTAATTTTTTATTAAAATACAGGTGTAGGCTTTAAAATAAGTTGATAATAATTCAGTGACATTTTGACATTTTTTCAGAATTGGCAGTACTTTTGCCACCTCAATTCAAAATTGATAGTCACCCATTATGGCAAATAAAGAGAATACACAAGACATAGAAGAGACTCATGTAGATGGCAATCCACATGATGATATTGCAACTGAAACAGAAGCTACTTCAGAAGTGAGCGAATTAGATCAATTAAAAAGCGATCTAGAAGCAGAGAAAGATAAGTTTTTAAGACTTTTTGCAGAGTTTGAAAACTACAAACGCCGAACAACAAAAGAACGTTTGGAGTTGTTTAAAACGGCAGGGCAAGAAGTGATTCAATCATTACTCCCTGTAATGGACGACTTTGATCGTGCCATGGCAGAGATAGAAAAGGCAAAAGATAAAGAACTTACAAAAGGGGTAGGTCTGATCAGTAATAAATTCAAAGAGACTTTAAAATCAAAAGGCTTGGAAGAAATGAAGGTAAAAGCAGGTGATACCTTTGATGCAGAGTTACATGAGGCTATTACACAAATCCCAGCACCGACTAAAAAAATGGTAGGTAAGATTGTAGACGTTATAGAAAAAGGATACACATTGGGAGATAAGGTAATTCGTTTTCCTAAAGTAGTTACAGGAAAGTAAGATTTGAAGCTAGTGAAATCATTTCGAAAGATTTTACTTTATTGGATTACGACAAGAGATTATACAAATACACTACTCAGGCAAGCTGAGTATTACTTATGAAAGAAGATTTTTACGACATATTAGGCATTTCAAAAGGTGCTTCTCAAGCAGAAATAAAAAAGGCGTACCGTAAAAAGGCGATTGAGTTTCACCCTGATAAAAATCCAGGGGACGCAACTGCCGAAGAGAATTTCAAAAAAGCTGCTGAGGCTTATGAAGTTTTGAGTGACGAGCAAAAACGTGCACGTTATGATCAGTATGGTCATAAAGCCTTTGAAGGTGGTGGCTTTGGTGGTGCTGGTGGCGGTATGAACATGGATGATATTTTTAGTCAGTTTGGAGATATTTTTGGCGGTGCCTTTGGTGGCGGTGGCGGATTCTCAGGCTTTGGCGGTTTTGGTGGTGGCGGACAACGTCGTGCCAAAGGAAGTAACTTGCGTATTCGTGTGAAGCTTACCCTAGAAGAAATAGCGGCTGGTGTTGAGAAAAAAATCAAAGTAAAACGAAAAAAACAAGCGCCAGGGGTTACGTACAAAACCTGTGAAACCTGTAACGGTTCTGGACAGGTAACTCGTGTGCAGAATACCATATTGGGACGCATGCAAACCTCAGCGCCTTGTTCTACGTGTGGTGGTGCAGGACAGAGTATCGATAAACGCCCTGATGGTGCAGATGCTCAAGGATTAAAAGTAGAAGAAGAAACGGTAAGTATCAAAATACCTGCAGGGGTTGTAGACGGCATGCAGCTTAAAGTGCAAGGAAGAGGTAATGATGCGCCTGGTAATGGAATTTCTGGGGATTTACTAGTTGCTATTGAGGAGTTGCCTCATGAAAAATTACAGCGTGAAGGAGATAACCTTCATTATGATATGTATATCAGCATCAGTGAAGCTGTTTTGGGAAGCTCGAAAGAAATTGATACCGTAACTGGAAAAGTACGTATTAAGATAGAAGAAGGAGTACAAAGCGGAAAAATTTTACGTCTACGAGGAAAAGGAATTCCGTCTATAAATGGATATGGTAAAGGGGATTTATTAGTACACGTAAACGTATGGACACCAAAAACACTGACCAAAGAGCAAAAACAATTCTTTGAGAAAATGGCCAAAGACGAGAATTTTACGCCTAATCCAGAAAAAGAAGACAAATCATTCTTTGAGAAAGTGAAGGATATGTTTTCGTAAATCCTGTTAAAATGTCAATTTTTCTAAAGGTTTTTCCTATAGGTTTATAAAAAAAAGTTATATTTGAATAACGTTAAACACTATTTAACGTTATTTTTCTTTTTCATAGCAATTTTTTTCCCATCCTAGACTTTTGTCAAGGGTGGGTTTTGTTTTTTATAGGTTTTGTTTAATGTTATGAAAAATAATCACTTCGCTATTTAGGCTTTAAAAGTAAGTATTTGTCGGTTATTTTTATTTTGTCTACTAGCCCCTTCTCTCAGCGGAATTGTATTTCGTAAACTTTTATAGGGGTTGTCCTTACGTGAGTAAACGTTTTGTTCTTTTGGATACGTAATTAACCTAACCAATTTTTATGAAAACGATCATTACTTTTTTTTGTGTGCTATGTGTTATCTCATGTGCTACAGATGACTCTATTCCAGAAACTGAAGTTGTAGAAGTAGAAGAAGAAATGGAAGTAGAGGGAGAATATTCTCTTGTTTTTGATGGTGATGTAGAATTAGTAACGCAACAAGAAGTTGAAGAATTTGGAAGTATAGGGTATACCGAAGTTACGGGGAATTTTATTCTTAGTAGACAATCTGAAACCTCAGACCCTATAACCAGCCTGAGTAATTTATCTACACTTGAAGTTATTGGAGGTGATTTAATTTTAAATTACACATATGAGATTACTAGTTTGGATGGCTTGCAAAACCTTACCAGTATCACAGGGGCATTAAAATTATTAGTCAATTTTAATATCACATCGCTAGAGGTTTTTAGTGGTATAAATTCTACAGTCACATCTCTTGAAATTGTAAACTTTAGAGGTCTTGAAACTTTACAAGGTTTAGAAGGTATTTCTATAGCATCTGACGGTGATCTTATTATTGAGGGAAATGATAGTTTAATCAACTTAGATGCTATTCAAGAAGGGCTTCCGACAGTTATGAATGTTATAAAATTTAAAGAATTCGCTTACGAATGCGGACCTTTTTTAAGTTGTGATCAATTTCCTCCAGAATTTCAGCCATTTACATCATTTTCATTTCTAAGTAATGTGACAGAAGTAGAGTGGTTGCGTATTAAAGGCTTTCAGGGAACAAGCCTTGCGGGATTAGAAAATATAACTTCTGTAAATCGCTTGAGTGTGTGGACAGCACCAAATCTCATAAATCTTCAAGAATTTAGCAATATAACCAGCAATCTACTTGCTCTTTTTATAACGGATGCTCTAGCGATAGAATCATTAAATGGATTAGAGAATATTTCAACCATAACAAATAGTCTTAATGTAGTCGGTAATTTAGCTCTTACGGATTTTTGCGCATTGCAGAATAGTGCATCTAGCCTTTCAGAGGATGATGTTTTGATATTGAACAATTCATTTAACCCAACGTTACAAGATATCATAGATGGAAATTGTAGTGAATAAGCACGTTCATAAAATCTCCTAAATAATCGCATCCCTCTGTGCGCTTATTCCTATCTTTAGCACACTAAAGATCAACTATGAATTCATTACTTGTTGCCGATACGGTTTCTAAGCAATTTGGAAACTTTACTGCACTTAACGGAGTGTCTATAGCCGTTCCTGAGAGAAGTATTTTTGGGCTTTTAGGGCCTAATGGTGCGGGTAAAACGACACTTATACGTATCATCAATCAAATCACCATGCCAGATACAGGTACCGTCACACTAGACGGAGCACCTTTACAACAGCATCATATCCGAGATATTGGCTATATGCCAGAAGAGCGTGGTCTGTATAAATCCATGAAAGTAGGAGAGCAGGTCTTGTATCTCGCCCAACTCAAAGGACTCTCAAAAGCAGAGGCTAAAAAAAGAGCCAAACATTGGTTTGATAAACTAGATATCGGGGCTTGGTGGGACAAAAAAATTGAAGAACTTTCTAAAGGTCAGGCGCAAAAAATTCAGTTTGTGGTCACGGTCATGCACAATCCTAAACTATTGATTTTTGATGAGCCTTTTAGTGGTTTTGACCCGATCAACGCCAATTTGATTAAAGACGAGATTCTTCAGTTACGCGATGAGGGGGCTACCGTTATTTTTTCTACCCACCGCATGGAATCTGTAGAAGAACTGTGTGATCATATTGCACTGATTCATAAGTCAAATAAAATTTTGGATGGAGAGATTAATACCATCAAACGCCAGTACAGAAATAATACTTTTGATATAGGAGTAGAGGTTGATAGGTCCGCTTTCGCGAAAGCGAAAACAGCATTAAAAGCCACTTTTGAAGTAACTCCCACACAATTTAAATCCCTCGGAGACGAACTCAAATTACGCATCCAACTCGGAGATAATGGAAGTCCTAATGACTTGTTGCAGCAACTCCAATCTTATGGGCAGGTAACGCATTTTACAGAAGTGATTCCTAGTGTAAACGATATATTTATCCAAACCGTAAATGAAAGTATATGAGTATATTGTCATTAATAATTAAAAGAGAATACAAGGCAAGAGTGCGTAATAAGTCATTTTTAATTATGACTTTTTTGAGTCCGCTTATTTTGGTGGGAATGGTATTTTTAATCACCTACCTCACACAATTAAATAGTGACACCAAACGGGTCATTGCCATTGTAGATGAATCAGGTCTGTTTGAGGCAGAATTTAACAATACAGACCAAACTACCTATATCAATCTTTCTGAACAAGGGCTGGAAACCGCAAAAGAACTTTCTGAAAAAGAAGAATACGATGGGTTAATTTACATTCCCTTAAATAGTGAAGATCTTTCCTCACGTGTGACGTTTTACGGAAAAGAGAATCCTTCTCCAGGATTGGTAGAGAGTATAGAGAAAAAAATAGAAAACAAACTCACCAATCAAGTCTTTGTTGACAAAGGTATCGACCCTAAAACCATTGATAATATCAAGAAAGATATCAATCTTACCATAGAAAACTATTCTGGAGAACAATCTTCAAAGATGAGTAATTGGATCAAAGCAGCCTTTGGAGGTGCTGCTGGATATTTGCTTATGATGTTTATTATCATTTATGGGAATATGGTGATGCGGAGTGTGATCGAAGAAAAAACAAATAGAATCATAGAAGTCATTATCTCTTCAGTAAAACCCTTTCAATTGATGCTAGGTAAAATTCTAGGCACTACTTTGGCGGGAATTACTCAGTTTACGATATGGATTATTTTAGGAGGTGTGTTGATGATTGTCCTTCAAATCGTATTTGATATTGATCCTTCTACTACTTCGGGCGCTGTAAACTCTGAAGCACAGGCCATCGCTAGTGACCCTGATAAGTTGACAGAAATCTTTACAGAAATTAGTAGACTACCTTTACTCCAATTGGCTGTCGGGTTTCTCGTTTATTTTATTGGAGGCTACTTTTTGTATAGCTCCATTTATGCAGCCATTGGTGCTGCGGTAGATAATGAAACTGATACGCAGCAGTTTATGCTACCTATCATCATGCCCTTAATGCTCGCTATTTATGTTGGTTTCTTTGCGGTAATAGACAACCCGCACGGGACGGTAGCAACGGTTTTTTCTATCATCCCACTTACATCCCCTATTGTGATGTTGATGCGTATTCCTTTTGAAGTGCCTGTATGGCAACTCGCATTATCTGTGACATTATTAATTGCTTCTTTTATCTTTACGGTATGGTTTGGTTCAAAGATCTACCGAGTAGGTATCTTAATGTATGGAAAGAAACCTACCTATAAAGAACTCTTTAAATGGTTAAAATACTAATGTATACACAAGAAGAAACAGTAGAAAATGTCGAAGAAGCCGTAGAGGAAACTGTAGACAAAGTAAAAGATGTCATTACAGAAGATGTATGGGGGAGTATTCTAGAGTTTTTGGACTTAGGATTTCATTTTGGTTCTGAAAATAATAGAATTCACATTACCATAGGGATGTTATTACTCCTTATCATTGCTTTTATAGCGGTTGGTCGTTTACTTAAGCTTGCGCGAAAGATAGTATCCCGGAGACTTCCAGAAGACGACCGGAATAAATTTAATAGCATTTTCACTTTCTTTAAATACCTTATTTACATTCTGGTAGTTATTGCTATCTTAAATTCATCAGGAGTAGATGTTACTGTTTTTTTAACAGCATCTGCCGCCCTATTTGTTGGGCTTGGGTTTGCCTTACAAACCTTATTTCAGGATGTGCTTTCAGGTATTTTTATTATTCTAGACAAAACATTACATATAGGAGATATTATAGAATTTGACGATGGAAAAGTAGGTCGCATATTTGATATAAAATTACGAACAACCCGTGCTTTAACAAGAGATGATAAGGTGATCGTGATTCCTAATCATAAGTTTCTGACAGAAAAAGTATATAACTGGACCCAAAATCATAAAACCACTAGAGAAGGCGTTTCCATTGGAGTTGCTTATGGAAGTGATACAAAACTAGTGTCAGAACTCTTATTAAAAAGTTTGGAAGGACAAACCAATGTGCTTAAAAGCCCAAAGCCTTTTGTGTTATTTGAAGATTTTGGAGACTCTGCTTTACTATTTAGCGTCTATTTTTTTACAAGTAATAGTTTTGCAGATCCCCGTATTAAAAGTCAGATACGATTCAAGATAGACGAACTTTTTAGAGAAAATAATATTTCGATCCCTTTCCCACAAAGGGATGTACACATGTACACTAAAAAGGAATAGTATTTGATTATGTTGACGTAAATTAAACAAAAATATATGCCTAAAATACTGATTATAGAAGACGAAGCTGCCATACGCAGAGTACTTACAAAAATTCTCTCAGAAGAAAGTAAGGAATACGAAGTAGAACAAGCCGAAGATGGACTAGAAGGCATTAATAAAATTAAAGATACAGATTATGATTTGGTGCTTTGTGATATCAAAATGCCAAAAATGGATGGGGTCGAAGTATTGGAAGCAGTAAAAAAACTAAAGCCAGAAACGCCAATGGTCATGATCTCTGGGCACGGTGATCTCGACACAGCAGTACATACCATGCGTCTTGGCGCATTTGATTATATCTCAAAGCCACCAGATCTCAATAGACTCCTCAATACAGTTAGAAATGCATTAGACAAGAAACATCTTGTTCAAGAAAATAAGTTACTCAAAAAGAAGGTGAGTAAAAAGTATGAGATGATAGGTAATAGTGATGCAATTTCTCAAATAAAAGAAATGATTGAGAAAGTGGCAGCTACAGATGCTCGTGTGCTAGTAACAGGACCTAATGGAACAGGAAAAGAACTGGTAGCCCATTGGTTGCACGAAAAAAGCGAGCGATCTAATGGACCTTTAATAGAAGTGAATTGTGCTGCCATTCCCGCTGAGTTAATAGAAAGTGAATTATTTGGACACGTAAAAGGCGCTTTTACCTCAGCAAATAAAGATAGAGCAGGAAAATTTGAAGCCGCCAATGGAGGAACTATCTTTCTTGATGAAATAGGAGATATGAGTCTCTCGGCTCAAGCAAAAGTGCTAAGAGCACTTCAAGAAAGTAAGGTGCAACGCGTAGGAAGTGATAGAGATATTAAAGTAGATGTGCGTGTGGTTGCTGCAACCAATAAGGATCTTAAGAAAGAAATCGAAGAAGGAAGGTTTAGAGAAGATTTATATCATAGACTCGCTGTGATTCTTATTCAAGTACCGCCTTTAAACGACCGTAGAGAAGACATACCGTTATTAATCACCCATTTTGCTAAAAAGATTTCAGAGGAGCAAGGAAACGCTGATAAGAAGTTTTCTGAAAAAGCGATAAAATTATTGCAAGAGTATGACTGGACAGGAAATATCAGAGAGTTACGCAATGTGGTAGAACGGCTTATTATTTTAAGTGGTAAAGAAGTTTCTGAAGGAGATGTAAAGTTATTTGCTAGTAAATAGAATAGGCAATCAGCTATAATAGAAAAAGCCCCGTAATCATTTGATTATGGGGCTTTTTTATTGAGTTGTGTAAAACTAAAAACGAATATTTCTTAGTTTTTGATAAATTTAATCGTTGCAACACCTGTCTCATTGGTTACTTGCGCAAAATAAATGCCATTTGCTAGTCTACTTGTTGCAAGGGTATTGTTTCCAATGCCATCCACAGAAGCATTCATTACTTTTTGCCCATTTACATTGATGATATCAATGTTAGTTGCTCCAAAGTTTCTAGCAAAACTGATGTTTAAATCACCATTGGTAGGGTTAGGAAAAACAGAAACGTTGTTTGCTAATGTAGCATCATCCCCTACAGATAAGTTTTCATCTCCAATTAAATCAAGAATAATATGATTGTTTGGGAAATTGATATCTGCAAAGGTAGTTGGAGAAGTCAACGAACAAGCTACTGAAAAAATATAACTAGGAGCACCTTCTCCTAGATCATTTACCGCGATTCTAGCGTCGAATAGTTCTGGATCTACATTGTCGGCAATGTCTATTTCTACCACAATTTCAGTTCCTGCATCAACAGTCACTGGGGCGTCTAACATTACTTCTTGGAATATCCCATCATCAGCAACTGCTACTGTAATTGTAGTTTCTCCTAACAAAGTTAATGTTCCCGTTGGGTAAGCAGCATCTGTTGATGATAATCTAACAATATATTCAGCATCTGCACCACCACTTACATCTGTAAAAACTGGAGCAAAACGTGCACCCATGACAAGGAATTCTCCTGTGAATCCAAAATCAGATGGAATGTAACTTCTAGAAAAAACGTTATCTGCAGTTGTAGCTGGATCTCCACCTGCACAAGCAACACCACCACTATTGATAGTCATATTGTCTGTAGAGTGTGAAAGAATTTGTTGTCCGAAACCAATTGATGAGATCAATAGTCCTAGAACTAATAAAGTAATTTTTTTCATATTTTGTTTTTTATGATTATACATAGCTAATATATTAAATAAAATGAGATGTTTTTTAATATGCATTATGCTTTAACAATACTATATTGCATAAAAAAGAGTTTTTTTGTTAAATAATCACGTTTTATGGAGAAATTAGATCAGTATAAAGTCATTGAGAATATTCGTTTAAAAGATATTGAAGGAGCTAAAATTTCTGAGCTTCCCGATGAAGAACTGGAGAAGAAACTCCGTAAAGTCCGTAAAAAACTAGGGAAGCTTCAGGATACTTTATATGCTCATGATACCTATAGTGTTCTTGTTTGTTTGCAAGGTATGGATACCTCAGGAAAGGACAGTTTGATACGAGAGGTGTTTAAAGATTTTAATGTTAGAGGCGTACAGGTGCATAGCTTTAAAGTGCCTACAGATCTAGAATTAGGACATGATTATTTATGGAGGCATTATATCGCATTACCACCACGCGGAAAATTTGGTGTGTTTAATCGTACGCATTATGAAAATGTATTGGTCACCAGAGTACACCCTGAATATATTCTAGGAGAGAATTTACCAAACATCCATTCGGTAGATGATATAGATGATGCTTTTTGGGATAAACGCTTTGAGCAGATTAAAAGTTTTGAAAAGCATTTATCCGAAAACGGAACTCTTATTTACAAGTTTTTTCTGCATCTTTCCAAAGAAGAACAGAAAAATAGATTATTACGTCGTTTAAATAAAAAAGAAAAAAACTGGAAGTTTTCTGCTGGCGATTTGAAAGAACGCAAACTATGGGACGACTATCAGCGTTATTATGAAGACGCTATTAACCGCACTTCAAAACCACATGCGCCTTGGTATGTGATTCCAGCAGATAATAAACCTGCTGCTAGATTGGCGGTAGCAAGTATTTTACTGGAATCATTAAGTGCGTATGAGGATATTAAAGAGCCAGAACTTGATGACAAAACTAAAGCAAATATTGATTTGTATAAGGCACAATTACATAAAGAATAAATACACGATAATGATAAAAAAGATACTAATACTGGTGTTGGTTTTTGGAGTGTCCGCTTTCGCGAAAGCGCAAAATGACTCCATCCAAATCAGAAAAATATATGACGAAGCCTTAAAAAATGGACATAGTTATGAATGGCTTGATTACCTGTCTACACATATAGGATCACGTCTTAGCGGAAGTCTAGGAGCAGAACAAGCCGTAGATTGGACAAAAGAACAATTAGATAGTATAGGACTCGATAAGGTGTGGTTACAGCCAGTGATGGTGCCAAAGTGGATACGAGGTGTTCCTGAATATGCATTCATTGAAACAGGCATTGGAGAAACCACAAAAGTGCCTATTTGTGCACTTGGCGGGTCCATAGCTACGCCTGGTGGCTATGTAAAAGCACCTGTAATCGAAGTTCAGAGTGTTGAAGAAATTGAGCAATTAGGCGCAGCAAAGGTAGGCGGTAAAATCGTATTTTTTAATCGGCCGATGCAAGCAGATGTCATTGATACTTTTAAGGCATATGGAGGATGTGTAGATCAGCGATACAGTGGTGCCGAAGCGGCAGCCAGGTATGGTGCTGTAGGGGTTATTGTACGATCAGTAACGCATAGTCTTGATGACTATCCTCATACTGGATCAATGTCTTACGGAGATTTAACCCCTGCCCAGCGTATTCCTGCAGCAGCTATTAGTACCAATGGTGCTGAGTTATTAAGTACGCTCCTTAAACTAAACCCAGCGACAAAGTTTTTCTTTTCCATGGGCTGTAAAAATTTACCTGATGTACAATCGTATAATGTGATCGGTGAGATTACAGGAAGTGAGTTTCCAGATAGATATATGGTCGTAGGCGGGCATTTAGACTCTTGGGATTTAGGCGATGGTTCTCACGATGACGGCGCAGGCATTGTACAAAGTATGGAAGTCTTACGGATTATGAAATCCATAAATTATAAGCCAAAACATAGTATTCGTGTGGTGCTATTTATGAATGAAGAAAACGGACTACGAGGAGGACGCGAGTATGCTGAAGTTGCAAGAAATAAAAAAGAGAAACATGTATTTGCTTTAGAGAGTGATGCCGGCGGATTCACCCCTAGAGGTTTTTCTTTTGATAGTGATGATCGTAATTATAATGAGATTTTAAGTTGGAAGCCTTTATTCGAACCTTATTTTATACACTTGTTTACAAGAGGTGGAAGCGGTGCAGATATCGGGCCACTTAAAGGGGATGGTACCGTACTCGCTGGTTTACGACCAGATTCTCAGCGTTACTTTGATCATCATCATGCGGCAAATGATACCTTTGATGCTGTAAATAAAAGAGAATTAGAACTTGGAGCGGCAGCAATGACGAGCTTGATCTATATGATGGATAATTATATACAGAAACCTGGGAAATTAATGACCTTGCCTGTCAAAGAATAGTTGATGGTTTTATCTGAACACAAAAAAGGGAAGCTAATGGCTTCCCTTTTTTGTGTTATTTTAAATGCTTTATTGTCTCCACTTAACCCAAACGATCACAGTGACATCTGTAGCAGTGGTTGCTGCATCCCTTCCTCTTGCAGTAATATAGTCACCCGCGCTGAAATCAAAATTTGCAGCAGTATCTGTATAACGAAGACTTGCTAGTGTAAAAGTTTCATTTATGGAGTTTGTATTCGTTGCATCTCTTGCTCTTACATTAATATCTGTATCATCGCCAGAGGCAGCCATCGCTGTGATCGCTACAATAGTACCGTCAAGGGGCATCAAAGCGCCAGATGTACCACTTACCATATTCCCTCCGTAATGCAAATTGTCTGTGTCTACATCAGCATTACGACCAAATTGGATAGCGGTGCTTTCTAGCGTTAACCATTTTGTACGCGTAGCATCATACATATATAATTTATCACCTATGACTGCAAGTTGTCCATTAGCCAGATTTGTGGTTGGTGTTGCTTGCGGCACAAGTTCTAGTGCTGCAGTTGTTTCTGCGCTAGCATCTATGGTCAATTTTCCGTTAGGTAGTATCGTTCCTATTCCAACTTGTGCATTAGCAAAAATTGGTAGTAGTAAACCTAGAATAAGTAGTTTAAAATGAGCCCCTTTCATCTTCATTTTTTTTATGTGAATATTAAAAGTAAAGACTTTTATGGCAATAATCCTTTTTTTTAAAAACTATTCGATCAACAGTAATTAAACCACGATGAAATCACATAAAGGTGGTATGGTTACTCCGTAATTAATATTTTTTTCTCTTGGTATATTTTAACTCCTGTAGCAATCATCTCGGTAATTTCTTGTTGTAAAGATTCATCTAATTTTTTAATATGAAAGCAACTTTTACCCTTTAAACATTTACGCAAAGCAGGGGCTATATG
Organism: Dokdonia ponticola; assembly: GCF_042653865.1. Classification (NCBI taxonomy): domain Bacteria; kingdom Pseudomonadati; phylum Bacteroidota; class Flavobacteriia; order Flavobacteriales; family Flavobacteriaceae; genus Dokdonia; species Dokdonia ponticola. Next base: position 26,252 of record NZ_JBHSFV010000008.1, on the reverse strand, counting down.
TTCAAAATTTTGCGCATCTGTATAGATCGGAAAAAAATACAATCGCACATCTTTAGGCTTGGGCATCACACTCGCAAAGTAAAACCCATCTACCTTTTGTTTTCCTTGCATGGTAGGAATGGTACCAGCGGCTTCTAGGACATTTTCTTCGTCTTTGCGTATCTGTAAAGGGCCTATGTGTTTTTTTATAATGTTACGTAATATCTGGTCTATTTCTTTAGGATCGCTTATCATAATTCTTAAAAGATTGTATTTCTATTGCGTTGTCATGCCGTAAGCGTCAAAACAGTATAAATATACCCTAAAAAATAATGATAAGTTCGTTTAACTTGATCCTATAAGTTGCTATACAATTGGTATTTTTGTTGCAAAATAGAGCGTGCTTTTAGGTTGAGAGCGTCAAGCCTAGACAGTAAAAAATAATCATGGATTTTCAAAGATATACCAAAGAGTTTAAGACCAATCTTGTCATAGCATATCCCATTATGTTAGGACAGTTGGGGCATATTTTGGTGGCTCTTGTTGATAATCTGATGGTGGGGCGATTAGGTGCAGCTCAATTAGCCGCAGTAAGTCTCGGAAATAGCTTGGTCTTTATTGCCTTGTCTTTAGGGATTGGTTTCTCTTTTGCCATTACCCCTCTTGTGGCAGAGGCAGATGGCGCTGATGATATAGAAAAAGGCCGATTACATTTTCACCATGGTGTGATTATGTGTGCTGTCAACGGAGTTTTATTATTCCTTGTATTGCTATTGGCAAAGCCTATTTTGTATTACCTCGACCAGCCCGATGAGGTGGTAGCCCTTGCCATCCCGTATATGGAAGTCGTCGCATTTTCTATGATTCCGTTAATGATTTTTCAGGCATTTAAGCAATTTGCAGACGGGCTTTCGCAAACGCGATATGCTATGTATGCTACGCTGGTTGCCAATGTAATTAATGTGATTTTTAATTATTTCTTGATTTATGGTATTTGGGTTTTCCCAAGGCTTGAGGTAGAAGGAGCTGCTTGGGGTACATTGATTTCTCGTTTCTTTATGTTGGGGTTGTTGGTGTTTATGCTTTCGCGAAAGCGTGTATTCAAGCCTTATTTTCAGGTTTCAAATACATCACATATCCAGTGGTCAGAATTTAGAGAGCTCTTTCGTTTGGGATTTCCAACAGCCCTGCAAATGCTTTTTGAAGTAGGGATTTTTACAGCCGCTATTTTCTTGTCAGGAATTCTAGGGACTAATGCGCAAGCAGCCAATCAAATCGCGCTCAATCTCGCATCTATGACGTTTATGATTGCCGTGGGACTTGGCGTCACCGCAACCATACGTGTAGGGAATCAAAAAGGGAAAAAAGACTATCCTAATTTAAGGCGTATTGCGATCTCCATCTTTTTGCTAGTATTTATCATTGAAGCTGTATTTGCCGTAGGATTTATTGTGTTAAAAGATGTACTTCCTGCTTTTTATGTGGAGAATTCAGAAGTTATTTTAATTGCTTCTCAGTTATTGATTGTAGCGGCACTGTTTCAATTGAGTGATGGAATACAGGTCACTATTTTGGGAGCCCTTCGAGGATTACAAGATGTGAATATTCCCACAGGAATCTGTTTTATCGCCTATTGGATGATCGGATTTCCTGTGAGTTGGTTTTTCGGAAAAGAAGATCAAATGGGAGCACAAGGAATTTGGGTTGGATTATTGGCAGGGTTAACAGCCTCGGCGATGATGCTCTATTTTAGATTTAATTACCTTAGCAAAAAATTAATTAGGAGCACGTCATATTCAAGTGTGACAACTCATTAATTGATTAATAACACTTATTACTAATCAATACGATCGTTAGCATGACAATTCCTAAATTCCTCATAGGGGATCATTCTGAGCACGGAGATGCTATTTTTGTGATACATACAGAGTTCCCAAGATTTATCATTGATCTCACCAAAGACGAAATAGAGTGGTTTGAAGAGTTTGATAGTCAGGATCAAGCAGAACTTGCCTCCGAAACAGAAAATGCCATCAAAGAGGCTACTGCCTTTTATGATGCGGAAATTGCAAAATACGAGCAGGAGTAACTCACATGGAAACACTTTTAGGATACGATCAGGAACTTTTTCTTTTTCTAAATAATCTCGGATCTGAGACTTGGGATGGGTTTTGGTTGGTGGTGACCAATAAGTTGTCGTCCATTCCTTTGTATGCCTTATTGTTGTTTTTTATCTATCAGAAATTTGGACTAAAAGGGATGTTGATTACGATGGTGATTGTAGCTGTGATGATTACCTGTACAGATCAGATTTCAGATTTTTTTAAAAATTACCTCCAAAGACCACGTCCTTGTAAAGTGTTTTCTTGGGAAGAAACGATGCGTTTTATAGCCCCTCGATGTGGGCGATACGGTTATTTTTCAGGGCATGCGACCAGTAGCATGGCTACGGCTGTTTTTGCGGGGCTTGCCTTACAATCCAAATACAGAAATCTTATTTTTATATTACTGTTTTGGGCTGTTGCCATAGGCTATAGCCGTATTTATGTAGGTGTTCATTATCCGCTAGATGTCCTTACTGGGATGGTGGCAGGTGCTCTTCTAGGGTTTGGTTTTTATGTCCTACAAAAGAAAGTGATTGCTAAGTATACTGAGATCTAATTATGGGTCTGCACAAACACATGCGGCGCATAGTTGAGCTCCATGACATCATATCTCTTTTTAAAATGTTGTAATCGCACCTTAAAATCATCCCAATTTTTTGATGCTGGGGAAGTCCACAGTACTTCTGATAATGCGGTCATTCTTGGTAAGACCATATATTCAACATGACCCCCATCTAGGATGTATTCTGTCCATACATTTCCTTGAGCTCCTAAAATATATTTTTGTAAATCAGGACTTAGTTCTTCAGGGGTTGGTTGATACGAATATACTTTTTCTACAGAGGTGTAGCCTCCAATCGCCAGCGGTTCTTCAGATTGTGCCTCTTTGTCTACTTGATAATGATCAAAATAACAATGAGATCCAGGGGTCATGATCACATTGTGTTGCATGCGTGCCGCATCTATACCTCCTTGGATGCCTCTCCATGACATGACAGTGGCATTAGGAGCAAGTCCGCCTTCTAAAATTTCATCCCAGCCTATAATATCTCTTCCTTTGCTATTTAAAAATTTTTCAATTCGTTTGATAAAGTAGCTTTGAAGTTCGTGCTCGTCTTTTAACCCTTCTCTTTTAATCAGTTCTTGTGCATAATTACTTTCTTTCCATTCTTTTTTTGGGGCTTCATCGCCCCCGATATGAATCAGTTTGCTGGGAAAAAGCGCGATCACTTCGGTAAGGACATCTTCTAGAAAAGCAAAAGTATCTTCTTTTGGAGCATATATTTGATCGTATACACCCCATCTGGTGCCAACTTCATGAGTTTGTCCGGTGTTACCTAATTCAGGATAGGAAGCGATGGCAGCGAGAGAATGCCCTGGTAATTCGATCTCTGGGATCACTGTAATGTGCCTGCTAGTGGCATAGGCGACAATTTCTTTGACTTCTTCTTGCGTATAAAATCCTCCATATGGTTTTCCGTCGCCGATGTAGGGGTTAAAGTTTTTTTCAAGAATCGTTTCTTTCCGTTGCGATCCTATTTCTGTAAGCTTTGGATATTTCTTTATTTCAATTCGCCATCCTTGATCTTCTGTAAGATGCCAATGAAACGTATTCATTTTATGCATGGCGATGAGATCGATATATTTTTTGATGAAATCAACAGGAAAAAAATGCCTCCCAACGTCTAAGTGCATCCCACGGTACACATAAGTAGGTTGATCTTCGATTAGGACTGCGGGAATGGTAAGGGGTACTTTATTTGTAGACTCAGACTCTACCGTAGCAGGTAGTAACTGTCGTAATGATTGAATCCCATAAAAAATTCCTGCGGGAGTTTTTCCTGAGATAACCACGTTATCAAAAGTCACTTCGAGTTTGTAACTCTCATCAGACGGTAATGATTCGTCGAGTAAGAGAGTGATGCTGTTTTTCTTTTTTTCATTAGCGGAATCATTAGAAGTGCTCACTGTAAATCTGCTGCCCACTTGTAGCATATCAGACACGTAGTTGATCTCATTTGTTAAACTTACATCACCTACAATAATAGTTTTCTCGTCCACAAGGAACCTGCCCTGAGAGGTCTCTAGGCTTAGTGGTTTTGGAATAATCTGATAATCTGAAGCTGCGTTTTGATACTCTTTCCATTCGTTAGAACAGGAAAGGGTGCAAAATGAAAAGAACAGGATTAGTAAGGAATGTAAACTATATTTTTTCATTTGAAATTTTAGATTATTTTGGTTTAGGTGAGTCTAGTACCAAGCGTGAACTAGTAAGACGTGTTGTAATATATAAAAACCATTATAATTTTTCACGAAAGTGGGTGTTTTGTCATTGTATTAACGTTTGCTCATTTCCATTTTAGTTATCTTCGGCACCTAATTTTAAGTGTACTCTATATGAAATTTTTTCGTTTGTTAAGTCTATTTTGCGCTGTTCTGTTTGTGGTTTCGTGCGCTCAGGAAAAAACAGGAACTACGGCAAAAGATTCACAAGAATTTAAAGTCCCTTTTGAAAAATTCACCTTAGATAACGGATTAACCGTTGTTCTTCATAAAGACACCTCAGACCCTGTGGTCGCTGTGGCATTAACCACTCATGTTGGTTCTGCTAGAGAAATTGAAGGGCGTACAGGATTTGCACACCTTTTTGAGCATTTATTGTTTTTAGAATCTGAAAATTTAGGAAAAGGCGGACTTGATAAAATGAGTGCACGTATAGGAGGATCGGGCGCCAACGGATCTACCAGCAGAGACCGAACCAATTATTTTCAAACCGTACCGAAAGATGCCTTAGAAAAAATGATATGGGCAGAGGCAGATAAGTTAGGCTATTTTATCAATACGGTCACAGATCCAGTACTTGCCAAAGAGAAGCAAGTCGTAAAAAACGAAAAAAGACAAGGTGTAGATAATCGTCCATATGGGCACGTACAATATGTCGTAGATAAAAATTTATATCCAGAAAATCATCCGTATAATTGGCAGGTCATAGGATCATTAGAAGATTTGCAAAATGCCACGTTACAAGATGTAAAAGACTTTTATAATCGTTGGTATACACCCAATAACACAGTATTAACCATCGCTGGAGATTTTGATACAGCGCAAACCAAAGCATGGGTGCACAAATATTTCGATGAGATAAAAAAGGGGGAAGAAGTACCTGTACTCGAAACCCCTCCAGTAACAGTTGTAGAAACTAAAAAACTATATTACGAGGATAACTTTGCTCGTACACCTCAACTTACCATGTCATGGCCTACCGTACCCTTATACCACAAAGATTCGTATGCGCTTACGTTACTGGCAAGGTATCTTTCAGATGGAAAAAAAGCTCCTTTTAATGAAGTATTGGTAGATGACAACCAGCTTACTTCCAATGTGACAATGTACAATTATGCATCTGAGTTGGCAGGGCAATACCGTGTTCAAGTTCGCGCTTTTACAGGAAAAGATCTGGATGAGGTTGCGCAAAGTATTGATGACGCTTTCGCGAAATTTGAATCAGAAGGCATCCCGCAGGCTGCTATAGATCGTATTAAAGCAGGACAAGAAACCGATTTTTATAACGGTCTTTCCAGTGTTCTTGGAAAAGGATTTCAGTTAGCACAATACGAAACCTTTGCTGGTGATCCTGGATTTATTGCAAAAGATATAGAGAATATTTTAGCGGTCACCACAGAAGATGTAATGCGTGTATACACTACCTATATTAAGGATAAAAACTTTATTGCCACCAGTTTTGTGCCTAACGGACAAGTAGACTTAGCCTTAGAAAACTCAGTATTAGCTGAAGTCGTTGAAGAAAAAATAGTTGATGGGGCAGAAGATTCCTTTGATGCCAGTATTGTGGCCACCTATGAAAAAACACCTTCTTCCTTTGACCGCTCTGTCGAGCCCCCATATGGGAATGCACCAGAGCTGAATATTCCTGAAGTATGGCAAAAAGACCTTTCTTCTGGAATAAAAGTATCAGGAATTGAAAACTCAGAAGTACCTCTGGTAGAATTCCAACTAAAGTTTGATGGAGGGTTATTATTAGAAAATCCTGAAAAAGTAGGGGTTTCTAATCTAATGGCTCAATTAATGACCAAAGGAACAGCGACCAAGACAACGGCAGAACTGGAGGAAGCTATTGAAAGCTTAGGCGCCTCTATTTATGTCTATGCAGGAGATGAAAGCGTCACTGTTTCTGGAAATACACTCGCTAAAAATTATGAAGCGACCATGGCTTTGGTCGAAGAAATCATTTTACAACCACGATGGGATGAAAAAGAGTTTGAGATCATTAAGCAAAGTGTTACAAATCAAATCGTACAACAACAAGCTAACCCAAACAGTATTGCAGCCAACCAGTACACAAAGCTCATTTATGGAGACAAGCACATCTTATCCCATAACCGATTAGGAACTCCTGATTCTGTAGCTGCTATTACAATAGATGATTTAAAAGCATTTTACAAAAACCTATCCCCAACGGTTGCCAATATGTATGTGGTAGGAGACATAAAAGAAGATAACGTTATTGCGTCATTAGCTGGCATTAATCAAAATATGGAAGCTGCTACAGTGACCATTCCTAGCTATGAAATGCCTGTACGACCAGAACAATCTAAAGTGTATTTTTATGATGTGCCTGGTGCCAAACAATCGGTATTGCGTTTTGGGTACCCTGCCCTTGCTGCAACAAATCCAGATTACTATCCAGCACAAGTAATGAATTACCGACTAGGTGGGGGAGGATTTGCGTCACAGCTTACACAGCAACTACGAGAAGGAAAAGGATATACGTATGGAATCAGATCTAGTTTTAGTGGTACCGCTATTCCTGGCGCATTTACAATCTCCAGTGGTGTCCGTTCTAATGTTACGTATGAAAGTGCTGCGTTGGTAAAACAAATTCTTGAAGAATATGGAGAGAATTTTAATCAAGAAGATCTAGAGGTGTCTAAAAGCTTTTTAATTAAAAGTAATGCCCGTGCTTTTGAAACGGGTAGAGCAAAATTGGGAATGCTCTCTAATATTTCAGAATTAAACCTTCCTGTAGATTATGCAAAACAACGTGAAGCTACGGTGAGAGAAATGACGGTAGAAGAAATCAAGGCACTTTCTGACAAATACTTGGATCCTAATAAAATGATTTATTTAGTGGTCGGAGATGCCAAAACACAGCTAAAAAAAATGGAACAATTAGGGTATGGAACACCCGTGTTGTTAAACCCTAAAGAAGCTATCAAGAAATAGATATATAGAATTGTTTGTTTCTTTAGTACAAAAGAGTGCTTTAATAAATATACTCATGTCTCAGGCTGATAAAAGGTGAATAAGCAGGGTCGCTGTTAAAAAAAAAGAGTTAGAATATCTTAGAAAAGATAGTCTAACTCTTTTGATTAAGATATGAGGCTTAATTATGCGTTGCCACCATTAGCTACACATTGCCAATCCCAACCGTATCCTGGCGTATTTGATGGCCCACAAAAAACTTGCGTACAAACAGAACCATTCGTACAAGGGCTATCACAAGTATCGTTGTTTCTGCACCCTGAAAATGGGCCTCCGCCACCAGGTTTAGGTCCTCCACCTTTAATTGATTTCTGAGCTTTTTTATTTAATTCCTGAGCTCCTTCTAATTTTAAAATGTTTTTTAACATAATTGTAAAATTTATTATAATTAATGTTCTGTGAACATTTATAGACACTCACAGTTTGTGTCTTTTCTTGCAAGGATGTTTTTCTTAGATATATTGAAAAAGTATACTAAATATGTTAATGGGTTGTCCTTTAATAAGATTCTAAGTTTTTAGAGAGAGTGAGTGGTGTGTCGATAAAAAACATGAATGATTTAACTTAGTGAACCTTTTAAGATGTGTATTCCTAGTTTATACTTTATTTCTTACGTTAAATCTAGGTAGATGTGAACTCAAATTTTACAACTAAAGTTTGAGCGTTGGTATTATTGTGACAAACGTCTCTATTTTTTTTGTAAGCGTATGGGGTATGCCTATTATCTTATAACGATAAGACTATGTTTAGTAGGAGTATAGGGAACGTGAAATTTAAAAATGATTATTTTAGCCACAGACGACTATTTTTATAGATTATAATTCCCTATACATGACATTAAAAACACTATTTATTTGGATATTCACTAGTGTAACTTCTCTATCTTTTTCTCAAGAAACTGCTCAAGAAGTTTTTAAGGCAGAAATAACATACACACAAGAAATGATAGACACTATTATTTCGCATCATCTAAGAAATATTAAACCACTAAAAAATGCTTCAGAATTAAAAAAAATGTTAGAGTCCAATGACCAACTTTCTGGATGGGTGCATTATAATTTTTTCAAAGCTGCTGAGTTTACTGTTGAAAAAGAGTATGACTCTGTAGTGAAATATGCTGATCGGGCTATACAATCTTATGAAAATTCAAAAAGCAAAAGAGATTTTGAAGAAGAGAGACTGTTCTATAGTTACTATCTCAAAGGACGTTCCTTAGCATATTTGCAAAAATTTGAACAGGCTATATTGAGTCATCAAATGGCATTGGAGTACACAAAGAAATATCCTTACAAATGGAAAAGCTTTATTGTTTCTGCCATTGCAAATAGTCATTTAGAAATTGGGAATGATAGTATTGCATTAGACTATTATTTGAAGATTTCTAAAGATTCTCTTTACATGTCTATTGATAGATCTTCAGTAACTACATATACAAGAATAGGGACTATTTATTATGATTTTGAGGATTTAGAGTCTTCAAGAAAATATTATCAAAAGGCAATTGATAAATCTGAAAATGGAAAATATAAAAGTAACATGTGGATATTATATAATAATATAGGGGATATCTACAAAAAGAAAAACAATATTGATTCGACACTGTTTTATTACAAAAAAGCAATTAATTATTATGATGATGCTATTCAATCTAGCACAGGTACTAATAATTTGTTTAATTATTTAAAAGGGTATATTGAATTGTATGAAGGTGATATTAATCAATCAATATACTATTTTAATGAAGTAATAGCGTACTTTAAAGAAAAGCCTATAAGTAATAAGGATAGAAAAGATTTATTAGTGCAAGTGTATGCCGCGTTAGGAGATGCCTATGGAAAAACTAATAATACAGAAGGGTTAAAAACTACCTTGGAAAGTTCTAATAAACTTATAGAAAACTTTTATCAACATCAATTAGAGGTAAACCTGAATGATCTTGAATTAAAATATCAGACGAAAGAAAAGGATGACTCTATTAAATTATTAGAAATAACAACTGAAAATCAGGAAGTAATCATAAAGCAACGTAGTATAATTAATTGGGTGTTAGGAGGTTTATTGTTGTCTTTTGTGAGTTTGGGCTTTTTGTTCTATAGGCAAAGGCAATTGCAAAATAGATATAAGGCATCTAATCTAGAGCAGCGGTTATTACGCTCTCAATTAAACCCTCATTTTTTGTTTAACGCTTTGAATTCTGTTAGTGGGCTTGTTTATAAGAAGTCAGATCAGGCAATACCCTATATTTCAAAATTAGGAAACCTATTACGATCTATATTAGAGAACTCCAGAGAAGAGTTTATTTCGCTTAAAGAAGAACTAGAAACGATAAACACTTACCTAGAATTGCAATCTAATTTCTCAAAAAAGTTTGCTTTTAATATTCATGTAGATGAAAACCTTGATCAAGAGGGATTATTGATTCCTCCAATGTTTTTGCAGCCTTTCGTGGAGAATGCTATTGATCATGGCTTTAAAGGAGCAGAAGGAGAGAAAATAATCATTACTATTATTCAAAACCTAAAGGATCAAGTGCTCTATTTTTCAATAGAAGACAATGGTATTGGGTATTCTAAAGCGATTAAAGATAGAGAATACGAATTAGGACATAAATCATTATCCGGTACAATTCTTAAGGAGCGTTTAGATATATATGCAAGAACGTTTAACAAAAAAGCGAGATGTATTATTAAGGATAAAGATACAGGTAGTGGGACAAAAGTAGAGCTTTGGTTGCCATACCTTATGGAAGATTGATTTCTTAGTTATGTATAAACTATAAATGATTAAGAGAAATACGTTGCTTAAAAGAAATGCTAGTTTACAAGTATCTTTTTAAGGGAGGTTTGATTTATGAAAGCCGATGTATTAGCTCAGTTAATTTTCTTTTATTTCGCGCAGAGACATGTACTCTGTCAGCATTGTTTAGGATAATAGTTTCTTTTTTATAGATAGACGCGATGCAATTTATGTTTATAATAGTAGAGCGATGTGCTTTAAAAAAAGAAACCTCTGGAAGTAGAGATTCATAGTACTTCATGACTTTAGAAGCCAATAGCTTTCTGCCATCGTTCAAGAATATAGAAGTGTAATTCCCCTCAGCTTCTAGCTTAGTGATATCTGTAATTTTTATTAGGATATGCTCATTGGTGGTCTGAATAAGGAGCTGGCCATGTTTGTTCTGGGTAAGGTTTTTAAATAACTCAAATTTCTCTATCGTGAATAACCGCTGTTTTAATTTCACATAATGATTTATGGTGGCAAGTAGCTTAGGGATGTCTATAGGTTTTGTGATATAATTTAGTGCAAAATGATCAAGTGATTTTTGAATAAAATTCTCAAAAGCGGTAATAAAAATAACTTCAAAGTCGGGTTCTTTAACTGTGTCAAAAATTTCAAAAGATAAGCCGTCAGTTAACTCTATATCCATGAAAACCAACTCAGGATCATAACGATCTATCAATTTTATAGATTCTTGAACAGAGGTAGCATATCCTAAAATATGAATTGTAGGGAAATGCTTTTGTAAGATTTGCGAAAGATACGCTTGGGCCTCTTCATTATCTTCGATGATTATAACAGAAATCATATTTTTAGATTCATTTAATCATTTAGGTAAAAGAAGTCTAATATATCTAAAATTATTAGAACTATTATTTTTATTATTAATACTAATTACCCCCTCCGTTTAATCCATACATTCAAGAGCATTCCTAAAACGACGAGTGTCATTCCAAAAATGGGCCAGAACGAGTAGCTTTCGCCAAACAAGAAAAAGCCAAAAAGTAAGGCATATACAAGCTCCATATATTTGATGGGCGCCACCGTACTTGTGTCAGCTAGTTGAAAAGATCGGGTTAAGAAAACTTGACCTATAAGCCCTAAAACGCCAATGCCACAAACCCACCACCATTCATTACCTACAGGCATACGCCAGTATTGAATAAAAAACAAACTCCCTACAATAGAAAAGACCATAAAGTAGTTGATAATTGTTAAGTAATGCTCGCGCGATCCTAGATACCGTACAATGGCAAATACACCTCCTACCAAGAGCGATGAAAACATGATAAGAACAAAACTCAGCGTGTCTATCCGAAAATCAACTCCTTTCATAATAAAAGCACCCACTAGTGATAGAACAAGGCAAATCCATTGCCAGAACTTTACTTTTTCCTTCAAAAAAAAATAGGCAAGAATCACACTAAAAATAGGAGCTGTATACCGTAAAGCAACCGCAGAACCTAAGGGGATGTCTTGTACCACCTTAAAGAATAAAGCAAGCGAAACAAAACTCAAAACCCCTCTTAGACTGAGCCAAAATACATTTGTGCCAATTACGGGTACTTTTTTGTAAAGCATGTAAGGAAAAATAAAAACAAACGTTCCTGTGGCTCTAAAGAAAACCACCTGAAGCGGGTGAAAGTCTTGTAGGTATTTTGCCAGAAGGTTCATCCACGCAAAGGTGAATGCGGCAATAAGCATGTAGACAATTCCTCTAATCACAGAGATGATTTTGTTTGCGGTACTAAGGTACGATAAATGAAATTGTCTTGATAAAAAAAGCGAGTCTGTGTAGACTCGCTTTGGGGATTGTATGTTCTATACTTTACCGCTTTGCTCTTCCTAGGATCGTGAATCTCACAAGTCCGCTTTCGCGAAAGCGTAAAAAGATGTATGAAAACTTGCTTATTCCTTAATTAAACTTCTGGAAATCACAATCTTCTGAATCTCTGAAGTTCCTTCATAAATTTGAGTGATTTTTGCATCACGCATTAAACGCTCTACGTGGTACTCCTTTACAAAACCATTCCCTCCATGTATCTGTACGGCTTCTACCGTGTGCTCCATGGCTACTTTTGAAGCATATAATTTTGCCATCGCACTAGAGCGATCATAATTATTGCCTTGGTCTTTATCCCAAGCAGCTTTCATAACTAAATGACGAGCAGCATCAATTTCGGTATACATATCGGCAAGTTTGAAGGCAATCGCTTGGTGATTACATATTTCTGTGCCAAACGCTTTGCGTTCTTTAGAGTATTTAAGCGCTAATTCATAAGCTCCAGAGGCAATTCCTAGGGCCTGAGCAGCGATTCCGATACGACCTCCAGAAAGTGTTTTCATAGCAAATTTGAACCCAAATCCATCTTCTCCGATTCGGTTTTCTTTAGGTACTTTTACATCATTAAACTGTAAGGTATGGGTGTCACTACCTCTAATACCTAATTTATCTTCTTTAGGACCTATTTCAAAACCAGGCATTCCTTTTTCTACAATAAATGCATTGATTCCGCGGTGTCCTTTGGATCTATCCGTTTGTGCGATTACGAGGTATACATCAGAACGTCCTCCGTTGGTAATCCAGTTTTTGGTACCATTTAATACGTAATGATCTCCATTGTCTATCGCGGTAGTTGCTTGTGATGTAGCATCAGATCCAGCTTCTGGCTCACTTAAACAAAAAGCCCCTACAAACTCACCTGTAGCTAGTTTGGTAAGATATTTTTGTTTTTGCTCCTCATTTCCATACGCTTCAAGTCCATAACAAACCAAAGAATTATTTACAGAGACAATCACAGAAGCAGAAGCATCTATCTTAGACAACTCTTCCATAACTAATACATATGAAATAGCATCCATACCACTTCCTCCATATTTTGGATCTACCATGATTCCTAAAAAGCCGAGATCCCCCATTTTTTTAACAAGTTCGGCAGGAAAGTGTTGTTTTTCATCACGTTCTATAACGCCAGGGAGTAATTCTGTTCTAGCAAAATCACGTGCTGCGTCACGTATCATTATATGTTCTTCAGTTAAACTAAAATCCATTTGGATGTATTTTTTAAGAATTATGTAAAAATTGTATGCAAAGATACTAGAATCTTACATTTTTCTCAATAATTTTAACGTGATGAAAAGAAAATACTATAACGTTATCGGAGTGATGAGTGGTACGAGCCTAGATGGGATAGATCTCGCCTACATAAAGATGACCATAAACCCACACTATAAAGCGGAGGTGATTGTGGCAGAAACGTACGCCTATCCTGAAATCTGGATAGAAAAACTTCAAAAAGCAGTTCATTATAACAAACACAAACTTCAGGAATTAAACGAAAGTTATACAGAGTATCTCGGAGAGGAGATTAATCAATTTATGGAGAAAAATACGATATCTCGCGAGCAAGTAGATGCCATATGCGCTCACGGACACACTATTTTACATCAACCCGATCAAGGATATACGTTGCAAATAGGAAATTTACCAGAAATCGCAACCATTACCCAATGTAGGGTAGTTTGTGATTTTAGAGTACAAGATGTGGCATTGGGCGGTCAAGGCGCTCCTTTGGTGCCTATTGGCGATACCTTGCTATTCTCGTCGTATGAGTATTGCCTCAATTTAGGAGGATTTGCTAATGTTTCTCTTCAAAAAGGGGGTACTCGCATTGCGTATGATATTTGTGCGGTCAACACGGTGCTTAATGAATATGCGCAAAAATTAGGAGCTGCGTATGATGATGGGGGCGCTTTCGCGAAAGCGGGAACAACCCATATCCCATTATTAGAGCAACTCAATGCGTTGCCATTTTTTAAAAAATCACCACCCAAATCCCTTGGAATAGAATGGGTGCACAGGCATATTTTTCCTTTGATAGAAAAGTTTGATCTAGAACCTAAAGACGTTTTAGCCACCTTTACAGCGCATATCGCACAACAACTTGCCAATCAATTTGAAGAAGGAAGCACGGTTTTAATTACTGGAGGCGGTGCTTATAATACGTTTTTAATGACACAACTGAAGCAACTCAAGGATGTGAATATTGTCCTTCCAGACCCAATGCTGATCGAATATAAAGAGGCGATTGTTTTTGGATTATTGGGGGTGTTAAAGTTAGAAGGAAAAAATAATTGCTTGGCAAGCGTTACAGGAGCAAGCAAAGACCATAGCGCTGGGATGATTTGGTTACCTTCTGTTTAATTGCCTAGTTAAAAGACGCATAGTAGTTTTTATGCAGGTGCAATTGTATGGTATCCGCGGGATTAGCTTTTTCTACCCATAATTATAAGTTCTTTTACTAGATAAGTACATTGTACTTTTTATATTTGTAACACACTATAATGTGTTTATACAACCTATGAGACACCTCCTTTCAAAGTACGAAGAAAAATCTCCAGAAATTGTTTTTCATTGGAATGACCCAGAAACCGAAGCAGAAGGCTGGGTAGTTATTAATTCATTACGTGGTGGTGCTGCTGGTGGTGGTACACGTATGCGTAAAGGGCTTAATATGAATGAAGTCCTTTCATTGGCAAAGACTATGGAAGTAAAAATCACCGTATCTGGACCTGCTATTGGAGGCGCCAAGTCAGGCATCAACTTCGATCCTAAAGACCCTCGTAAAAAAGGAGTATTGGAACGCTGGTATAAAGTGGTTTCTCCTTTATTAAAAAGCTATTATGGTACGGGAGGAGATCTAAATGTAGATGAAATCCATGAAGTGATTCCAATTACAGAAGAAAGTGGTGTGTGGCATCCCCAAGAAGGGGTGTTTACGGGGCATTTTCAACCTACAGAAGCCGATAAAATTAATCGCATCGGACAATTACGTCAGGGAGTAATTAAGGTGATAGAAAATCCAAAATTCTCTCCAGACGTTACACGTAAGTATACGGTAGCAGATATGATTACAGGATATGGTGTGGCTGAAGCCATACACCATTATTACGATATTTATGGAGGTGACATCAAAGGAAAACGTGCCGTTGTACAAGGCTTTGGGAATGTAGGAGCAGCAGCAGCCTATTACCTCGCTCAAATGGGCGCTAAGATTGTGGGGATTATAGATATTGTAGGAGGTCTTATCAAAGAGGATGGATTTTCTTTTGAAGAAGTACAAGCTATGTACCTTGCTAAAGCTGGAAATACACTAGGCGGTGATGATTTGATTCCTTTTGAAGAAATGAATGAGCGTATTTGGAATCTTGAAACAGAAATTTTTGCACCTTGTGCAGCTTCCCGATTAATCACACAAGACCAAATAGACCGAATGATCGATACAGGATTGGAAGTGATTTCTTGTGGAGCGAATGTTCCTTTTGCAGATAAAGAAATATTTTTTGGTCCTATCATGGAGCATACAGATGCTAAGGTGAGTCTCATTCCAGATTTTATTTCTAATTGTGGGATGGCGCGTGTATTTGCTTATTTTATGGAACGTAAAGTACAAATGACAGACGACGCTATCTTTAATGATACGTCTATGACCATTCGAAATGCGATCCAACAGACCTATGATCAAAACCCAGATAGAAAAAATATTAGCAATACCGCTTTTGAAATTGCATTAAAACAACTACTTTAAAAGCTTCTTAAAAACCAACTTTTATGGAATCAGTTATTATTCTAATTTTTGTTATTGGCTACTTGTCAATTACCCTTGAGCATCCTTTAAAACTTGATAAAACCGTCCCCGCACTTATTATGGCCTCATTGATGTGGGCATTTTTAGCTGTTGGATTTAGTCAAGGTTGGTTTAATGTAGTAGATTCTCACGAAGAAGTTTTTAATTTCTTAACCGGAGGCGATGATGCCCTCCATGGTTTTGAAAATACCTTATTACATCATTTAGGGAAAACAGCAGAGATTCTCGTATTCCTTATTGGAGCGATGACCATTGTAGAAATTATAGATCTGCATCGTGGTTTTGAAGTTCTTAAAACAGCCGTACGCACCAGAAGCAAGAGAAAATTATTATGGATTATCGGAATCTTAGCGTTTATCTTGTCTGCAATTATTGATAACCTTACTGCAACAATTGTTTTAATTACGCTATTGCGAAAGTTAATAAGCAACAAAAACGAAAGGCTTTGGTTTGCAGGTCTTGTGGTGATTGCTGCAAATGCAGGAGGGGCTTGGTCTCCTATTGGAGATGTAACAACCACAATGTTATGGATTGCAAATAAAGTATCTGTTGGCGGACTTGTAACGACATTGGTAATACCATCTATTCTTTGTTTTGCAATTCCTTTTTTCATTGCAATGTACTTGCCTGCCTTTAAAGGAGACATAGAAGTCGAAGAACTAGAAGATGATGAAGAAGCAGGGCGTTTACTAAGTAGTAAAACCATGTTATTTTTAGGACTCGGAATGATTGTCTCTGTGCCCGTATTCAAAACGCTAACACATTTACCTCCTTACATGGGAATGATGCTAGCACTAGGAGTTGTATGGCTCGTCTCAGAATACATTCACCCAGAAGAAGATTTTTCTAAAGAACGTCGTCATTTATACTCTGCTCACAAAGCATTATCTCGTATAGAAATCAGTAGTATTTTATTTTTCTTAGGGATCTTAATGGCAGTTGGTGCTTTAGAAACCTTGGTCTATGGAACTATAGGAGGCGAACAAGTAGGGACATTACGCTATCTAGCCGAAGCCTTACAAGCTGCAATTCCTAATCAAGACGTAGTGGTCGCATTATTAGGAGTATTCTCAGCGATTATTGATAATGTGCCTTTAGTAGCAGCCTCGATAGGAATGTATGGTAGTACACCTCTTGATGCCGATTTATGGCACGCCATCGCATTTGCGGCAGGAACTGGAGGAAGTATGTTGATTATTGGTTCGGCAGCTGGAGTTGCTGCGATGGGAATGGAGAAGATCGATTTTATATGGTATCTTAAAAAAATCTCTTGGCTTGCGGCTGTAGGATTTTTGGTAGGCTACATATACCTTGTCATCATGTTCTCATTATAACACATACTTATTCCTCATATAATGCGTTATGAACTTAACTAATCCTGAATTATGATTAATATGTTACTGCAAGATGGCGCTCAAGATGCCGCCGATGCACTTACTACAGAAGAGCCTGTAGAAAAAACACTATCTATTATAGACCTTTTGGTTACTGGAGGCGTCTCTGGTATGGTCATTATAGGTGTTTTATTTGTCTTACTTTTTGTGGCTATATACATCTATTTTGAACGTTTATTTGCGATCAAAGCAGCCTCAAAAATAGATAGCAACTTCATGAATCAAATACGTGACAATGTCTCCAATGGAAATATTGAAGCTGCAAAAATTCTATGTGCTCAAACCAATTCGCCTGTGGCGAGACTTACCGCAAAAGGAATCTCCAGAATAGGAAACCCTCTTGAAGATATCAATACAGCTATAGAAAATAGTGGTCGTTTGGAAGTATATAAACTTGAAAAAAATGTAAGTGTACTTGCAACCATTGCAGGAGCCGCTCCTATGATAGGATTCTTAGGAACTGTTATTGGAATGGTCATGGCCTTCCATACGCTAGCGACTAGTAGTGGGCAAGCAGAAATGGGAACCTTAGCCGAAGGTATCTATACCGCAATGACTACCACGGTTGCAGGACTTATTGTAGGTATTGTTGCGTATATGGGATATAATCATCTCGTTGTACGTACAGATAAAGTAGTGCACTCGATGGAAGCCAATGCGGTAGATTTCTTAGACCTTCTTAACGAACCTATCTAGTATGAACTTACGAGGAAGAAATAAAGTAAGCCCAGAGTTCAGTATGAGTTCTATGACAGATATTGTATTTCTGTTGTTGGTCTTTTTTCTATTGACCTCTCCAGCGATTACACCCGATGCCTTAGACCTTATATTGCCCAAAGCAAAAGGGAAGACCAGTAATAAGCAAAACCTTTCGGTTAGTATTACAAAAGACCTTGATTTTTATGTAAATAAAGAACGTGTGAGCGAACAGGGGATAGAAGCATTTATTACCAGTGAATTAAGCGGGGTTGAAGAGCCAACGATTATTTTACGAGCAGAAGAGGGGGTTCCTATCGAGAATGCTGTAAAAATCATGGATATCGCCAACCGTAATAAATATAAGATTGTATTAGCGGTACGACCTAATTAAAAAGAGAATGGGTACGCTCCTGCCTGCCGGCGAGGCAGGTTCGCGAAATGGCATGCTGAGCTTGTCGAAGTAGCGTATAAACGAATCCCTGAATTAATATATACTATAAAGTGCCATACCTAGATACGCCACATAAGAAGAAATCCTTTACCATAAGTAGCATTATTATGGCAATCATCTTATTGTTAATGTTTTGGGTAGGAATGGACTATATGGATCCACCGATAGAAGGAGGGATTGCCGTTAATTTTGGCACCTCTAGTGTAGGATCAGGAAATGTACAGCCGACACAACCCGTAGCATCGGCTCCTAAAAACACAGCACCAGAACCTGTACCAACTCCACCTCAACCTGAAATTACGGAAGAAGTGGTGACACAAGACATAGAAGATGCTCCTGTGATAGAGGAAAAACCGAAAGAAACACCGAAGCCTAAGGTAAATAAACCTAAAGAAAAGCCTGTTGAAAAACCTGTAGAAGAAGCAAAGCCAGATCCTACGCCAGATAAGAGCACCACCAATGCATTAGATGCCCTAATTAATGGCCCAAAAAAAGATGGTGTGGCTCAAGGAGGCGAAGGTGACGATAATCAGGCAGGTGATAAAGGGGATCCTAATGGCGATCCTAATGCATCCAGCTATTACGGAACAGGAAAAGGACTGGATGGTGATGGGAATTACCAACTAGGAGGGCGTAAGGCTTTAGGAAAACCCAAACGCATTCAAGAATGTAATGAGGCTGGAATTGTTGTGGTGAGTATAGAAGTAGATCGTACAGGGAAAGTAATCAAAGCTGTACCTGGTGTACGTGGTACAACCAATAATACAAAATGTTTATTAGACCCTGCAAAAGCTGCGGCGCTCGCTACAAAGTTTAATGCAGATTCCAATGCACCTTCCAAACAAATCGGTAAAATCGTATACCGTTTCAGCCTTTCTGATTAAAAAACCTCTCATTTTAGTAAAATTGACACGTTCTATGTCTTTATTGACATCATAACGTATGTAAGTGATTTTGTGTTTGTCGACTTAATAGGCAGATAAAAAATAACATAAATCAACGATACAAAATGGAAAATCAAATCGAGAGTGCCTTGTTAGATCTTAAGGGATTACTAGGAAAAGGCCAATTTCTAGAAGCTATGGATACATACTTAGCAGATGATGTTATCTTACAAGAAGCGAATAACGAGCCTAAGGTAGGAAAGCAAACGGCTATTCAAGCAGAAAAGGAATTATTGGCTACTGTAACTCATTTTGGAGGATATGAAATGAAAAATATTGCTATAAAAGGGAATATATCTTATTATGAGGCCGTAATGGAGTTTACAACCAATGATGGTGTCTCGCATAGATTTGAACAAGTCAACCGCACGATTTGGAAAGATGGAAAGATCATCAACGAACGCTATTTTCACGCATAGTTGAAAAATAATCAGTACTATAAAGGGGAAAGATGTTCACATCTTTCCTCCTTTTTTATGAATAAGAAATCGTATTCGGTAGCGTTTCCTTTTATAGATCAATTATGTATCTTTAATATTTAAACGGAATCGGTATAAGAATCTACTTTTTTACAGACAAAAGGGAAGTCAAGAGGTATTTTTGAGTGCGCATATTAAAAATTAAAAATATATAACCATCACCTATCAAGAAACAATCGCGTGGCTCTTTAGCCAGCTTCCCATGTACCAACGTCAGGGGGCTGTAGCGTTCAAAAAAGACCTTAGTAATACGTTATTGCTAGCAACGCATCTAGGAAATCCGCATGCAAAATTCAAATCGGTACATGTAGCCGGTACAAATGGTAAAGGCTCTACGAGTCATATGCTTGCGTCTGTATTGCAGGAAGCGGGGTATAAAGTAGGGTTATATACTTCCCCACATCTTAAAGACTTCCGAGAACGTATTCGCGTCAATGGGCTACCAGTGAGTGAAGATTATGTGGTCAATTTCGTCACCGAAAACAAATCTTTTTTGGAAGCCAATACTTTATCATTTTTTGAAATGACTGTGGGAATGGCATTTGCCTATTTTGCAGATGAGCAAGTGGATATTGCGATTATAGAAGTAGGAATGGGCGGACGATTAGATAGTACCAATATTATTACGCCTGAAGTGTCCGTGATTACCAATATTGGATTAGATCATATGCAATATTTAGGGGATACCCATGCTGAGATAGCCGCAGAAAAAGGCGGTATTATTAAAGAGGGAATTCCTGTGGTCATTGGGGAGTATCATCCTGAAACGGAAAAGGTGTTTGGTATGCTTTCGCGAAAGCGGAATGCGCCCCTTTTTAAAGCATATTCCTTTGATGCGATCCCTATGAAATCTGACTTGAAGGGAGCTTATCAGCAACATAACATCAGAACCGTACAAGTAACCGTAGCACAATTGCAACAAAAAGGATATGGCGTAGGGATACAACATATCGCCAAAGGATTATTGAATGTTGTAAAGAATACAGGATTACAGGGTCGTTGGCAATTAGTAAGTGAATATCCAACCATTATTTGCGATACGGGACATAATAAAGAAGGACTTTCCTATGTGCTACCTCAGCTACAAACGATCAAATACCATCACTTACATATTGTCTTAGGGGTAGTGTCCGATAAGGATTTGGATGAGATTTTGCCTCTATTCCCAACTCATGCTACGTACTATTTTTGCAAGCCTGATGTGCCAAGAGGGATGGATGTTGCTATTTTAAAAGCGGCTGCTTCTCGGTATAATTTAAAGGGAGTAGCCTATGGTTCTGTAGGGGAAGCGCTGGATGCAGCAAAGGAAAAAGCAACCGCTCGTGATTTTATATTTATAGGTGGTAGTACGTTTGTAGTCGCAGAAATACTTTAAATTGGTATCAGAATAACAATGTCATGACAGAGATTATTAATCAGGTTTTTTCGATACAGGAAAAAACGACAAAAGCTGAGATTACACCTTTACAACGTAACTTGGATAGGATTTTATATGAGTTTGAGCAGATGGGGTATCAAGTGATAAATCCGCAGGGAACGGTTTATAAAAATGAAATGACCGATGTAGAGGCCAAGATTGCTGGTGATTTGAGGAAAGACTCAAAAATCACAAAGGTGTTAAAGCCTATTATTTATAAAAAAAATGACACTGGAGCGTTACAATTAGTTCAAAAAGGAATTGTCATTGTTGATTAGCGTATGAGAACGATAAATTTTGCCATAGATTTAGGAACGACTAATAGTTTGATTGCTAAAGCGAGCGAAGATGGTGTAAAATTATATAACAATCCGATCGGATTGAAACAAACCTTACCTTCTTGTATTGCCTTTAGGGGCGGTAGAACGGTGGTAGGTGATAAAGCGCTCGATTACTTAGAAAAAGATGCAGAAAATGTATGTATGCTTTTTAAGCGAAAAATGGGTTCTCAAGAAACGTATACCATTCCTTCATTACAGAAAGAAAAATCACCTATTGATCTGTCTGCGATTATTCTCACGGAATTAAAGAATTTTGTGGGAGAGGCAATCATAGATTCTGTAGTGATTACCATACCGGCTTCATTTGATACGATTCAGTCGAATGCTACAAAAAAGGCAGGCTATTTGGCAGGTTTTAAAGAGGTAGTGCTTCTGCAAGAACCTATTGCGGCATGCCTTGCTTTTGCAAACACCATTGGATTTGAAGGTACTGAAGAGAAAAAATGGATTGTCTATGATCTAGGGGGTGGTACGTTTGATGTAGCGCTCGTTAGCGTTACCGATCGGGAGATTAAGGTACTCGATAATGTAGGGGATAACTTTTTGGGAGGCGCCGACTTTGATAGTTTGATTGTTGAAAAAATAATGATTCCTTTTATAGAAGAAAAAATAGGCGTTCAAGGACTTTGGTCGCGTATCAAGCAAAAAGGAACCAATAAAGGGGTTTATTTTGAATTGTTAGGTAAGGCAGAAGAAGCTAAAAAAGAACTCTCTTTGCACGAAAGTACCGAGGTCGAAATCGATATGGAAATTGAGGGCGTATTGGTGACGGAGTATCTAGAAATTACCCGAGGTAGTTTTGAAACGAATATTACTCCAAAAACTGATCGAACGATTCAATTTATCAAAGATGTTATTTCTAATAATCAATTATTGAAAACAGATATTGATCGATTAGTTCTTATAGGAGGGAGTACGTATGTACCTCTCATTAAAAACAAAATAAAGCAAGAGATTGGTGTTCTGGTAGATGCTAGTATTAACCCTACAGCTGCTGTGGTTGAGGGAGCTGCGTATTATGCAGGTTCCAAGCCTTCAAAGCTTGAGATGGAGGATGTAGAAGAGGATTTACAGGAGAGGATTAAAGATGATATTCATTGTGCTTTCTTTTATGAGCAGAATACGCGGGATTTGGAAGAGCTTATTTCTTGTAAAATAGAGATAGGTCACGCACCAAAATATAGATTGCTCCGGTTGGATGGCGGATATGACTCGGGGATTAAATCAATCAATACAGATGGGTTTGCAGAGTTTGTGCCGTTATTACCAAAGGCGACTAATCGTTTTAAAATGCAATTATTAGATGCTTCTAATCAAGTCCTAAAGTCCTACGATACGATAACGATCAATCAAGGGAATTATAATGTCCAAGGGCAACCTTTGCCAAATGATATTTGTATGGAAGTAGATGATCTTGATGCTTCTAGTACTCGATTGGAAGAGATTTTTAAAAAGGGGAGTGTACTACCTTTAAAAAAGAAATTATACAAAACGGCTTCAAAAACTATTTTAAGGCAATCTAAAACAAGCCTTGTGATCAATATCATTGAAGGTAAATCAAATGGATTGCCAAGTTCTGGCTTGAGCATTGGGTTTATAGAAATATCGGGAGAGCACCTAGAAGAAGACCTTATAAAAGGGACAGACATAGAAATAGATGTCGAAATTTCTGAATCTAGGGATGTGAAGATTAGTGTCTATTTACAAGCTTGTGATCAAGAATTTGAAAATGTTTTTAGCGAATCTGAAAGAGCGATTAGCATTAAAAAAATAAACACAGAAGTAAATACCATCCTTAATGATTTGGAAACTTTAATCAAAGAGGCTAACCAAAGTGAGCATTTTGAATTTTCAGGTCAATTAGAAAAAATACGCATCGGACTTCTGGAAATTCAGATTGAATCTATGCTTATTGAGGAAGGAGATGTTTCTGATAAAAAGTATCAATTGGATGATGCAAAACGACATCTGATTTACGAATTTGATGCCTTAACCAGAAATAAAGCGATTGCGAAAGAAATTGAAGATTATCAAGATGTTAAAGAATCGGTTGCGTACCAATTAGAACAAAACAATCAAGAGAATTTACGTAAGAAATACGACCGCATTGTGGAAAATGAAAAAGCGGTTATTAATTCAGGAAACAAATTTTTGATACATGCTAAAATCAAGGAATTTAATGAATTATATAATTTGATTATCCATACAAATGATGAGAATTTCATTCCTTATTTTATGTCTCTTAAATACGCATCTGGATATACAGATACTAAAAAAGCCGATAGACTTATTAAAGACGGAGAAAAAGCCCTTGATAAGCAAGATTACAAATCGCTTCGATATATTGTGTATGGGTTGTCTGCGTTATTACCAGATGAAGATCGTGATAAGAGACAGCAATTCAATGATGATTCTAAGACAGGGTTAAAGTAATGGTGTTAGATTATTTGTAGTACTTGTTGTAAAAATCTCTATACAAGGTCTCAATTGCTTCTAACTCTTCCATTTCTGTATTATAGAGTTTTAAGGATTCTATACGTTTGTATCTTAAATTCCTAGTCTCGTTATTATTTTCTTTAAACGGCATGACATCTATTCTGGATGAAGTATTGAGCGATGTAATTTTATAAAGATGAGAGAGATCTTGTCTTTTTGAGAAATTAGAGAATTTTGATATCTCAAAATCATTACCTGCATAAAAAGCGATAGAGTCTCCTTCTTTAAAATCTAAAATGGCATTGTCGTTTTTAGGAATTATTATCGCTTGATCCACCCCGTCTTTGAGTCTAAAAATAATAAGTTCTTTTTGAGTGTCATTATTAATGACCAATTTTTCTTTTCCACTAGAACTTTCTATTTCTATAGGATTAAAACTTTTGGGGTAGGGGTTTGTAAAAGGGGTTATTTTCACAATATCCTCTGGCTCTTTGTTGTCTCCTCTTGATACTTTTCTTTTTAGACTATATAAAAATCGAATGTGACTGTCTTGCGAATACCCTTTAGGACGATTAGGTAGTGTTGTGTATTCCGTCGTGAATGTTTGCTCCATCTCACCCACAGTGATTGCATTTTCTTCTTGGGTGACCTCCTGTGTATCCTCTTCCACATATGCTTCTGTGCTCTCTATGATAGTTTCTGCAATTTCTTCTTCTATAGGTTGTAAGCTATCGGAGTCGGTGCTGTATTTATTTTGATTTCGCTCATTTGCGGTTATAATTCTTTGGAAATCTATGGTGTCATTATAATAATCGTTATAAGTGGGACCGTCATCAGAAAAACTTACAATGGCTCTAATCACAATAAAAAGAATGACAATGATTCTCACTACCATAAATACGTTATTGCCACCATCACTCGTATATGAGCCTTTTTCATCTGTCTCTGAGAAATCAATCCTTGACATACTTGATTTTGCAGTTTCAGCATTTTTCTCATATACCTCTTGTTGGTAGGGATTAGGAGGTTTTAATCTACCAAAAGCAACCATTGCAGAGGCGGCAAACTCCCATTCTTGATTTATGGTTTTTAAGTGACTGTTGTACACTTCTATAATAGTACTATTTACTTCGGTCACTTCATCCATGATGGAGTCGATATAGATATTAAGGCTATCTATAAACTCTGAATTTCTTAAGAAATATACAGGCTGAGAGGATTCTTTTAATTTACCTTCTGCTATATAGCTATATAGCTATTTGCATAATTAAGACGTGTGGTAAAAAAGTTGATGATTAGTTGTCGCACCTCTTCAGTAAAAAAGCGCTCCTGAGATGCTATCCGTACTAATAAGTGGTATTTACCTTTAGAAAGGATATAGGTAAGCGTAGGCTTGAGCGTTTGTATTAAAAAAGGGCTTATAAATACTTTTGAAAAAGCAGCGACAGGGCGAGGGTTGTAGGTAGATTCAAATGATTTTTGAGTCAACTCCTCTGGCTTCCCTAACAGAATATTTTTTAACCATAGATGGCTTTCAATAAAAAGATGCGCTTCTTTGATTTCTTGATTTTCGAGCTGGCTTACAAGTTCAGAAAGTTCCCCTAGGTTGCTTTTGTTTTCTAGAACAGCTTTTGCTTTAAGCTGTTTTTGGATACGAATAATATGCGCAGCATCTATCTGAGCAATGTCATTTAATGTAATCCCAAGTTCATCTATTAAAGAAATATATTTCAAGAAATCTTTTTGAGCTAAGATATTAAAATTAATAGTTAGTCTTTATCTCTTTGTTTTAAGGGTTTAGAATTCTTTTGAGAACTTTTTTCATGAAGAGGCTATTTTTTTCACTAAAACGTTTTACACTCACAAACTTTAGCTTATATTTGCACCCGCATTGAAAGAAAGGGCGCTTAGCTCAGTTGGTTCAGAGCACTTGGTTTACACCCAAGGGGTCAGGGGTTCGAATCCCTTAGCGCCCACCACTTTTTCTCAATGCAACAAGAGCCCATCTTGTAAAAATAGGGCGCTTAGCTCAGTTGGTTCAGAGCACTTGGTTTACACCCAAGGGGTCAGGGGTTCGAATCCCTTAGCGCCCACAAAAAAAGTCTCAATGAAATGAATTTCATTGAGACTTTTTCATTTTATGTTAGTACGCTCCTGCCTGCCGGCTAGGTATGGATCAAGTCCAAAACTTGTGGGATTTTAGGATTATGCAAAAATAGTAGATAATCTAAAAAGGAAGAATTCTACATTTCTAACACCTCTGAATTGTGCTCTAAACGCTTTTATCTTGGCATTAAA